>JAGTRL010000251.1 GCA_018261815.1 Pseudomonadota bacterium
CACAGCATCAGTGCCTCGGGGCCGACGTCGTTGCGCATCGCCGCCCAGCCCAGCACCGGGGGCATCGCGCCGGACGCGCCGCCGATGACGATGTTCTGTGGCGTCATCGGCTTGAGGACCAGCGTGTAGATGACCGCGTAGCCGACGAAGGTGGCGAAGGTCAACCACATCGTCAGCGGGTTGACCCACAGGTACAGCAGCGCGCTGCCGATCGCGCACAGCACGGCCGAGAAGATCAGCGCCTGCGAGGTGGTGAGTTCGCCCTTGGCGGTGGGACGCCAGGCGGTGCGCGCCATCTTCGCATCGATGTGCTGCTCGACCAGGCAGTTGAAGGCCGCGGCCGCGCCGGCCACCAGCCAGATGCCCAGCGTGGCCGCACCGGCCAGGCGCACATCGGGCCAGCCGGGTTCGGCCAGAAGCATGCCGATCAGTGCGCAGAACACGATCAACTGCACCACGCGCGGCTTGGTCAGCGCGTAGTACTGGGCCCAGCGGTTGGCGCCGGGGGCCGGCGTGGCAAGGGTCTGTGACATGGGAGCCGTCGATTCTAGGAGCCCGCGCGGCCGCGCGCCGCGCGCGCCAGCAAGGCACTGAGCACGCCGACCAGAGCCGCCGCTCCGGCCGTATGGCCCAGCGCGGCGGCCAGCGGCCAGCCGAGCACCACGTTGGACAGCCCGCTGGCCACCTGCAGCAGCGTGAGCACCAGCACAACCCATGCCGTGCGCCGCTGTGCGAGGCGGTGCCACAGCACATGCGCCAGCGCCAACAGGGCCAGGGTGGCGACAACGGCAAACAAACGGTGCGCCATGTGGATGGCCACCAGCGCCTGGAAGGGCAGGAAGTCGCCGTCGCCGGCGCGGCCCAATTCGCGGTTCAGCGTGAAGCCATGGCCAAAGTCCATGTCCGGCCACCACGCGCCATTGCACTGCGGGAAGCCGCTGCAGGCCAGCACGGCGTAGTTGCTGCTGACCCAGGCGCCCAGCGCGATCTGCAACACCAGCAGGGCCAGCACGGCCAGCAACAGCCTCCTGGCCCAGGCAGGCCAATGCAGCACCCGGGCGCGCAGCGCCTCGTGCTGGGCCACCAGCAGCGCCAGCAAGCCCATGCCGCCCAGCAGGTGCAGCATGACGATGGCCGGGTGCAGTTTCCAGGTGACGGTGAGGGCCCCGAACAGGCCCTGCATCAGCACCCAGGCCAGAGTGCCGGTGGCCCACCAGGGCGACAACGGCAGCGTGCGCCGGGCCGCCCAGCTGGCCAGCGTGACCACCAGAATCAGGGCGCCGACGGTCATCGCCAGGTAGCGGTGGATCATCTCGATCCAGGCCTTGCTGAAGGTCACCGGCCCCGTGGGCTGCGCCGTCTGCGCGGCGTGGATGTCGGCGGCCGCGCCGAGGGGGCTGGCATGGCCGTAACAGCCGGGCCAGTCGGGGCAGCCCAGGCCGGAATCGCTGAGCCGCGTGAAGGAGCCGAAGACGATCAGGTCGAAGGTCAGGAACAGCGTCAAGGCCGTCAGCGCCACCAGCCGAGTGCGCGCATCAGTCTTTGCCTGGCGCATCCACACCCAGCCCAGCAGCAGCAGCGCAATGGCGCTGGCCAGCATCAGCAGGCGGAGGCTCGGCGCGAAGTCCATCGTGCGCCTCAGCGGCCCGGCAGGTCCCACGACGACGAGGCACGCAGCAGGCGCTCCAGGTCGCGCTTGACGCGCGCCGGGTCAGGGTCGGCCGGCATGCGCATCATCCATTCGCCCATCGGGTCGACCAGGTACAGGTGCTGTTCGAGTGCATGGCCCTCTTCCGGCTGCAGCCAGGCCGCCAGCGCCGCGCGCGGCACGCGCAGCACGCGCAGCGCCGGATCGGCCTGCAGCGCGGTGCGCAGGGTCGCTGGCAGCTCGGCACCGTCGGTGACCAGCCAGATCTTGTCGATCCGTTCACGCTCGCGGCCGACCATCTCGCGCAACTGGCGCTGCATGTACAGCCGCTGCTGGCATTCGCCGTCGCAGTCGGCCGCGCCCAGAGTAAGCAGCAACCACTGGCCATGCAACGACTTGGCGTCGACCGCCTCTCCGTCGAGCGTGTACAGCGGCAGCGCCGGCAGGCTGCGCGTCGGCAGGATCAGGCTGCCATAGTTGCTGCGCGCCTGCGGGCGCAGCACGAAGTAGCTGAAGTACGAGGCCACCACCGGTGCGGCGCAGACCAGCAACACCAGCAGCATCTTGACGCGGCCCATGCGGGTGCGCCGAGCGTCGGCCTGCAGCTCGGGCGCGGGCATCGAATGCACCGTGAAGCCCACGGCTTCAGAGCGAGCGGCGGCGTCGCGGGTGGATGAGTTGAAACCAGACATAGAGACCCGTGATGAGGGTGCTGAGTGCAAACCACTGCAGTGCATAGCCGTGGTGCTTGGAGACATCGAGCACGGGCGGCGTCCATTGCCTCAGCAATCCATCGGCCGGGGTCGCGGCGCCGTCCAGCTGCACGACGGCCAGTGGCCGCAGGGCGAGCCCGGTTTCGCGAGCAAATTCCGCCACATCGAGATTCTGCCGGATCACACCCGAGACAGCGCTGTCGAACTCGTACAGCCTTGCCAGACCCGGGGCGATCCGGCCTTCGATCCGTACCGCGCCGGTGGGCGTGTCCACCGCGGCCAGGCGCTCGCGCTCGAGCGCATTGCGCGGCACCCAGCCTCGCTGCACCAACACCACGTCGTCCGGCGCGATCTGCAGCGGCGTGACGACGAAGAAGCCGGGTCGCCCATTCATCTGCCGGTTGTCCAGATAGACGCTGCGCGAGGCCAGCCAGCGGCCTTCGAGCACGACCCTGCGGTGCTGCTGCTCGGCTGCCGCCTCCACGGTGCGGGCCAGTTGCGACGCAGCCAGCGCCGGCAGTGCGCCGCGCGCGACCAGCGACTCGTGCCATGCCGTCTTCTGTGCGGCGCGGTCCAGTTGCCACAGACCCAGCCTGGCGGTCACCAACGCCCCGGCCACTGCGGTCAGCAGCACGATGAACGCCCGCAGACTCACCACCTTGCCCCGGCAATGGCCCGGCCCGCCGGCAGGGCCGGCGGGGCGAGGGTGAAATAATCCTGACCCATGAAGATCGTGATCGTGCTGTTCCTGCTGGCGGTGGTGGTGGCGCTGGCCAGTGCCGGTGTGCTGATGCTGAAGAAGGGCCGCGACAGCGACCCACGCGGCACGATGATGGCCCGCGCGCTGGCCGTGCGCGTCGGCCTGTCCATCGCGATCTTCCTGCTGGTGCTGTTCAGCTACTGGATGGGCTGGATCAAGCCCACCGGCATCCCGCTCAGCAACTGAGGCGCGGCGACAGGTTGTCGAGGCCGAACGCGCTGCGCAACCGCATCAGGCGCGCTCGGCGCCAGGCGTCAAAGCCAGTAGACCAGGAAGTACAGGCCGAGCCAGACGACGTCGACGAAGTGCCAGTACCAGGCGGCGCCCTCGAAGCCGAAATGGCTCTCCGGCGTGAAATGGCCCTTCATCAGCCGCAGCGTGATGAAGGTCAGCATCAGCATGCCCACGAACACGTGGAAGCCGTGGAAGCCGGTGAGCATGAAGAAGGTCGAGCCGAACACGCCGGAACTGAGCTTCAGGTTCAGGTCGTTGTAGGCGTGGATGTATTCATAGGCCTGCACGCCCAGGAAAGTGAGGCCGAGCAGCACGGTGATCCACATCCAGGCGATGCACTTCGAACGCTGGTTGGCGATCAGCGCATGGTGGGCGATGGTCAGCGTGACGCCCGACGTCAGCAGCAGCGCGGTGTTGATCGTCGGCAGCGGCCACGGGCCCATGGTGACGAAAGGCTCCACGGTACCGGCAGGCGATGCGGTGGACCCGGCCAGAACGGTGGGCCAGGCGGCCTTGAAGTCCGGCCACAGGAGCTGGTGATCCAGGTTGCCGAGCATCGGCACCGAATGCACCCGGGCCCAGTACAGCGCGCCAAAGAAGGCGGCAAAGAACATCACCTCCGAGAAGATGAACCAGCTCATGCTCCAGCGGAAGGACGCGTCGACGCGCGGCGAGTACAGGCCGCTGCGGTCCTCGGCAATGGCGGTGCTGAACCACTGGAACATCACGCTGAGCCAGATGACCAGGCCGAGCAGCAGCGAGTACGCGCCCCAGCCGTGGCCGTTGATCCACTGGCCTGCGCCGAGGATCACGAAGAACATGCCTGTGGCCACCAGCACGGGGTACTTCGACGGGGCGGGAACGAAGTAGTACGGGGTGGAGCCTGGATGTGCGTTGGCCGACATGGTTTTGTTGCTCCTCGATACGCGGTACGGATGAAATGAATGGATCTTGCGAAAGCTCAGCTGGCGACACCGCTGCCGATGACCCAGCGCACCAGAAGCACCAGCGCCAGCACGAACAGCGCCGCGCTGATGACACCGGCCACGATCACGTGCACCGGGTTCAGCCTCTGCATGTCCTGGGCGTGGTCGGCGGAACGGCGGATGCCGAAGAACGACCAAGCCACCGCGCGGAAGGTCTGCAGCGGCGACGCCGGCCGGCTGGCCGCATCCTTGAGTCCACCGGGCTGCGACTTCACAGCCGCGACTCCGGCGCGGCGACGCCCGCGGTCGGACGCAGCAGCCCCCCGGCCGGTGCCGGCGGTGTCTTGCCGCCGACCTCGAAGAAGGTGTAGGACAAGGTGATCGTGGTCACGTCCTTCGGCAGCTTGGGGTCGATGACGAAGACCACCGGCCACTGCTTCGACTCGCCGGCCTTGAGCGTGTACTCGTTGAAGCAGAAGCACTCGAGCTTGTTGAAGTGCGCCATCGCCTGCTTCGGCGCGTAGCTGGGAATGGCCTGTGCGGCCATGGTGCGGTCCTGCTTGTTGCGGAACTCGTACATCACCGTGGCCAGTTCGCCAGGATGCACCGTCACCGACGCCTTGGCGGGTTTGAAGTCCCAGGGCCCGCGCGAGTTGGCGTCGAATTCCACGGTGACCGTGCGTGTCATGTCGACCTGTGTGTTGCCGCTGCGGCCAGCCGCCGCATCACCACGGCGCTGCTCGGCCAGCGAGAGCACGTTCACGCCCAGTGCCTCACAAATGGCGCGGTACATCGGCACCAGGGCATAGCCGAAGCCGAACATCAGCAAGGCCACGACCAGCAGCTTGCCCAGCATGCGGCGGTTGTCGGCCAGCAGCAGCGATCGGGCGGAGAACGCAGACATGGCGTTGTGTCAGCCGCCGAGCACGGCGACGCGCAGCACGAAGCCCAGGCCGAACACGATCGCGATCGCGGCCAGGATCCAGGCCGTGCGCAGGTTCGCCTTGCGCTGCGACTCGGTGCTCATGCCCGCGTTCAGGCGATCACCCGCGTGGCGGTGCTGTCGAGCTTCGGCGGGTTCTCGAAGGTGTGCCACGGCGCCGGCGACGGCACTTCCCATTCCAGACCTTCGGCGCCTTCCCAGGGCTTCTGCGGTGCAGGCGCGCCCTGGCCGCGCATCATCGGCAGCACCACGAAGACGAAGAAGTACACCTGCATCAGGCCGAAGCCGAAGGCGCCCACGGTGGCCCACATGTTGAAGTCGGCGAACTGCATCGGATAGTCGGCATAACGTCGCGGCATGCCGGCCAGCCCCAGGAAGTGCATTGGGAAGAAGGTGATGTTGAAGAAGATCAGCGAGCCCCAGAAGTGGATCTTGCCGCGGGTCTCCGAGTACATCACGCCGGTCCACTTCGGGCCCCAGTAGTAGACACCGCCGAACATCGCGTACAGCGAACCGGCCACCAGCACGTAATGGAAGTGCGCCACCACGTAGTAGGTGTCCTGCAACTGGATGTCCACCGGCGCCATCGCCAGGATCAGGCCGGTAAAGCCGCCCATCGTGAACACGAAGATGAAGCCCACCGCCCACAGCATCGGGGTTTCGAAGGTCATCGAGCCGCGCCACATGGTCGCGATCCAATTGAAGATCTTCACGCCGGTGGGCACGGCGATCAGCATGGTGGCGTACATGAAGAACAGCTGCCCGGTCACCGGCATGCCGGTGGTGTACATGTGGTGCGCCCAGACGATGAAGGAGAGGATCGCGATCGATGCCGTGGCATAGACCATCGAGGCATAGCCGAACAGCTTCTTGCGCGCGAAGGCCGGCACGATGGCGCTGACGATGCCGAAGGCCGGCAGGATCATGATG
>JAGTRL010000252.1 GCA_018261815.1 Pseudomonadota bacterium
TGCTCGGCGCGGCGTCCTGCCGTGGCGCCGGCTGGTGCTGCTGGCAGGCGCGCTGGCTCTCGGGCTGGCCGCCGCGCTGCGCTTGGCCGACGCCGATGCCGCCGCCCTCTTCGACGCGTCCTGGTGGGCGCAGCAGGCGCTGCGCCTGCTCGCCTGGCAGCAGCAGGCGCCGGCGCTGTTCCTGGCCGGCTTCATGCTGACCTTCGTGCTGCTGTCGGCACTGGCCCTGCCCGGCTGCGCCGCGCTTTCGCTGCTGGCCGGCAGCGCCTTCGGCACGCTGGCCGGCACGCTGCTGGTGGGGTTGGCGTCCACGCTCGGCGCGCTGCTGGCCTTTCTGGCGGCGCGGCACTGGGCCCGCGAGCGGGTACAGCGCCGGCTCGTACACCGCCTGCAGGGGCTGGATGCGCTCATCGCGCGGCACGGCGCACCGGGCCTCGTCGGGCTGCGCCTGCTGCCATTGGTGCCCTACCCGGTGCTGAACCCGCTGCTCGGCCTGAGCCGCATGTCGGTGCCGGCCTTCTTCTGGCCCAGCCTGGCCGGCCTGACGTTGGGCAGCCTGCCCTATGTCTGGGCCGGGCAATCGCTGCAGGCGCTGCTCCAAGGGTTGCCGGGCCGGCACCTGCTGTGGCTGGCGGCGGCCTGCAGCCTGCTGCTGGCCGCCGCGCTGGCCGTTCGGCACCGGCGCCTGCAGGAGGCCGGCTGATGCCCGCAGCTCCTCGCGCCGGCTGGCTGTTTGCCTACGAGTGGGACCGCATGGCCCTGCAGCGCCTGGGCGAGCAGCGTTTCGATCATGCCGGCTTCGACCTGTTCTCCTTCCCAAGCAATGCGGCGCTGATCGGCTTCGACCTGGAACGCTTCGCGCGGCGCCAGGCGGCACGCGGCCGCCGCGCCGCCTGGCGCGGCGTGCTGTCGCACCACGAGCAGTTCGGCGCTCTGGCCGCCGCCCTGGTGGCCGAGAAGCTGGGCCTGCCCGGGGCCACGCCGGAAAGCATCCTGGCCGCGCAGCACAAGCTGCACGCGCGCCGCGTGCTGCAGCAGGTGCTGCCGCAGGCCAACCTGGGCTTCGCACCGCTGGAGGCAGACTATGGCGACCCGGCGCCAGAAGGGCTGAGCTACCCGTGCTTCGTCAAGCCGGTGAAGGCCGCCTTCTCGGTGCTGGCGCGCCGGGTCGAGAACCGAGACGAGCTGCAGGCCCACACCCGCTTCGGCCGGCGCGAGCTGTGGGTCATCCGCCGGCTGGTCGAGCCCTTCGACCGGGTCTGCCGCGAGCGGCTGCCGCAGGCCGGCAGCGCGCACCGCCTGATGCTGGAGGAGCCGGTGCCGCCGGACACGCCGCAATACAACCTGGACGGCTGGGTGCAGGACGGCCAGGTGCATGCGCTGGGCGTGGTCGACGCGGTGATGGTGCCCGGCACCCAGGCCTTCATGCGCTGGGAGGTGCCGAGCCGCCTGCCGCAGGCCGTGCAGCAGCAGGCGCTGCAGGTGGCGCAGCGCTTCCTGCAGGCCATCGGCTACCGCCATGGCTTCTTCAACCTGGAGTTCTTCCACGACCCGGCCAGCGGGCGCCTGAGCGTGATCGAGTGCAACCCGCGCCTGGCCTCGCAGTTCGGCGACCTGCACCAGCGCGTGCTCGGCCTGGACGCGCATGCGATGGCGGTGGCGCTGGCCTGCGGCGAGGACCCGCTGGCCGTGCCCCGCGCCGCGCCGAGCGCCGGTGCGGCCGCCAGCTTGGTGTACCGCGCCATGCGCCCAGGCGCCGCGCCGCCGCCACCGGGCGCAGCCGCGCGCGCGGCCTTCGGGCAGCGGCATCCCGATGGCCTGCTGTTCTGCTTCCCCAAGCACGGCCATGCACTGGAGCGCGACTTCAAGTGGACCGGCAGCCACCGCTACGGCATCGTCCACCTCGGCGGGCGCGACCGCGAGCAATTGCGCGAGCGGGCCGAGCAGGCCAGCGCGCTGCTCGGCTGGCCGGCGCCGTACCTCGAACGGCCCCTGCCGCAAGAGGCCACCTTCACCCGGCCCAGCGTGCCCACGCCGACGCGCCTCGACATTTCCCACGACACCCCAGGAGCAACCTGATGATGCGACTTCATGCCCCCTCGCTTTCCAGAGTGGCCGGCATCGGCCTGCTGTTCGCCGCGCTGCTGTCCGGCTGTTCGTCGATGACGGCGCAGAACCCGCCGGGCACGCTGAAACCGGTCAATGCGGTGGCCGACGCCGGCGACGACCGCGTGATGCTCAAGGGCGCCGACGTGGTGGCCTATTTCACCCAGGGCAAGTACGTGCAGGGCAGCCCGCAATACCGCAGCCGCTACCAGGACGTCACATTCCGCTTCGCCAGCGCCGAGCACAAGGCACTGTTCGATGCCGCGCCGCAGAAGTACCTGCCGCAGTACGGCGGCTACTGCGCCAACGGCATCGCCTATGCCATCCCCTGGGGCGGCGATGCCGACACCTGGCGCATCGTCGACGGCAAGCTCTACATCTTCGGCGGCCAGGGCAGCATGGATGCCTTCCTGCTCGACGTGCCGGGCAACATCAAGCTCGCCGACCAGTACTGGAAGGCCGAGGTCGACGGCAGCAACAGCTTCTGGCAGCGCAGCAAGCGACTGGTATTGCGCGTGCCGCACTACAAGAGCGGCGAGGAACTGGCCAAGGAGGTGGCCGCGGCCCAGGCCAAGAAGAGCTGAAGGCCACGCGCGGCCGCTATCGCGGGTAGCCCAGCGCCGGCTGGCCGAAGCCTTCCGCCGCGCGCCAGCCGGGCGGTTTGAGGAACAGGTTGGTGACCATGCCGCCGGGGTCGTAGTCTGGATAGCGGCCGCCCGGATGGCGGGCCAGCCACTCGGCCTTGATCTGCGCCCCGGTCTGGTAGTACGGCACCTTGTTCGCATAGGCCGCCAGCGAGGCGGCGCGCCAGCCGGTGTCGCGGATGGCCGGCCATTGTTCATCGCCATGGGCCACGTTCCAGGCCGGGTCGAGCTGCCAGGCCGTCTGGCCGAGGATGTCGCCGAAGATGAACAGCCGGCCCTGGTACACCGCCCAAGCCGTGGGGTCGCTGCCCAGCTTGATGGCGAAGGCCGCGCCGCTGGCACAGAATCCGCCGTACTGCGGCTCGTAGCGTGCCGGGTCGGCCTGGAACAGCGCCATGTGCTCGCGGGTGGCGAAGTAGTAGCTGCGCTGAGGCAGGTCGACGCGCAAGGCCGGGTCGCCGCGCAACGGCTGCTGTCGTGTGAAGTAGGCCACCGGGTCGTGGCCCAGCAGCATCACCGGCCGGCCCTCGGCATTCGGCACGGTCGCATAGGGCGTGCCGCAGCCATACAAGCCGACCAGGGCCAGCAGGCCGAGCAGCCCTTGCCACCACCTTCCTTGCATGCTCACTCCTTCGTTGTGCCGTGACGGCGTTGTGCCACAAAGCGCCGCATGCTGCACGCCGCCGGCCCTGTCGCGGCGCCGGCTGCTGTCCCTGGGCGCGCTGGCGCTGGGCGGCTGCGGCCTGGGCGGCGACAGGAACCATGAGGGCCCGGATGCACCGTCTGCGGCACCGCTGGCAACCAGGCCGCAGGTCGCCTGGGTGTTCGGCTCGGGCGGGCCGCGCGGCTTCGTGCACGTGGGCGTCATCCAGGCGCTGCAGCAGCTCGGGCTGCGGCCCGATGTCATCGTCGGCGCCTCGGTGGGCGCCTTCGTCGGCACGCTGTGCGCGGCCGGGCTGCCTGCGGCCGAGCTGCGCCGCCTGGCGCTCGACACCCCGCCCTGGACGCTGCTGGGCTGGAGCCCGGCCACGCCGGGCCTGCTGAACGGGCGGCCGCTGGCGCAGTTCGTCAACCTGCAGCTCGACGGCCGTGTGCTGCAGGCGCTGCCCACGCCGATGGTTTGCGCCGTGCAGCGGCTGCGCGACGGCAGCGTCATCGGCTTCACCCGCGGCGATGCCGGCGTGGCGATGCAGGCCGCCTCGGCCATCGAGGGACGCTTCGCGCCGGTGCGCATCCGCGGCGAGCTCTACGCCGACGCCGACCTGGTGATGCCGCTGCCGGTGCGCCTGGCCCGCAGGCTCGGCGCGGTGCGGGTGCTGGCGGTGGATGCCTCGGCGCACGAGGAGCGGGCGCCAGCGGGCGCCGAGGCCTACCGCGAGGCCGACCTGCGCAAGCGCGCCCTCACCCGGCCCGATGCCGACGCCGCCGACCTGCTGCTCCACCCCGACCTGGGCTACTGGGCCGGCTTCGACCGCGAATACCGCGAACGGCTGATGACGATCGGCCACCGGAGCACGCTGGCGCAGGCGCAGGCGCTGCGCGCGCTGCACGCGCAGGCCTGAGGCGGTCACGACCACTCAGCGCATCAGCTGCGGCACCCACAGCTGCACCGGCAGCACCCAGATGAAGACGAAGGCGGTCACGACCAGGGTGGTGCGCCAGTCGGCCGGCGGCGCCAGGCGCTGCGCGGCTGGCAACAACGGCAGCGCCTGCGGCAGCCAGGCCTGCACCTGCGGCAGCGCGCGCCAACAGGCCACGCCGAGCAGCAGGGCAGCCACAGCACCCACGGCACCGGCGGCCCGCGCCTCGGCCTCCAGGTCGCGGCCCAGCGGCGCCAGCACCACGAAAAGCAGCCCGACGGCCAGCAGGCGCGCCAGCCAGCGGCGCAGCGATGCGGCCGGCTGCTCGCGGCGCAGCAGCCGGCGTGCGCACCAGATCCACAGGCCTCACAGCAGCGCGCCGGCCAGCATCGGCACCGAGGCTTCGTCGGCAGCGGTCACGGCCGCCGGCGTCGTCAGGTAGCCCAGCAGGCCCAGCAGCACGGCCAGCGCGCACAGCAGCGCATGCAGCCGCGCCACGGGCGCCGGCAGCCGCAGTTGAGTCACTGACTCGGGCAAGGTCGGCAGCAAGGCCGCGGTGGACGACGGCGGCAGCGAGCCGCGGCGCAGGTCGATCCATTGCCGGCTCCAGAGCCAGCCCAGCGTCGACGGCAGGCCGATGGCACTGCCCACCACCAGCAGCAGCGCCGGATCGGCGCCGAGCTGTTCGTGCCGCGCCAGCCAGTCGCGCCCCGTGCGGTTGCTGAGCAGCAGAACCGGCCGGGCCGACGGGTCGGCCTGTTCCTGCGCACCCTGGCCGGCCAGCAGCGCGCGCAGGCTGTCGGCCAGCGGCGCATCGGCCGGATCGTGCAGCAGCCGGTAGCGGCGCACCGCTGCCAGCGCCTGCGCCGGCGTGGCGGCGCTCGGCCGCAGCCCCCGGCCGGGGCGGCGCATGCGTTCCCAGGCCTTGCCGGTGGGCATCCAGTGCAGCAACCCCGGCGGCCGCGCCAGCACGATCCACGCCATCGCCAGAAGCGGCAGCGCTGCCAGCAGCCAGACCCACGGCAGGTGCTCGAGCACGCGCTGGCCGACCTGGCCGTGCATCTGCGCCACGCCCGCCGCGCCTTCGCGCAACACCTTCCAGGCCGTCAGCATGAAAGGGGCCGACACGAAGGCCAGGCACAGCATCAGCCGCGTCATGCCCATGCGCCGCTGCACCAGGCTGAGTGACAGCATCCAGACAAGGCCCAGGCCGAACAGCGCGAACAACGCCGCGCTGCCGGCGCGGCCCAAGCCTGGAACGAAGTCTTCGGGTCCATCCAGCGCCGCGTCGGGCGCGATGGCAAAGGCATAGCCGGCGATCGGCAGCAGCAGCGCCACCAGCACGCTCAGCACCGCGGGCGGCAGCACGGGCCCATGGCCGGGTCGTGGTCCGGCGGGGGAGGCCTTCACGTCCGGCACGGTCAATCGCTGCACCAACCGCGCCAACACGGGCCGGAAGCGGCCGCGAAAGTCCAGCCACTCGCAGCCCTGCAGTTCGGCCGGCAGGTGCACCCGCCGGTGCCAGCCCAGCAGCAGCACGCGCCGACCCATCGCCAGCGCGCGCTGCCATTCGCGTTGCACCGGCCCGGAGGCCAGCGCCGCCGGCGAGGCGATCAGCACGAAGGCCGCGCAAGCGTCGATGGCCTCGAACAGGGCGGCTTCCCAGTCCGCGCCGGGTTGCAGCTCGAGCACGTCCATCCAGGCGGCCACGCCGCGCTGGCGCAGTTGCAGCGTCAACGATTCGGCGAAGTAGTAGTCGCGCCGCGAGTAGCTGATGAAGACGCGCTCGTCGCCCGTCGCCATGGCCCGC
>JAGTRL010000253.1 GCA_018261815.1 Pseudomonadota bacterium
CGCAGCGGCAGATGCTTGCGCTGCGGGAACACCGCATAGATGCCGTTCGGCGGCGCGATGAAGTCCTCCAGCAGCGCCACCAGCTGGCCTTCGGCGACCTCGCGCTCCACCTCCCAGGTGCTGCGCCAGGCGATGCCCATGCCGCGCAGGCACCAGTCGTGCAGCACCTGGCCATCGCTGCAGTCGAGGCGGCCGCGCGGGCGCAGGTGGATCAGTTCGCCGTCCACCAGGAAGGCCCAGCCGCGCGTCTGGCTGGCGTCGGAGGACAGCGTCAGGCATTCATGCCGCGCCAGCTCCGAGGGGTGCGCCGGCGTGCCGGCACGCTTCAGGTAGTCGGGTGAGGCCACGCACAGCCGGCGGTTGTCGGCCAGGCGCACGCTGACCAGGCTTGAATCCGGCAGGTCGCCGACGCGCACGGCGCAGTCGACGCCTTCGTTGACGATGTCCACCACCCGGTCGCTGAGGTTCAGCGACAGGCTCACTTCCGGGTGCTGCAGCAGGAAGCCGGGCACCAGCGGGGCCACGTGGCGGCGCCCGAAACCGGCCGGCGCGGTGATGCGCAGGTGCCCGCTGGCCTTGACGCCGCCCGCGCTGACACTGGCTTCGGCGTTGGCGATATCGGCAAGCAAGCGCTGACAATCTTCGAGGAAGGCGCTGCCTTCGTGGGTGAGCGTGATGCGCCGCGTGGTGCGCACCAGCAGCTTCACGCCCAGGCGTTCCTCCAGCGCGTCGATGCGCCGTCCGATCACCGCCGGGGCCACGCCCTCGGCATTGGCCGCGGCGGTCAGGCTGCCCTTCAAAGCCACTGCTACGAACGATTCGATTTGCTTTAGTCTGGCCATGGCCGGAGATTGGCTTCGGATAAATCACAAATCAACCGGCCTAAGTGTCGCTCATTCCATGCGCCGGTCGCAGGGGCGGCGCGCGTTGGGCAGTGAATGCCTCACTTCAGGTCACAAATCCAAGACCCCAGGTGCACGGAATGGCGGCTCCGCTTCGGCATAGATTCACGCCATGGATCCCGCCCCCATGCCGACCCGTTCGCGCGCGCCGCATACGCCGCGTGCGGTACTGTTCGACGCGTTCGGCACGCTCTTCGACGTCTACAGCGTGTCGACGCTGGCCGAGCAGTTGTTCCCCGGCCAGGGCGAGCGGCTGAGCATGCTGTGGCGCGACAAGCAGATCGAATACAGCCGGCTGGCCTCGATGAGCGGCGTGCAGGGCGAGCGCTACCGGCCGTTCTGGGAGATCACCCGCGCTGGCCTGCGCTATGCGGCGCAGCGACTGGGTCTGCCGATGGACGCTGCGGCCGAGGATCGGTTGATGAACCAGTACCACCATCTCAGCAGCTTCCCGGAGAACAAGCCGGTGCTGCAGGCACTGAAGGCGCGGGACATCCCCGCCGGCATCCTGAGCAACGGTGACCCGCAGATGCTGGCCGTGGCCGTCAAGAGCGCCGGCCTGGACGGCCTGCTCGACCCGCTGATCAGCGTGCACGAAACGCGCCGCTACAAGACCGACCCGGCCGCCTATGCGCTCGGCCCGGCGGCGCTGAAGCTGCCGGTGCGCGACATCCTCTTCGTCTCCAGCAACGGCTGGGACGCGATCGGCGCCACCTGGTACGGCTACACCACGTTGTGGGTCAACCGTGCCGGGTTGCCGCTGGAACAGCTGGACACCGAACCGACGCGCATCGGCAGCAGCCTGCGCGCGGTGCTCGACTTCTTTCCCACCCCCTCGAACCGAACGACGCCATGACCGAACGCACCACCGTCCACCGCCTGCAAGTCGCCACCGAGTTGCTGCGCTTCATCGAAGACCAGGTCCTGCCCGGCACCGGCGTCGAGCCCGCCACCTTCTGGCAGGGCTTCGACCAGATCGTGCACGACCTGGCCCCGAAGAACGCCGCGCTGCTGGCCGAGCGCGACCGGCTGCAGGCCGAGATCGACGCCTGGCACAAGGCCCACCCGGGCCCGATCAAGAACATGCGCAAGTACCGCGCCTTCCTGCAGAAGATCGGCTACCTGGTGCCGGTGCCGGCCAAGGTCAAGGTGACGACCAAGAACGTCGACGCCGAGCTGGCGCTGCAGGCCGGGCCGCAGCTGGTGGTGCCGATCACCAACGCGCGTTATGCGCTGAATGCCGCCAACTCGCGCTGGGGCTCGCTGTACGACGCGCTCTACGGCACCGATGTGCTGTCTGAGGATGACGGCGCCCAAAAGGGCAGCGGCTACAACCCGAAACGCGGCGCCAAGGTCATCGAGTACGCACGCCATGTGCTCGACCGCTGCGTGCCGCTGTCCAAGGGCTCGCACCTCGAGTCCACCGCCTACCGCGTGGTCGACAACAACCTGGCGGTGACGCTGAAGGACGGCAAAGTCGTCGGCCTGAAGAACCCGGCGCAGTTCGTCGGCTTCCAGGGCGAGACCGACGCGCCGTCGGGCGTGCTGCTGTCGCACCACGGCCTGCACATGGACATCCGCATCGACCGTGCGCACCCGATCGGCCGCGACGACCCGGCCGGCGTGTGCGACCTGGTGCTCGAATCCGCGCTGTCGACCATCATGGACCTCGAGGACTCGGTGGCGGTGGTCGATGCCGCCGACAAGGTGCAGGCCTACGGCAACTGGCTCGGCATCCTGCGCGGCACGCTCACAGAAACGGTCGCCAAGGGCGGCAAGAGCTTCACCCGCGGCCTGAACCCCGACCGCCAGTACACCGGCCCGCGCGGCGAGGACGTGGCGCTGCACGGCCGCTCGCTGCTGTTCGTGCGCAACGTCGGCCACCTGATGAGCAACCCGGCGGTGCTGTGGGGCGAGGACGGACGCGAGATTCCCGAGGGCATCCTCGACGCGGTGGTCACCACCACGATCGCGCTGCACGACCTGAAGGGCCTGGGGAAGCCGGGCATCCGCAATTCGCGCCATGGCTCGGTCTACATCGTCAAGCCGAAGATGCATGGTCCGGCCGAGGTGGCCTTCGCCAGCGAGCTGTTCGGCCGCGTCGAGGCGCTGCTCGGCCTGCCCAAGGCCACGGTCAAGCTCGGCATCATGGACGAGGAGCGCCGCACCAGCGTCAACCTCAAGGCCTGCATCGCCGCGGCCGCCGACCGCGTGGCCTTCATCAACACCGGTTTCCTCGACCGCACTGGCGACGAGATGCACACCGCCATGCACGCCGGGCCGATGATCCGCAAGGGCGACATGAAGAGCAGCGCCTGGATCCAGGCCTACGAGCGCAGCAACGTGCTGGTCGGGCTGGAGTGCGGGCTGCGCGGCAAGGCGCAGATCGGCAAGGGCATGTGGGCCATGCCCGACCTGATGGGCGCGATGCTCAAGGCCAAGATCGTGCATCCGCAGGCCGGCGCCAACACCGCCTGGGTGCCCAGCCCGACCGCGGCGACGCTGCACGCGCTGCACTACCACCAGGTGGACGTGTTCAAGGTGCAGAAGGCGCTGGAGAGGACCGACGTCGATGCCGAGCGCGAGGCCATGCTTGATGCCCTGCTGACGGTGCCGGTGGCGAA
Source organism: Pseudomonadota bacterium (assembly GCA_018261815.1). Taxonomy (GTDB): domain Bacteria; phylum Pseudomonadota; class Gammaproteobacteria; order Burkholderiales; family Burkholderiaceae_C; genus Rubrivivax. The sequence continues at coordinate 3,527 of JAGTRL010000253.1, forward strand.
GAAGCCGAACTGGAGCGACGCCGAGAAGCAGCAGGAGATCGACAACAACGCCCAGGGCATCCTGGGTTACGTGGTGCGCTGGATCGACCAGGGCGTGGGCTGCTCCAAGGTGCCGGACATCCACGACGTCGGCCTGATGGAAGACCGCGCCACGCTGCGCATCAGCAGCCAGCACATCGCCAACTGGCTGCTGCATGGCGTGGTGACGAAGGCACAGGTCAAGGCCACGCTGAAGCGCATGGCCAAGGTGGTGGACCAGCAGAACGCCGGCGACCCGCTGTACCAGAACATGACCGGCCGCTTCGATCAATCGGCCGCGTTCCAGGCGGCCAGCGACCTGGTGTTCAAGGGCCTGGCGCAGCCCAGCGGCTACACCGAGCCGCTGCTGCATGCCTGGCGGCTGAAGGTCAAGGCCGGCAGCGCCTGAGCTGCTCGTCCACGTGCCGGCGGGGCAAGCGCTCCGCCGCGCGCGGACCCTTGCCGGACGGCAGGTTCTTCATTTTCGACCGGCTGCCCCCAAGGCCTTGAGCCGCGCGCGCTGCGGCGCACTCAGCAGGTACAGCAAAGGCCCGAAGGATCCTGCTGCCAGCGTCAGCGCGATCCACGGCCACGGGTTGCGGCCGTAGGCCCGCGCGTCGCGCCACAGCCAGGTGAGCACCAGCAACAGTGCGATGCCCAGGTCGGCCAGCACCTGCAGCCCGGCCAGGCTCTGCAACTGTTGTTTGAAGATGCCTACGTAGCCGTGCTTTGCCACGGCCGCCATCGTCAGCGCGGCAAAGGCCGCCAGCACCAAGACCAGGAACAACTTCCGCATGCTGCCCTCCATCGATGGCGGCAGTCTGTGGGCAAGCCGGCATCGCGACAATGACCTTGCAAGTCAAGTCGCCGCGTGGCCCCAGGCTGCGGGCCGTGCAGGTTGCAGAATGTCGGGCTTGTGCGCTGCCGCGCTTCACTGCATCAACCCGAAGGCCATGAACCTCGTCGATCTCGTCGCGCTGGTCGCGCTGCTGCAACTGCTGGTCTTGGGCTTCCTGGTCGGCAGTGCGCGCGGGCGCTATGGCGCCAAGGCGCGGGCTGGGCTGCTCTAGCCCGGCCCGCGCGCCGGTCCCATCCCCCCTCACTCCCCCCCACCGGAGGCAAGCATGCTGATCACCACCACCCCCAGCGTCGAAGGACGCAAGATCGCCAGGTACTGCGGCGTCATCACCGGCGAAGCCATCCTCGGCGCCAACGTCTTCAAGGACCTGTTCGCCGGCATCCGCGACATCGTCGGCGGCCGGTCGGCCACCTACGAGAAGGAGCTGCAACGCGCGCGTGACATTGCCTTGAAGGAGCTGGAAGAGCGCGCCAGCCAGCTCGGCGCCAATGCCGTGGTCGGGGTGGACCTGGACTACGAAGTCCTCGGCCAGGGCAACGGCATGCTGATGGTGTCGGCCAGTGGTACCGCGGTCGTGCTGGAGTAGCGCAGGCGGTCTGGCTACGCCTGCCCGCTGACAGGCGCCGCACATGGCCGTGCCCGAAGCCTTGCGCGATTTCTGGAACGCCTTTGCCCGGGCTTGCGGCGGGGCGGACGAGGCGCAGTTTTGCGAGGCCTTTGCCTTCGGCGACAGCCCGGCGCTGGCCGACGAGTTGGCCGCGCTGGTGCTGCAGGGCACCAAGCGCGCCACGGCCTCGGCGTTGTGGACTTACCAGGCCGAAGCCAAGCCGCTGCCCCGGCCCGGCCAGCTCAGCATCGTCACCAGCGGCGCGGGCGTGCCGCTGTGCGTGATCCAGACGCTGGCGGTGGAAGTCCTGCCCTTCGATCAGATCGGCGCCGACTTCGCTGCCTCCGAAGGCGAGGGCGACGGCTCGCTGGCCTTCTGGCGGGAGGCGCACACGCAGTTCTTCAGCCGCGAATGCGCGCAGGTCGGCCGGGTGTTCCAGCCCGACATGCCGGTGGTCTGCGAGCGCTTCCGGCTGCGGTACCCGCCGGCCGGCGGCTGAGTCAGGCGCTGCCGGTCAGGGCAGTGCGCCGCGGCGCCGGCAACATCCGCCGCAACGCCTCGAAGAACAGGTCCGACTGCTCGCGCTCGCCCTGGATCTGCTTTGCCACATGTGCCGACAGGCCCTCGTCGACGCGCGCCAGCGGCCGGCCGGTGCTCATGGCCAGCACCTGGTGCATGCACACCCGCTCCAGGTAGTACAGGTCGTCGTACGCGTGCGCGATGGTGGCGCCGCAGACGATCACGCCATGGTTGGCCAGGAAGGCCACGTCCTTGCCCTGCATCGAGCGCGCAATGCGTTCGCCTTCGGCCCAGTCCAGCGCCAGGCCGTTGTAGCCGCTGTCGATGCCGATGCGGCCGTGGAAGCGCATCGCGCCCTGGCTGGCGCAGGGGTCCAGCGCGCGGTCGGTGGTCATGGTCAGCGCGGTGGCATAGGGCATGTGGGTGTGCAGCACCACCGCTTGGCCCGTGATGCGGTGGGCCGCGGCGTGGATGAACATGGCCGTCGGCTCCACGCGGTGGCGGCCCTGCAGCACGGTGCCGTGCTCGTCGACGAGCACGATGTCCGCGGGGCCGATCTCGCTCCAGTGCAGCCCGCGCGGGTTGATCAG
>JAGTRL010000254.1 GCA_018261815.1 Pseudomonadota bacterium
CGGCGGTAGTTGTTCATCACCCGGTCGAGCAGCTCGCCGCGCTCCATCGCGTCGGGCTTCATGATCGGGGTGACGAAGTTGTACTTCTCGAAATCGAAGACCTCGACCTTGTCGCCCAGTTCCTGGAACAGGTCGCTGAAGGGCCAGGGCGTGTACATCGCCCAGTTGGCCATGTCGGGGTTCCAGTCGCGCGCCATCTTGTAGGTTTCTTCCAGCGTCTCGGCGGTCTCGTTCTCCAGGCCGACGATGAACTGCGCCTCGGTCACGATGCCGGCTTCGCGCAGCAGCTCGATGGCCTTCTTGTTCTGCGCGATCGTGGTTTCCTTGTTGAAGCGGTCCAGCTTCAGCTGCGCCGCCGCCTCGGTGCCCAGGCTGACGTGGATCAGCCCGGCCTTGCGGAACATCGGCAGCAGCTTCTGGTCGCGCAGGATGTCGGTGACGCGGGTGTTGATGCCCCACAGCACACCCAGGTCGCGCGCGATCAGCTCCTCGCAGAACTGGATGAATTTCTTGCGGTGGATGGTCGGTTCCTCGTCGGCCAGGATGAAGAAGCCGATGCCGTGGTCGCGCACCAGCGCTTCGATCTCGTCGACCACCTTCTTCGGGTCGCGGATGCGGTAGTCGCGCCAGAACTTCCACTGGCTGCAGAAGCTGCAGGTGAAGGGGCAGCCGCGCGCGAAGTTGGGGATGGCCACGCGCACGCCCATCGGGATGTAGATGTATTTGTCCCATTCCAGGATGCCCCAGTCGGGCACGATGCGGTCCAGGTCGTCGATGGTGGGCTCGGCCGGCGTGGCCACCACCTTGCCTTCGGACAGCAGCGCAATGCCGCGCACGCTCAAGGGGTCGCGCGCCCAGCTGCCGTCGTCGACCGCACGCACCAGGTTCAGGAACACCTGTTCGCCCTCGCCGCGCACGATGGCATCGATCCACGGCGCCTCCTTCAGCACCTGCGGGTACATGAAGGTGCCGTGGATGCCGCCGAGCACGCTGACGATCCCGGGGTTCACTTCCTTGGCGATCTTCAGCAGCCCTTCGGCCTTGTAGATGGCCGGCGTGATGGCAGTGCAGCCCACCACGTCGGGCTGCAGGGCCACCAGCCGCTCGCGCACCTGAACGTCGGTGAGATGGTTCGTCATCGCATCGATGAAGGTCACATCGTGGTAGCCGCCGGCCTTCAGGTAACCGGTCAGGTAGGCCACCCAGGCAGGCGGCCAGTTGCCGGCAATCTCGGCGCCACCGGAGTGGTAGTTGGGGTGGATCAGGACGATGCGCATGGCCCAGGCCTCTTTTTCTAAGTGTCAGGCAAAGCGTACAGATTGGCTGTCATGCGGTATTGACACAGCACAAACCGGCGCCACTCTGTGTCCCGGCGCAGGTCGGGGTTGTCCCTGCCCCGATGCACCGACGGCTGGAGGACTCGACGACGAAGACCGGCGACCGCACCGTGCTGGCAACAGCCCTCGCCGCCGCCTTCGGCACGACCCACGCCGCCGACCCGGCAAGGACTTCCGTCCAGGCCGGCTGCGCCGTCTGCCATTCCGCCGAGAAGTGGCTGATCGGCCGTCATGGAAGGAGATGGCCGCACCCTGCAAGGGTCCTTCCGGGGGGCACCGGCGCTGCTGGCCGAGCGCGCGCGCAAAGGCGGCGCGGGCATGTGAGGCAAGGTGTCCAAGGCGGTGGACGCCAAGACGCTGGGCGACGCCGATCTGAAGGCGCTGATCAGTTGGGTGTTGAAGACACCGATCGGCGTTCGCAGGGTGGACGGTTCACGGCCGTGGCCGTGAACCTCCTTCGACCGGCTGCAGGGGCAGCTCGTCGAGTTCGGCGCACAGCATCGGCAGCGCCAGGCGGCCCGTGTCGGTGACGACGATGCGGTCTTCGAGCACGCGCACCAGCCCGCCTTGCGCATGCCGAGCCAGACGTGCGTAAGCAGGCTGCAGCCCGTCGCCCGCCATGGACTGCGGCAACTCCAGCTTGCACAGCAGTTGTTGCTGAGCCTGGCGGATCTGCGCGCGCCAGGGCGTCGGCGGCTGGGCACGCGCCACTGCCGAGTGGCCGGCGCGCACCGCCTGCCGCCATGCCGGCATCGACGCAGTGTTCGTGAACACGTGGCCGTCGATCTCGCTGACCGCGGCCACGCCCTGGGCCAGCAACGCCGAGGACGGTGTGGCGGTGTACGAAATCTGGCTGTGGCGCAACCGGCCCTGACTGTGCGCAAGCGCCAGTTCGTCGGTCTCGAGCACGAAATGGTCCGCGCCGATCCAGCAGTAGCCGGCCTCGCGCAGAATTTCGGCCGTCAGCGCGGCCAGCGCACGGCATTCGTCCACGTCGGGCAACGCATCGACGTCGATGGCGTACTGCCCCGGTGCCTGCTGCGGCCGGTGGCGGTAGCAGGCCAGCGTGATGCGGTCGGGCGCCATCGCGACCAGGCGGCGCAGCGTGTCGCGCCAGCTGGCCGCGCACTGGTGCGGCAGACCGACCATCAGACCGAGATTGACGTACTCCATGCCGCAAGAGCGGGCGACCTCGCAGACGTCGTCGATCAGCGCCACCGAATGGCGCCGGCCGATGGCCTGCTGCACCTTCAGGTCGAGGTCGAGCACGCCAAAGTTGACGCGGGTGAAGCCCAGGCTGCGCAGCAGCTGCATCTGCATCCAGCCCACCCGCCGTGGGTCGCAATCGATCGACATCTCGGCATCGGCCGGTAGCCGCCAGGCGTCACGCACCGCATGCACCAGGCGCACCAGCTGCACGTCTTCCAGCTCACTGGCGCTGCCACCGCCCAGGTGCAGTTGCAGCACGTCGCGCTGCGTGCCGATGCGCCCGGCCAGGGTGCGAGTCTCCTCGATCAGGCCATCGACGTAGTCGTCGATCACCTCCTCGGGCTGCGCCGCCAGGATGTCACGGTCGCAGCACAGGCAATGGGCGGCGCAGAAAGGCAAGGCGAAGTCCAGCGAGATCGCCTCTTCGGGGCGTTGGGCCAGCGCCTGCAGCGCCGAGGCATAGGCCTGCGGCTCCGCCGGCAGGGCCACCGCGATCGGATGTGTCACCCCGTCGTGGGGCACGCTGGCGGGCCACGGCCTGGAACGTGCCGTGTCCCACGTGGCCGGCCCTTCGGCACCTGGACCGGCAACGCCGTGTGCATGGGCGTTGAACGGGCTGATTGGCAGCCTCATCGTGATCTCCTGGCAGGGTAAACCCGGGCGTATGACGTGTAACCTTAGGATGGAACGGGACGTGGGCCGTTGACTGGCATCAAGCAATGCGAGACGCGGCGCGATACTTGCATCAACGCCTCGGCGGTGCGCGTTTGACATCGCTCAAATCGAGCGGCAGTGTCTGGCCGTCAGAATGGTTGCGTCGAAGGGCGAGTCGAGCGTCAGGAGTGAAAGGCAGATGGGGGCAGAACGAGCCACAGTGAACAACGCGACAGTCATCCGGTCGGGGTCGGCCGCGGCCTGGGCTGTGGCGGTGCGGCCACGCAGCCTGTTCGTGGCCATCAGCCCGGTGCTGGTGGGCGCGACGCTGGGCTTCGAGCGCACTGGCGCTATCGATCTGCTGGCCACGCTGCTGGCGCTGGGCGCGGCCCTGTTGATGCAAGTGGTCACCAACATGCAAAACGACGTGGGCTACACCGTGCGCGGCGGTGAAATCAGCGGCACGCGCACCGGGTTGCCGCGGGCCACGGCCAATGGCTGGCTCAGCGTGCGCCATGTGCGCACCGGCATCGTCGTCGCGGCGCTGGTGGCGGTGGGTTTCGGCCTGGCGCTGGTGGCCTACCGCGGCTGGCCGGTGCTGGCCATCGGCATGGCTTCGCTGCTGGCCGCGTTGGCCTACATGGGCGGGCCCCGGCCGATCGCCTACACGCCCTTCGGCGAGCTGACGGTGTTCGTCTTCTTCGGGCTGGTGGCCGTAAACGGCACCGACTGGGTGCTCACCGGCAGCGTCGGCACGGTCAGCCTGCTGGCGTCGGTGGGCATTGGCAGCCTCGCGGCCGCGGCGCTGGCGGTGAACAACCACCGCGACATCGCGCATGACCGGCTGGTCGGGCGCCGCACCTTCGCGGTGAGCTTCGGTTCGCAGGCTTCGATCGGCCTGTTCAGCTTGCTACTGCTGGCGCCCTTTGCGCTGCTGCCTTGGATGGCGCTGGTGGCCGACGCGCCGGCCATGCTTCTGCCGCTGCTACTGATGCCGGCGGCCTTGCAACTGCGCCGCGACTTCGTCGACTGCCCGCCCGGGCTGGCCTTCAACGAACTGCTGTTCCGCAGCTTCAGGCTCGAGTTGTGGTTCGCAGCGCTGCTGTCCGCGGGCGCCGTGCTCGGCAGGATGCTCGGCTGATGCGTCCACCGGGCCTGCGTCGACGCGGCCTGCTGGCCGCTGCGGCCGGCTGCTGTGCCTGGCCGCCGCTGCTTGCGGCCGAGACCGCGCCGTTCCCGCGCCGCCCGGTGCGCATCGTCGTGCCCTACTCGGTGGGCATCGGCCCGGACGTGGTGGCGCGCAGCGTGGCCGAGGTGCTGTCGCAGCGATGGGGCCAGCCGGTGTGGGTGGATAACAAGCCCGGTGCCTCGGGCATCGTCGCCTTCGGCGAAGTACGGCGCACGCCGCCCGACGGCCACACGCTGTTCCTGGCCGACACGGCCACGCTGGCGGTCAACCCGCTGCTGCATGCCACGCTGCCCTACGACCCGGTGCGCGACCTGGTGCCGCTGTCGCTGATGTTCCGTGCGACCTTCCTGATCTGGGTGGGTGGGCCCAGCCGATTCCGCAGCATTGGCGAGCTGCTGGCCGCATCGCGCCGCTCGCCTGACAGCGTCAGCTATGGCACGCTGGGCAACGGCCATGCCAGCCACGTGGCGATCGAGTCCTTCGCGCGCGCGGCCGACGTGCGCATGTTGCACGTGCCCTTCAAGGACGCGGGCACGCTGTTTGCCGCGGTGGCAGCCGGCGAGGTGGATTTCACCGCCTTCGGCATGAACAGCGTGGCCGGCCTGATGGCCGCCGGCCGCATGCGGCCACTGGCGGTGGCTGCATCGCGGCGCCTGGCCAGCCACCCGGAGATCCCGACGCTGCGCGAGGCCGGCGGCCCGCCCGTGGACATGCACCCCTGGGCCGCGCTGGTGGCGGTGGCCGGCACGCCGGCGCCGACGTTGGAGCGACTGCATCGCGACATCGTCGCCGTACTCGGCAACGCCGAGGTGTTGCGCCGCGCCGAGCAGGCCGGCTTCGAGATCACGCCGTCCACGCCACAGGCACTGCTAGAGCGCATCGCCGCCGACAGCGCGTTGTACGGACCGCTGGTCAGCGAAGGCCGCGTGGCGCGGCTGTAGCTCAGCCTACGCCAGTGGCACCAGGGCGCTCGCCCGAAGCGTCGCGCAGCGCGCGCAGGGCCGCCAGGTCAGCCTCGGTGTCCAGGTCAAGCAACACGCCCGGGTCATCGACATCGACACCGATCGCAGGATAGCGGGCGATGATGCGGCGCGCGCCTTCGTCGCCGCTGAGCATCATCAATTCGGAGTACAGCTCGGCCGCGAAGCCCACCGGATGGCCGCGCCGGCCCTGATACTGCGCATAGGCCACCGGGTGGAGTTCCAGCGCCGCGGCCACCGCCAGCATCGTGGCAGGGCGCACCATCGGCATGTCGCCGGGCAACAGGAGCCAGCCGGGCGAATCGGCGCGTGCCGCGACACCGGCCGCAATGGAATGACCCATGCCGAGTACGGCCAAGGCCTGCGGCACGACCACGACGTCGCGCGCGGCGACGATGAGTGATGCGCTTGCGGCCAGAGCCTGCGTGGTCACTACCACCACGGGCAAGTGGCTTTCGATGGCGTTGCGCAGCGTGCTGCCCAGCACGCTCAGGTCACCGAGACTTTGTTCCAGCTTGTGCGTGGAACCCTTGAATCGACTGCCCTTCCCTGCGGCCAGCACGACGACGGTCGGACGGGACTGCATGCCCTGTTCCTTTCGTGTTGAGACTGGTGATGGTGCGCACTGCGGCGCACTTGATGAACGAAGCATGGACTCGCGATCCCGCGACAGGTAGTGGGAGCTTCACTTAGGGCCTTTCACGTAAGGGATGGACCCGTCGCGCGATTCGACAGGCGGCATACTTGGA
>JAGTRL010000255.1 GCA_018261815.1 Pseudomonadota bacterium
ATGGGTCTCGAACCAGTCGGCAGCGAGTTGCGCCACGCTGCCCAGTGCGCCAGGTTCCTCGAACAGGTGGGTCGCTCCGGGTACCACCTCCAGCCGCTTGCTGCAGTGCAACTGGCGCAGTGCCTGGCGGTTCAGGGCCAGCACCTCGCGGTCGGCGCCACCGACGATCAGCAGCGTCGGCACATGCACCTGCGGCAGAAGGTCCGCGGCCAGATCGGGCCGGCCGCCGCGCGACACCACGGCCGCCACGCTGCCCGGCCGCGCCGCCGCGGCGCACAGCGCGGCCGCAGCACCGGTGCTGGCCCCGAAGAGTCCGAGGCTCATGCCGCTCAACGCCGCCTGGCCGGCGGTCCAGTCGAGTGCCTGCTGCACCCGCTCGCTGAGCAGCCCGATGTCGAAGACCTTGCGCCGGTCGGCCGCCTCGTCCTCGTCGAGCAGGTCGAACAGCAGCGTCGACAACGCATGCTGCTGCAGCACCTCGGCCACCCAGCGGTTGCGGCTGCTCAGCCGGCTGCTGCCGCTGCCATGCGCAAACAGCACCAGCGCGCGCGAGCCTGCCGGCAGGTCCAGGTCACCGGGCAGCGCACGCGGCCCGATGCGCACCTGCTGGCTGCGCAAGGGCGTCGCAGGCAGGGGCCGTGGGTTGGGCTGAGCGGAGACGGCGGGCATGGCAGGCAATCACTCGCTTCAGAATTCAGGGGGCGCGGCGCCCGACATGCTGGCCGCCGCCGACGGCACGCTGGCGATCAGGCAATCGGTGGTGAGGATCAGCCCGGCGATCGAGCCGGCGTTCTGCAGCGCCAGGCGCGTGACCTTGGCCGGGTCGATCACGCCCATCTGCAGCAGGTCACCGTACTCGCGCGTGGCGGCGTTGTAGCCATAGGTCGCGGCCGGCGCTTCGTCGACGCGGTGCAGCACCACGGAGGGTTCGTCGCCAGCATTGGCGACGATGCAACGCAGCGGCTCTTCCAGCGCCCGCGCCACGATGCGCAGCCCGCAATCGTGGTCCAGTGACGGGCCTTTCAGGCCATCAAGCACATGGCGTGCGCGCAGCAGGGCCACCGCGCCGCCGGGCACGATGCCTTCCTCGACGGCCGCACGTGTCGCGTGCAAGGCGTCCTCGACGCGGATCTTGCGTTCCTTCAGCTCGGTCTCGGTGGCAGCGCCCACCTTGATCAGCGCCACGCCGCCCGACAGCTTGGCGGCACGCTCCTCGAGCTTTTCGCGGTCGTAGTCGCTGGTGGCAGCGGCGCGCTCCTTGCGGATGGCGGCGATGCGTTCGGCGATCAGCCGGGCGTCGCCGGCGCCGCCGATCAACGTGGTGTGGTCCTTGTCGACCTCGATGCGCCGCGCGCGGCCCATGTCGGTCAGCGTGGCCTTGGCCAAGGCCAGGCCAGTCTCTTCGCTGACCACGCGGCCGCCGGTCAACACGGCGATGTCCTGCAGCATGGCCTTGCGCCGGTCGCCGAAGGCCGGCGCCTTGACCGCGCAGGTCTTCAGCGTGCCACGCATGGTGTTGATGACCAGCGTGGCCAGCGCCTCGCTGCCGATGTCTTCGGCGATCACCAGCAGCGGCCGGCCGGCCTTGACCACCTGCTCCAGCAGCGGCAACAGATCCTGCAGCGACGACAGCTTCTGCTCGCACAGCAGGATGGCCACGTCCTCCAGCACCACGTTCTGGCGTTCGGGGTTGTTGATGAAGTAAGGCGACAGGAAGCCGTGATCGAACTGCAAGCCCTCGACCACTTCCAGCTCGCTGGCCAGCGCCGAGCCGTCCTCGATCGAGATGGCGCCCTCGCGGCCGACCTTGTCGATGGCCTGCGCCAGCAACTCGCCGATGGAACGGTCGTTGTTGGCCGAGATCGAGGCCACATGCGCGATCTCCTGCGAAGTGGCACAGGGCCGCGCAATGCGCTTCAACTCGGCCACCACCGCCTCGATGGCCTGCTCCATGCCGCGTTTCAGGTCCATCGGGTTCATGCCGCCGGCCAGGTAACGCAGCCCCTCGTGGATCATCGCGTGGGCCAGCACCGTCGCGGTGGTGGTGCCGTCGCCGGCCATCTCGCTGGTGCGCGCCGCCACCTCGCGCAGCAGCTGCGCCCCCATGTTCTCGAACGGATCGGGCAGCTCGATAGCCTTGGCCACCAGCACGCCGGAGTTGACGATCTGCGGCGCGCCGAAGTCGCGCTGCAGGATCACCGTGCGGCCGCGCGGACCCAAGGTGACCCTCACCGCCTCGGCCAACGTGTCCACGCCGCGGCGGATCTTCTCGCGCGCCTCGTCACCGAAACTCAACTGCTTTGCCGCCATGCGCGGGCACCTCCTCGACCATGAGCCCGATGCTGCAACGGCGTGCGTCCGCGGCATTGAGTCTGCTCAAGTCGCCGGCGAATGGCGCGGATGATGCACCGCTTGACTCGGCGCAATGGACTGCACCGGCCCGGGGCCGATGATCGTTCGAGACCTTTGCCGCCCTGCCCCATGCCCACCCGTGCTCCGCTCCCGATGAATCCGTGGCTGTGGTCGCGCACGCTGGGCGAAACCCATGCCGCCGGACTCGACCCGCTGGGCACGGGGGTGCGCCAGCGCGACGCGCGACTGGCGGCGCTGTTGGCCGCGGCATTCAACGAATCGCCGTTCTACCGCCAGCGCCGGCCCGGCCGTGGCACTGCCCTGCCCCGGCTGGACCAGGTCGCACCGGTGGAAAAGGCCGAGCTGATGCAGCACTTCGACGACTGGGCCACCGACCGGCAGATCAGTCGGGCCGGCGTCGACGCCTTCCTGCGCGAACCCGCCCACCTGGGCGACGCCTATCTGGGCCGCTACCTGGTGTGGACCAGTTCCGGCACCACCGGCGAGCCCGGCATCTTCGTGCAGGACGAGCAGAGCCTGGCGGCCTTCGATGCCCTCGATGCGCTGCGCCTGCACGGCGGCCCTGCGACCACGCTGCCCTGGCCGGCCTGGGGCGGGCTGCCGCGCTACGCCTTCGTCGCCGCCACCGGCGGGCACTTTGCCGGCGTGGCCAGCATCGCGCGGCTGCAGCGCATGGCCGACGCATTCGCGCTAATGCCGTGGCTGGTGCCGAAGGTGCAGACCTTCTCGGTGCAGCAGCCTCTGGCCGAACTGGCGCTGCAGTTGCAGGCCTTCGGGCCCACGGTGCTGATCACCTACCCGAGTTGTGCCGACGCGTTGGCGCAGGCGCAGGCCGAAGGGGCGCTGCAACTGGCGCTGTCGGAGGTGTGGCTGGGCGGCGAGCAGCTTTCGGCCGAGCAGCGCACGCGCATCCGCACGGCCTTCGGCTGCCGCGTGCACAACAACTACGGTTCGTCCGAGTTCTACGCGATGGCCTGGGAATGTGCCGAGGGTTGCCTGCACCTGAACCACGACTGGCTGATCCTGGAGCCGGTGGACCGCCAGTTGCATGCCGTGCCGCCGGGCGAGGTGTCGCATTCGGTGCTGCTGACCAACCTGGCCAACCGCACACAGCCGCTGCTGCGCTACCGCCTCAGCGACAGCCTGCGCTTCCTGCCCGGCGGCTGCGCCTGCGGCAGCCGCTTCCCGGCGATCGAGGTGCAGGGCCGCGCCGATCACACACTGGTGCTGCACGACGCGCAGCACCGCGAGGTCAAGCTGCTGCCGCTGGCCCTGGCCACGGCCATCGAGGAGGGCGCCCAGGTCACCCGCTTCCAGTTGCTGTGCACCGCGCCCGACCGGCTGGAGCTGCGCTTCGAAGCCGGTCAACCTGATCCGGACGCCGCCTTCGGCCGCGCACGCGCCGCGTTGCACACCTTTCTCGCTGGGCACGGCCTGCCCGGCGTGCGCGTGGTGCAGGGCCACGCCCCGCCACTGCGCAGCGGCCGCAGCGGCAAGTTGCACCGCGTGCTGCTGCAGCCAGGCCCGACCCGGCGGCGCGGCAGGGCCGCGCCATGACACTCCAGCGCTTTGCAGGCCGCCCGATCGGCCTCAAAGTCCAGCCCTCGCATCCTGTGGGATGCTGGGAGAGGAACGGCATGCCGTCGATAGGCCGATCGTTGCGTCGCATGGCAACGCTCATCGCCTTGCTGGCCACGCTGCCAGCGCTGGCCGCCACGATGCTGGGCACGGTGCTACGTGATGGCCAGCCGCCCAAGTCGGGCTTGCCGCTCAAGCTGAGCTGTGGCGACAAGGCCGTGGCCACGGGAATGACCGATGCGCAGGGCGCCTACCGGTTGACCGTCGGCGGCGCGGGCCGATGCCAGCTGAGCGTGGACGGGACGAGCGCCGAGGTCATCCTCAACAACCAGGCGCCCGTGCAGTACGACTTCAACCTGCAAGGCAGCGGTGTGTCGGCGCAGCTGCAGCGCCGCTGAAGGCATGAGCGAACACGATACCAAGCCGGCCACGCCCAGCGGGCTGTTCACCGTCGACAACCTGAAGTGGTTGATCGAGAAACTGACGCTGCCCCTGGTGCTGGCGGCGATCACCATCGTCTTCCAATGGAACGCGAACCAGCGCTCGCGCGCCGAAATCGCCGCGGCCGACAAGCGGGCCCAGGCCGAAAGCCGCAGCCGGCTGTATACCGAGTTGCTGCACAAGCGCGAGGATGCCGACACCGCCGTGCGCCGCGCCGTCTTCGACAAGCTGATGGACCGCTACCTGAGTCCCGATCCGAAGGGCCTGGACGACAAGCTGGTGGCGCTGGAACTGCTGGCCGTCAACTTCCATGACTCGCTGAACCTGAGCCCGCTGTTCTGGCAGATCGACCGGCAGATCACCAATCTCGGCAACCACGCCAACCCGCAGCTGCGTGAGCATCTGAACCGCGTGTCCCAGGGCGTGAAGGACCGGCAGATGGCCTTCCTGTCACCGGAGGACTTCGCCAAGCCGCAGGCGGTGGAACTGGCCAACGTGCCCAGCATCGCGCTGCCGACCGAGGGCTGCGTGGCCATCGAGTCGTTGACGCAGGCCAATCTCGACTTGAGCCGGCTGGAGCTGAAGGCCACCTACAGCGACAGCGATGCGCAGGGCCTGCCGGCAATGCACCAGCGGCGCTTCTCGATCGACGTCGACTGCAAGGACCCGCTGCAGCTGCGGCTGCGGCTGATCGTCGAGGACCAGGCGACCTCGCGGCGCTGGATCTTCTGGGTCGACCTGTACGACTTTCCGCTCGTCACCTTCACGCCGCTGTCGCGCGACGAGCGCTTCGCGCTGGTGCTCGACCGCTACGACGACGGCTTCGGCATGGCTTGGCTGCGGCTGGCCTACTTCCCGGCCTCGCGCAGCGGCGCCAAGGACAAGCCGCACGTGGCCGACGTGATGTCGCGGCTGTCGATCCCGCCGCCTTCAGCCGAGATCTCGCTGCCGCCGCCCGGTGCCGGGCCGGCGCCCTCCGCGCCGCGCTGACTCATCCGGTCTACTTCATCACCACCCGAATCGGGATGTGACGCGCGCCCGGCGGCGGCGCCTCGCCGCCGAAGCGGCCGGCGATGGCCGTGCCGCAATGGCGGCAATGGCCCTGGGCGTCGAGCTCCTAGCGCTGCAGGCGGTGCCAATCGCACTCGATCAGCGGCTTGTCGCAACCCGGGCAGCAGGTGGTGCCGCTCTGGCTGTCATGCACGTTGCCGGTGTACACGTGGCGCAAGCCCTGGGCCAGCGCGATGGCGCGCGCGGCGCACGGTGGCCAGCGGCGTCGCCTCGACATCCGCCATCTTGTCGTCGCGGTGGAAGGCCGTGAAGTGCAGCGGCACGTCGGGGCCGAGGTGGTCGACCAGCCAGCGCGACATGGCTTCGAGTTCCGCGTTGCTGTCGTTGTGGCCGGGAATCAGCAGCGTGGCTATCTCGAGCCAGCAGTCTGTTTCGTGCACGATGTACTGCAGCGTGTCGAGCACCGGCGTGAGATGCGCGCGGGTCTGCCTGAAGTAGAACTCGTCGCTGAATCCCTTCAGGTCGACGTTGGTCGGCCGTCAAGGCCGAAATCCCCGGCGTGCGCAAGGAGGACATCGACATCCGCATCGACGGCAACCAGGTGACGATCAGCGCCGAGGTGAAGACCGAGAAGGAAGACGGCCGCGAGCGGCAGCAGGGCTATGCCAGCCCCAGTTTCACGCTGGCCT
>JAGTRL010000256.1 GCA_018261815.1 Pseudomonadota bacterium
GGTGGTGCCCAGGACGGGAATCGAACCCGTACGGCCCCTCTCGGGTCCGGCGGATTTTAAGTCCGCTGCGTCTACCAATTTCGCCACCCGGGCGGGCCGCCGGATTATGCGGGGCTGCAGTCGTTAGACTGCCGGGCCTCGCTGCCACAGCATGCACCGCCGCCTCGTTCCCCTGCCCTTGCGCCGACCGCTGGTCGGCCTGCTGATGTGCGCGCTGCTGCTGACGCAGGCGCTGGGTCTGCTGCACCGCGTGCTGCATGCCGACGGCCACGCGCACGCGGCGCATGAACACGGCAGCCTCGAAGAGCTGTTCGCCCACGACCCCGGCAGCGCCGACTGTCAGATCTTCGATCAGCTGAGCCATGCCGACGGCATGGGCTTCTGCGACGCCGAGCCCGGTGCCATGCCGCCGGCGCAACCGCCTGCATCGGCCCAGCAGGCGCCGAGATGGGCCGCCCAGGCCGCGGGCTATCTGGCCCGCGGTCCACCCACGACGGCCTGAGACCGTCCGACGGCCGTCCACGCGACGGCCACCGCTTTCCATTGCAACGACACCCGCTGCCGACGCGGCGGCGGGCGCTCGTTCGTCGTCACCGGAACCCGCCATGACCTTTGTCAGTTCGCGGCCGCATCGTTTGCGTGCCACTGCCGCCGCCCTCGCCCTCAGCCCCGGCCTGCTGCTGGCGCAAGCGACAACCCCTGCACCGAGTTCAACCAGCGTGATGATCACCGGCAACCCGCTGCGCTCCGCCAACATCGCCGCACCCAGCAACGTGCTCTCGGGCAACGACCTGGTGCTTCGCCGCGGCAGCACGCTCGGCGAAACGCTGGACGGCCTGCCTGGCCTGTCGTCCAGCTACTTCGGCCCCAATGCCAACCGGCCGATGATCCGCGGACAGGACGGCGACCGCATCCGCGTGCTCAGCAACTCCGGCGTGCCGCTGGATGCGTCAGCGCTGAGCTACGACCATGCGGTGCCCATCGACCCGCTGGTGATCGAACGCATCGAGGTGCTGCGCGGACCGGCTGCCTTGTTGTATGGCGGCTCGGCGGTCGGCGGTGTCGTCAACGCCATCGACAACCGCATTCCCAAGGCCGCGATCGAAGGCGTCAGCGGCAGTGCCGAACTGCGCTACGGCGGGCCAGCCACCGAACGCGGCGCAGCCGCGCTGGTGGAAAGCGGAGGCAAGGGCTTCGTCGTTCATGCCGATGGCTCCTGGCGCCAGACCGACGACATGAAGGTGCCCTGGTACTCGCGCCCGCTGGAAGGCGGCGGCAGCGAGCGCGTCGACACCATCCTCAATTCAGCGAGCAAGAGCTACGGCGGCGCGCTGGGCGGGTCGATGGTCTGGGACCAGGGCTACCTGGGCGCGTCGGTCGACACCTACCGCAGCGACTACGGCGTCGTCGCCGAGCCCGACGTGACCATCGACATGGTCTTGGACAAGCTGACGCTGGCCGGCGAGGTGCGCGACCTGGGCGGCGCGATAAGCGCCGTCAGCGGGCAGTGGCTGTTCTCCGACTACGAGCATCAGGAGCTCGAAGGCGGCGGCGAGGTTGCCACCACCTTCAAGAACAGGGGCTCCGACCTGCGGCTGCAGGCCGAGCATGCGCAGCTGGCGCTGGGCGGCGGCAGCCTGGGCGGCGTGTTCGGCCTGCAGGCCGAGGACGCCGAGTTCTCGGCCCTGGGCGAAGAGGCCTTCGTTCCCAGCACCTCGACGCGGCAGTTCGCCGTCTTCGCGCTCGAGGAATGGACGCTGGGCGATGTCAAGCTGAGCTTTGGCGCCCGCGTCGGCCACGCACGCGTGGCCTCGGATGGCGACGCCGCCGGGCAGGCGCAGTTCGGGCCGGCGCAGTCACGCTCGTTCACACCCTTCAGCGCGGCGCTGGGCGGCATCCACAAGCTGGCACCGTCATGGCAGGTGAGCGGCAACCTGGCCTACACCGAACGCGCGCCGACCTTCTACGAGCTGTATGCCAACGGCCTGCATGTCGCAACAGGTGCCTACGAAGAAGGCAACCCGGACATCAACATCGAAAAAGGGACGAGCCTGGACGTGGCCATCGGTTGGAAGGACGGTGCCAACCGCTTCAAGGTGGGCGCCTTCGGCAGCGACTTCTCCAACTACATCGCGCTGCTCGGCACCGGCCAGGAGGTCGACGCCGACGAAGGCCCGGTCCCGGTCTACCAATTCAGCGGCGTGCCGGCACGGCTGTACGGCCTGGAACTGGAAGGCAGCTGGCGGCCGCTCGACAAGGGCCAGACGCTCGACCTGGACGGCAAGCTCGACCTGATGCGCGCCACCAATGAGGCCAGCGGCCAGCCGTTGCCGCGCATTGCGCCGACGCGTGTGACGCTGGGCCTGAACTGGAGTCTCGGCGACTGGACGGCACGCGCCGAAGCTGTCTATGCCGCGGCCCAGGACCGCGTGCCGACGGACAACCCGGCGACGCCGGCCTACACCCTCGTCAACCTGGCGGCAAGCTGGGCGCTGCGTGTTCGCGGCGCCGACGGATTGCTGTTCCTGAGGCTGAACAACGTCGGCAACGAGCTGGCCTACAACGCCACCACGATTGCCACGGTGCGGCCGCTGGCGCCGTTGCCCGGACGCGGGCTGATGGTGGGGCTGAGGCTGAACTTCTAGGCTCAGCGCGAGGTCGCGGGCACCATCGCCAGCCGGCCGTCCAGGCTGGCGACGAGCCGGCGGAACTCGGCGTTGGTGCGCAACAGCGCGCGGCCCGCGGCGATGAGCTGGTCGACCTGCTCGTCGCTCAGCGCCAGGCTGGTGGGAATCTCGTTGAGGAAGCGGCGCAGCGGCAGGTCGGGCACGTCTTCGAAGCTCAAGCGGATGAAGTACGACTGCACCGGCTGCTGCGGCGTGGACAGCTGCTGCGTCCAGCGCGCCAGGCTCTGCTGCATGTCCTGCAGCGTGTCGGCTTGTAGCGGTGCAGCTGGATGTTGGTGACGGCATTCAGCGTCTGCTCGATGGTCGGCTGCAGCACGCTGGCGTCGATGCCCTGGCGCGTGCTGGCCGCCGCATTGACCGCGACCACCGCGATGCGCTGCGGCGACCGGTTCTGCAGCGTCTGCAGGTATTCCCTGGCGCCGCCCAGCACTTCCACAGCCTCGAGCATGGCGCGCAGGCCCAGGTTGTCGGTGATGCCGCCGTCGACAAAGTGTGCATAGCGTTGAGCGACCTTGTCGCTGTACGCGCTGTCGTCGTCGACCACCATCTGGAGCTCTGCATCGCTGCCCGCACGCCGGCGCGCGTCGACCAGCCACTGAGGCAGGCCCTTGGCACAGCCGGCGTAGTTCTCCACCACCACCGGGTCGAAGATCACCGGCACCGCGCTCGAGGCCGTCACCGCACGCGCCAGCGAAAAGCTCGACAAATCGCAGCACAGCAGGTTGAAGTACTCCTGCAGGAAGGTGAAGCGCGCGCCATGCCCCAGGTCCGAGGTATTGATCAGCACCATCGGCCCGTCGGGCCGCATCAGGTCTGCGAAGGTCGCGTCGCCGAAGAGCGCGTCGCGGTAGTAGTCCACCGCCATTTCGGTGCGGCCGCGGCCGTTGAACCAGCGCAGCGGGTCGAACAGGCCGCGCAGCAGCGCGCCTTCGATGTCGCGGCGCAGGAAGCGCTCCTCGAAGTCCTGGAATACGCGGTCGCCATACGGCCCGTAGTAGGCCGAGGTGAAACTGCCGCCCGAGACCGAGCTGATCAGGCCGATGGCGTCGAGCAAGCGCTTGTCGCGCCCGTCGATGCGCACTTGTGTGTCGCGCAGTTCGAGCAGCACGCCATAGGACAGCGCAGCTGCGCGCGTGCCGCCACCAGAAAAAGCCACCGCCAGCGACAGTTCACCCGCGTTGCGGCCCTGCTTGCGGGCAAGGACCTCGAACGAATAGCCCTTGCCGGGCTCAACCTGGATGATCGGCAGGTTGTGCACGACGCCGTAGCCGGTACAGCCCGCCAACAGCGTCACGCAGGCCCAGAGCAGGATCTACGTGAATGGAGGCGCGACCCGGAGTCGAACCGGGCTGAACGGATTTGCAATCCGGTGCATAACCGCTTTGCTATCGCGCCGTTGTCTCGGAAGCTACGGACTGAGAAAAAAGGGAAGCCTGAGCTTCCCTTTTCATGACTTGGAGCGGGAGAAGAGTCTCGAACTCTCGACCTCAACCTTGGCAAGGTTGCGCTCTACCAACTGAGCTACTCCCGCAGTGTCCTCAACCGTCTCGCTGCATGCCGCCAAGCGCATCAAGCGAAGCGCACATTATAGCTTGCGCGCAGCGCCCCTTGCAAACCTCTCAGGGTACGTCCGCATCAATGCGGCAGCACGTCCGAGGCCGGTACCGGCGCGCCTTCGGCGGGCTTCTGCACGTCCTTCGCGGGCTCGTCCTCGGGCAGTGCTTGCGGGACCCGTTCGAGTGCCACTTGCAGCACCTGGTCGATCCAGCGCACCGGCACGATCTCGAGGTTGTTCTTCGCGTTCTCGGGGATCTCCTGCAGGTCCTTGACGTTCTCCTCGGGGATCAGCACGGTCTTGATGCCGCCACGGTGGGCGGCAAGCAGCTTTTCCTTCAACCCGCCGATGCCGGTGACCTCACCGCGCAGCGTGATCTCGCCGGTCATTGCCACATCGGCCTTGACCGGGATGCCCGTCAGCGCCGAGACGAAGGCCGTGGTCATGGCCGCGCCGGCACTGGGGCCGTCCTTGGGTGTGGCGCCGTCGGGCACGTGGATGTGGATGTCGCGCTTCTCGAACATCTCGTCCTTGATGCCCAGCCGCGCCGCGCGCGCGCGCACCACCGAGCGTGCCGCCTCGACCGATTCCTTCATCACGTCGCCCAGCGAACCGGTGCGGATGATGTTGCCCTTGCCGGGCATCACTGCCGCCTCGATGGTGAGCAGGTCACCGCCGACCTCGGTCCAGGCCAGGCCCACGACCTGGCCGACCTGGTTGGTCTTGTCGGCGCGGCCGAAGTCGAACTTGCGCACACCCAGGAAGTCGTTGAGGTTGTCCTCGGTGACGACCACCTGGCCCTGGTACTGCTTGAGCTGGATCCCCTTGACCACCTTGCGGCAGATCTTGGAGATCTCGCGTTCGAGCGAGCGCACGCCGGCCTCGCGCGTGTAGTAGCGCACGATGCCGCGCAGGCCGTCGTCGGTGACATCCAGCTCCACGTCCTTGACGCCGTTGTTTTGCTGCTGCTTGGGCAGCAAGTAGCGGCGCGCGATGTTGAGCTTTTCGTCCTCGGTGTAACCGGCCAGGCGGATGACTTCCATCCGGTCAAGCAGCGCCGGCGGGATGTTCATGCTGTTGCTGGTGGCGACGAACATCACGTCAGACAGGTCGAAGTCGACCTCGACATAGTGGTCGCTGAAGCGGTGGTTCTGCTCGGGGTCGAGCACCTCAAGCAGCGCGCTCGAAGGGTCGCCACGGAAATCCATGCCCAGCTTGTCGATCTCGTCCAGCAGGAACAGCGGGTTGCGCGTGCCCACCTTGGTCAGGCTCTGCAGCACCTTGCCGGGCATCGAGCCGATGTAGGTGCGGCGGTGGCCGCGGATCTCGGCCTCGTCACGCACGCCGCCGAGGGCCATGCGCACGAACTTGCGTCCGGTGGCGCGCGCCACGCTCTGGCCGAGAGAGGTCTTGCCCACCCCCGGCGGGCCCACCAGGCACAGGATCGGCGCCTTGACCTTGTCGACACGCTGCTGCACCGCGAGGTATTCGAGGATGCGGTCCTTGACCTTCTCCAGACCGTAGTGGTCTTCGTTCAGCACCTCCTCGGCATGACCGAGGTCGTGCTTGATCTTGGTCTTCTTCGCCCACGGCAGGTTGACCAGCGTGTCGATGAAGTTGCGCACCACCGTGGCCTCGGCTGACATCGGCGACATCAGCTTGAGCTTCTTCAGCTCGCCCTCGGCCTTCTTGCGCGCTTCCTTGCTCATTCGCGCAGCGGCGATCTTCTTCTCCAGTTCCTCGAGGTCGGCGCCCTCCTCGCCGTCGCCCAGTTCCTTCTGGATGGCCTTGACCTGCTCGTTCAGGTAGTACTCACGCTGGCTCTTCTCC
>JAGTRL010000003.1 GCA_018261815.1 Pseudomonadota bacterium
GACACCAGCAACCCCTTCATCGCGCGCGAGATCCCGGCCGCCGACGAGAGCTTCGTCGTCATCCGCTTCGCCAACCCCAAGGGCATCGACTTCCCCTACCTGCTGAACATGATCGGTGATTCGTTCATGTCGCGGGCCAACACCATCGTCGTGCCCGGCGGCAAGATGGAGCTGTCGATGCAGCTGATCTTCACGCCCTTCATCTGGCGCATGATGGAACGGCGCAAGCGCGCCCAGGGAGCGCTCTGATGGCATCGACCTCCAACGACAAGGTTCTGCGCGGCGGCAGCGGGCCCACCGACGCACGCGCCAACGCGCTGCGCGCGCTGGCCATGGACGCGGTGCAGCAGGCCAACTCCGGCCACCCGGGCGCGCCGATGGGCATGGCCGAGATGGCGGTGGCGCTGTGGACCGGCCACCTGCGCCACAACCCGGCCAACCCGCAGTGGGCCGACCGCGACCGCTTCGTGCTCAGCAACGGCCATGCGTCGATGCTGCTTTATGCGTTGCTGCACCTGAGCGGCTACGAGCTGCCCATCGAGGAGATCAAGCGCTTCCGCAAGCTGCACAGCAAGACGCCGGGGCATCCGGAATCGGACCTGACGCCGGGTGTCGAGACCACCACCGGCCCGCTCGGCCAGGGCTTCAGCAACGCGGTCGGCTTCGCGCTGGCCGAAAAGATGCTGGCCAAGGAGTTCAACCGCCCGGGCCACACCATCGTCGACCACCGCAGCTTCGTCTTCCTTGGCGACGGCTGCCTGATGGAAGGCATCAGCCATGAGGCCGCCTCGCTGGCCGGCGTGTGGGGCCTGAACAAGCTGATCGCGCTTTACGACGACAACGGCATCAGCATCGACGGCGCGGTGCAGGGCTGGTTCCGCGACGACACGCCCGCGCGTTTTCGTGCCTATGGATGGAACGTCATCGGACCGATCGACGGCCACGATGTGTTGGCGGTCGGCCAGGCCATCGCGATGGCCAAGGCCAGCGCCGAGAGGCCGACGCTGATCGTCTGCCACACCACCATCGGCCGCGGCTCGCCCGGCCGTGCCGGCACCGCCAAGGCCCATGGCGAACCGCTCGGTACCGAGGAGATCGCCCGGACGCGCGAGGCGCTCGGCTGGGCCGCGGCGCCCTTCGAGGTGCCCGACAACCTGCGTGCACTTTGGGACGCGCGCGAACTGGGCAAGACGCGCGAGGCCGAATGGACTGCGCGCCTGGCGGCCTACCGGGCCGCGCACCCGGCGCTGGCCGCCGAATTCGAGCGGCGCATGCGCGGCGACCTGCCTGCCGACTTCGACACCACGCTGGCCGCGGCCATCGACGCCTTCGGCGCAGCACCCGAAGCCGTGGCCTCGCGCAAGGCCTCGCAGAAGGTGCTGGCTGCGCTGGCGCCCAAGGTGCCGGAGATGTTCGGCGGCAGCGCCGACCTGACCGGCTCGAACCTGACCGATTTCCCCGGCTGCGGCGATCGCCACATGAGCTACGGCGTGCGCGAGTTCGGCATGGCCGCGATCATGAACGGCGTCGCGCTGCATGCCGGCTATATCCCCTACGGCGGCACCTTCCTGACCTTCAGTGACTACAGCCGCAATGCGGTGCGCATGGCCGCGCTGATGAAGCTGCGCGTGATCCATGTCTTCACCCACGACTCCATCGGCCTGGGCGAGGACGGTCCCACGCACCAGGCGGTGGAGCATGTGCCGTCGCTGCGGCTGATCCCGCAGCTGGATGTCTGGCGCCCGGCCGACACGATCGAAACCGCAGTGGCCTGGGGCAGCGCACTGCGGCGGCGCGACGGCCCGGCCGCGCTGGCGCTGTCGCGCCAAGTGCTGCCGGTGGTGGCCACGTCGGCGCACTCTGACGCCATCGCCCGCGGCGGCTATGTATTGTCCGACGTGCCGGCCGGCCAAGCGGCGCGCGCGGTGATCATCGGCACGGGCTCGGAGCTGCAGTTCGCGCTGCAGGCGCAGTCGCTGCTGGCGGCCGAAGGGCTGCCGGTGCGCGTGGTGTCGATGCCCTGCACCAATGTCTTCGACCGCCAGCCGGCGGAGTATCGCGACCATGTGCTGCCGCCCAAGCTGCCGGCGGTGGCGGTGGAAGCCGCCCAGCCCGACTTCTGGCGCAAGTACGTCGGCCGCGAGGGCGGTGTGGTCGGCATCGCCAGCTTCGGCGAGTCGGCGCCGGCGGCCGACCTGTACAAGCATTTCGGCATCGGCGCCGAGCATGTGGCGGCCGAGGTGCGCCGGTGCTGCGTGCGCTGATCTGGGACGTCGACGGCACGGTGGCCGAGACCGAGCGCGACGGCCACCGCGTCGCCTTCAACCGCGCCTTTGCCGAAGCCGGCCTGCCCTGGACCTGGGACGTGGCCGAGTACGCCGAGCTGCTGGAAGTGACCGGCGGGCGCGAACGCATCCTGGCCTACCTGCAGCGCCGCGGCGACGCGCCGGCCGGGGCGGTCGAGCGCGAGGCCCTGGCGCGCCAGCTGCACCCGCGCAAGAACGCCTTCTATGCCGAGTTGGTGGCGCAAGGCGGCATTACCGCACGCCCGGGCGTGCGGCGGCTGATGGACGAGTGCCGGGCCCAAGGCATGGCCCTGGCGATCGCCACCACCACCAGCCGGGTCAACGTGGACGCGCTGTTCGCCAGCCTGCTCGGCGGTGACTGGCAGACCTGGTTCGCCGCGGTCGTGTGCGCCGAAGACGCCCCGGACAAGAAGCCGCACCCGCAGGCCTACCGGCTGGCGTTGCAGCGCGTGGGAGTCCTGCCGCACGAGGCCTTCGCGCTGGAGGATTCGCCCAACGGCCTGATGGCGGCGCGCGCTGCCGGCATCGCCTGCGGAGTGACGCGCAGCGCCTACTTTGCCGATGCCCAATTCGACGGCGCGGCCTGGGTGCGCGACGACCTGGATGCGCCGCCGCCGGTGACGTTGGCGATGATCGGCAGCGCGCTGTCCGGGCGCGGCGGCTGAAGCGGCCCTTGCTCCGGCTACTTCAGCGACTCGATCAGGTCGACGTATTCCTGCATCGCCTCGTTGGCCGACTTGCCCTTCATGCCCGCCCAGGCGTCGTACTTGGCGCGGCCCACCAGGTCGGTGAAGCCGGGGCGCTTGCCTTCGACGTCGCCGCTGCTGGCCTGCTTGTACAGCGCATAGATCTTCAGCAAGGTCATGTTGTCGGGCTTTTCCGGCAGCGACTTGCTCTCGGCAACGGCTTTCTCGAACTTGGCTTTCAGGCTGGCCATGAATGCGTCTCCTGTGGGTGAAAATGGTCCTGGACCGCAGCCATCTTACCGAGCCGGGCAAAGAACAACCAAGCAAGGAGCAATGCGATGTCCGACACCGCCGAGCGTATGAGCCGCGTGGACAACGCTTGGCTGCGCATGGACAACGACGTCAACTTGATGATGATCGTCGGTGTGTGGCTGCTGCAGCCGGCGCTGCGCTACCAGCAGGTGTGCGAGCGCATCGGGCAGCAACTGCTGCAGTACCCGCGCTTCCGACAAAAGGTGGTGGAGGACGTGCTCGGCGCCAGCTGGGTCGACGACGAAGACTTCGACATCAAACGGCACGTGGTGCGCGAGACGCTGCCGCGCAAGCGCGGCCAGAACGAGCGCGCCGCGCTGCAGGCGCGCTGTGGCGAACTGGCCACGACGCGGCTGGACCCGGCGCACCCGCTGTGGCAGTTCCACCTGGTCGAGCACTACGAAGGCGGCAGCGCGATCGTGGTGCGCATCCACCACTGCATCGGCGACGGCATTGCGCTGACCTCGGTGGTGCTTTCGATCACCGATGGCGGCGCGCTGCCGCCGCAGCGCAGCCACGATGCCGTGCACGATGAGGACGACTGGCTGACGACCACGCTGCTCCGGCCGCTGACCGACCTGGCGGTCAAGGCCATCGACCTGTCCGGCGAGGGCGTGTCGCGGTCCATGGACCTGGTGGCCCATCCGCAGGCCGGCACACGCGAGCTGGCGCGCACGGGCTACCGCGTAGCCACCGACCTGGCCGCGCTGGCGCTGATGGAAGACGACTCGCCGACCCGCCTGAAGGGCAAGCCGGTGGGCCGCAAGATCGTCGCCTGGGGCGAGCCGATCCCGCTGGACGTGGTCAAGTGCATCGGCAAGGCGCTCAACGCATCGATCAACGACGTGCTGCTGTCCTGCGTGGCCGGCGCCATCGGTGACTACCTGCGCGAGATCGGCGATGACCCTTCGGGCAAAGGCATCCGAGCCATGGTGCCGGTGAACCTGCGCCCGCTGGACGAGGCCTACAAACTGGGCAACCGCTTCGGCCTCGCGCCGCTGGTGCTGCCCATCGGCATCGACAACCCGATCGAGCGGGTGTACGCGGTGCGCGCGCGCATGAGCGAGCTGAAGGGCAGCTACCAGCCGGTGCTGGCCTTCGGCGTGCTGGCCGTGGCCGGGTTGCTGAACAAGGCCGGGCAAGACGCGCTGCTCAACCTGTTCGCCAAGAAGGCCACTGCGGTGATGACCAACGTGCCCGGCCCGACGCAGCTGCTCGAGTTCTGCGGGTCGACGCTGCGCCAGAGCATCTTCTGGGTGCCGCAGTCGGGCAACGTGGCGGTGGGCGTGAGCATCTTCTCCTATGGCGGCGGCGTGCAGTTCGCGTTGATCACCGACTGCAAGCTGTGCCCCGCGCCGCAGCAGATCATCGACCGCTTTGCGCCGGAGTTGGAGAAGCTACTGTGGGTGACTCTGATGCTGCCCTGGGCTGCATAGTGCGACGCATCAGCCGGCGCTGACGTACTCGCCGGCCAATGTATACAGATGCTCCTGAGAGGCCGGGTCCAGGTAGGGCATGAGCAGGCACAGCACGTGGAAGGCGCCGCGGGCCAGCGCAGCGGCGGCATTCTCGGGCTCCAGCGCCTTGCGCGGGTCGCGCACGTACTCGTAACTGAGCCAATAGGTCAGCACCACGACCATCGCGTTGGCGGCGGGCTCGGCCTGGCGGCGGTCGATGCGTACCGCGCTGCCGACAGCCAGCGCATCCAGCACCTGCTGCACCGCGCGAGACTTGTTCTTCAGCACGAACTGGAAGTGCGTCTCCAGCCGGCGGTTCTTGGACAGCAGGTCGTTCAGGTCGCGGTAGAGAAATCGGTATTGCCAGATCAGCTCGAACAGCATGTGGAAGAACAGCCACGCGTCCTCGATGTTGCGCACGCCCTCGGCGGCCTGCAGCAACTCGTTCAGCGCGCGTTCGTAGCGGTCGAACAGCGAGTTGATCAGCTCGTCCTTGGCCGGGTAGTGGTAGTACAGGTTGCCGGGGCTGATGTTCAGCTCGGCCGAGATCAGCGTGGTGCTGACGTTGGGCTCGCCGAAGCGGTTGAACAACTCGAGCGTCACTTCGAGGATGCGTTCGGCAGTGCGCCGCGGTTTCTTGGTCGCCATGGTGGCGGCAATCTAGCACCAAGTCGGGGCCGCCCCGTCGCCTGCCTACAATCTTGGCGATGCCTGCGGTGTCGTTCGAGCAAGTTTCCAAGACCTTCCAGGGCCCGCGTGGCCCGCTGCGTGCGTTGGACGCGGTGCATTTCGACATCCGGCAGGGCGAGTTCTTCGGCCTGCTCGGCCCCAACGGCGCGGGCAAGACCACGCTGATCAGCATCCTGGCCGGGCTGGCGCGCGCCAGCAGCGGGCAGGTGCGCGTGATGGGCCACGACGTGGTGACCGACTATGCCGCCGCGCGCATGGCCTTGGGCATCGTGCCGCAGGAGCTGGTGTTCGACCCCTTCTTCAGCGTGCGCGAGACGCTGCGCATCCAGAGCGGCTACTTCGGGCTGCGTCACAACGACGCCTGGATCGACGAGCTGCTGGACGAGCTCGGCCTGGCAGACAAGGCCGGCGCGAACATGCGCCAGCTGTCCGGCGGCATGAAGCGGCGCGTGCTGGTGGCGCAGGCGCTGGTGCACCGCCCGCCGGTGATCGTGCTCGACGAGCCCACCGCCGGCGTCGACGTGGAACTGCGCCAGACGCTGTGGCAGTTCATCGCCGGGCTCAACCGCGAAGGTCACACCGTGCTGCTGACCACGCACTACCTGGAAGAGGCCGAGGCACTGTGCTCGCGCATCGCCATGCTCAAGCAGGGCCGCGTGGTCGCGCTGGACCGCACCGCCAACCTTTTGGCCGGCACGGCCAGCACGATGCTGCGCTTCAAGACCGACCAGCCGCTGCCCGCGGCGCTGGCCGCGCAGGCGCGGGTCACCGGCCGCATCGTGCAGCTGAAGGCGCACGACGCGGCCGAGGTCGAGACGCTGCTGGCCGCGCTGCGCGCTGCCGGCGTGAAGATCGAGGACCTGGAGATCGGCCGTGCCGACCTGGAAGACGTGTTCCTGGAGATCATGCAGGGCGCGCCCGCCATCGAGGCCATGGCATGACAGCGCGCCACCCGTTGCGCGGCGTGCGCACGCTGCTCTACAAGGAAGTGCTGCGCTTCTGGAAGGTGGGCTTCCAGACCGTGGCCGCGCCGGTGCTGACCGCGGTGATGTACCTGCTGATCTTCGGCCATGTGCTGTCGGACAAGGTGCAGGTCTTCGACAACGTCGGCTATACCCGCTTCCTTATTCCCGGGCTGGTGATGATGAGCGTGCTGCAGAACAGCTTTGCCAACAGCAGCAGCTCGCTGGTGCAGAGCAAGATCACCGGCAACCTGGTGTTCCTGCTGGTCACGCCGCTATCGCACTGGGCCTGGTTCACGGCCTACGTGGGCGCGTCGATGGTGCGCGGGCTGAGCGTGGGCCTGGGCGTGTTCGCGGTCACCGCCTGGTTCTCGCCGCCGGGGCTGGCGCAGCCGCTGTGGATCCTGGCCTTCGCGCTGCTCGGGGCTGGCATGCTCGGCGCCTTGGGCTTGATCGCCGGGTTGTGGGCCGACAAGTTCGACCAGATGGCGGCCTTCCAGAACTTCATCATCATGCCGATGACCTTCCTGTCCGGCGTGTTCTATTCGGTGCACTCGCTGCCCGAGTTCTGGAACCGTATCAGCCACCTGAACCCCTTCTTCTACATGATCGACGGCTTCCGCCGCGGCTTCTTCGGCGTCAGCGATGTCTCGCCCTGGCTCAGCCTGGGCGTGGTCGGCGGCAGCTTCCTGCTCGTGTCGGCCGTCGCGCTGCGGCTGCTGAAGACCGGCTACAAGCTGCGCCACTGAGCCCGCACGACGTTCGCCGGAAGGCGAAGGTCGGCTGGCGAAGGATCGGGCGCGATACAGGCGCCCGGGCTGAAGCTCGGCGATAATCGCGTTCATCATGTCGGATCCGACCCCCCACCAGGTGCGCGAATTCATCGCCGCAGGCCTGCCCTGCGAACACCTCGAGGTCGAGGGCGACGGCCGGCATTTCTTCGCCACCATCGTCTCCACGGCCTTCGACGGGCGCTCGCGCGTGGCGCGGCACCAGCAGGTCTACACGGCGCTGGGCGATAGAATGCGCGAGCAGATTCACGCGCTGTCGATGAAGACCTTCACCCCTGCCGAATGGGCCGCGTCAGGCGCGGCCGGGCAGTCGACGCCCGTCCACCACCCCCGTTGACACGGCCCGCGGTGCGCTGCGGGTGGCCTCAAGCCGTCGCCGCTGCGCCGACGCTTCCAGGGCCCCCTCTGTGCGCTGGCGAGCCTGAGCCACAGCCATCATGGACAAACTTCTCATCCGCGGCGGCCGCCCCCTGAAGGGCGAGGTGCAGATTTCCGGCGCGAAGAATGCCGCCCTGCCGCAGCTGTGCGCCGCGTTGCTGACGGCCGAGCCGGTGACGCTGCACAACGTGCCGCAGTTGCAGGACGTGGCCACGATGCTGAAGCTGCTGCGCCACATGGGCGCGTCGGCCGAACGCCATGCCGAGCGGCCCAACGAGTTGCGCATCGATGCCGCGCACATCGGCGCACCCGAGGCGCCCTACGATCTGGTCAAGACCATGCGCGCCACCATCATGGTGTTGGGCCCGCTGCTGGCGCGTTTTGGCGCCACGCGCGTGTCGCTGCCCGGCGGCTGTGCCATCGGCTCGCGGCCGGTGGACCAGCACATCAAGGGCCTGCAGCTGATGGGCGCCGACGTCGCGGTGGAACACGGCTACATCGTTGCCCGTGCGCAGCGCCTGAAGGGCGCGCGCATCAGCACCGACATGATCACCGTCACCGGCACCGAGAACCTGCTGATGGCGGCGACCCTGGCCGAAGGCGAAACGGTGCTGGAAAACGCGGCGCAGGAACCCGAGGTCGTCGACCTGGCGGAACTGCTGATCCGCATGGGCGCACGCATCGAAGGCCATGGCGGCAGCCGCATCCGCATCGAAGGCGTGCAGCGGCTGCATGCACCCGAAGGCGGGCACCGCGTCATTCCCGACCGCATCGAGGCCGGCACCTTCCTGTGCGCGGTGGCGGCGGCCGGCGGCGAGGTGCTGCTCAAGGACGTGCGCGCCGACCACCTGGAGGTGGTCATCGACAAGCTGCGCGAGGCCGGCACCGAGATCGAATGCGGCGAGAACTGGATCCGCGTGCGTGCTGCCGGCCGGCCGCGTGCGGTGAGCATCCGCACCAGCGAGTACCCGCTGTTCCCGACCGACATGCAGGCGCAGTTCATGGCCGTGAACATCATCGCCGAGGGCACGGCGCGAGTCACCGAGACCATCTTCGAGAATCGCTTCATGCACGTCAATGAGATGCTGCGCCTGGGCGCCAGCATCGAGGTCGACGGCCACACGGCCGTGGTGCACGGCGTGCCACGGCTGTCCGGCGCCACGGTGATGGCCACCGACCTGCGCGCCTCGGCCAGCCTGGTGATCGCCGGCCTGGTGGCCGAGGGCGACACGGTGGTCGACCGCATATACCACCTGGACCGCGGCTACGACCGCATGGAAGCCAAGCTGCGCCGCATCGGCGCCGACATAGAAAGAATCAAGTGATCACGCTGGCGCTGTCCAAGGGACGCATCTTCGACGAGACGCTGCCACTGCTGGAGGCCGCCGGCATCCGCATGGCGGAGGATCCGGAGAAGAGCCGCAAGCTGATCATCGGTACCAGCCGGCCTGACCTGCGCGTGGTGCTGGTGCGCGCCAGCGACGTGCCCACTTACGTGCAGTACGGCGGCGCCGATCTCGGTGTGGCCGGCAAGGATGTTTTGATCGAACATGGCGGCGACGGCCTGTACCAGCCGCTGGACCTGCGCATCGCGCAATGCCGCATGAGCGTGGCGGTGCGCGACGACTTCGACTATGCCGCCGCCGTGCGCCAGGGCTCGCGCCTGCGCGTGGCCACCAAGTACACGCTCACGGCACGGCAGCACTTTGCCGACAAGGGCGTGCATGTGGACCTGATCAAGCTCTACGGTTCGATGGAGCTGGCGCCGCTGACGGGGCTGGCCGACGCCATCGTCGACATGGTCTCCACCGGCGCCACGCTCAAGGCCAACCACCTGGTGGAGGTGGAACGCATCATGGACATCTCGGCGCGGCTGGTGGTTAACCAGGCGGCGCTGAAACTCAAGCGCGAGCCGATGCGCCAGCTGATCGACGCCCTCGAAGCGGCCGTGGCCGACCGCCGATGACACTGAACATTCGCCAACTGCGCACTGACGCCGAGGACTTCGAGGCCGAGTTCCAGCGCCTGCTGCACTGGTCGGCCGAGACCGACCTGGAGATCGAGCAGCGCGTGGCGCAGATCCTGGCCGACGTCAAATCGCGTGGCGATGCGGCGGTACTGGAATACACCGCGCGTTTCGACGGCGTGAATGCGGCGTCGGTGACTGCGCTGGAGCTGGGCCGCGACGAACTGCGGCAGGCCTTCGACACCCTGCCGGCCGCGCAGCGCAACGCGCTGCAGGCGGCGGCGCAGCGCGTGCGCAGCTACCACGAGCGCCAGCTCGATGCCAGCGCGCGCAGCTGGAACTATGTCGATGCCGACGGCAACCGCCTGGGCCAGAAGGTCACGCCGCTGGACCGTGTGGGCATCTACGTGCCCGGCGGCAAGGCGGCCTATCCGTCCAGCGTGCTGATGAACGCCATTCCGGCGCAGGTGGCGGGTGTCGGCGAGATCGTCATGGCCGTGCCCACGCCGCAGGGCGTGAAGAACCCGCTGGTGCTGGCCGCCGCCCATGTGGGCGGCGCGCACCGTGTCTTCACCATGGGCGGTGCGCAGGCGGTGGCGGCGCTGGCCTATGGCACGGCGAGCATCCCGCGCGTCGACAAGATCACCGGCCCGGGCAATGCCTATGTGGCCAGCGCCAAGAAGCATGTGTTCGGCCAGGTGGGCATCGACATGATCGCCGGGCCCAGCGAGATCCTGGTGCTGGCCGACGGCAGCACGCCGCCCGACTGGGTGGCGATGGATCTGTTCAGCCAGGCCGAGCACGACGAACTGGCGCAGAGCATCCTGCTGTGCCCCGATGCCGCCTACATCGATGCGGTGCGCGAGGCGCTGCAGCGCCTGCTGCCCAACATGCCGCGACAGCAGGTCATCCGCGCGTCGCTCGAAGGTCGTGGTGCGCTGATCCTCACGCGCAGCATGGAAGAGGCCTGCGAGATCAGCAACCGCATCGCCCCGGAGCACTTGGAGATCAGCTTGCAGCAGCCGCGGCAGTGGGAGCCGCTGCTGCGCCATGCCGGCGCCATCTTCCTGGGCGCCTTCACCAGCGAGAGCCTGGGCGACTACTGCGCCGGTCCGAACCATGTGCTGCCCACTTCGGGCACGGCGCGCTTCAGCTCGCCGCTGGGTGTGTACGACTTCGTCAAGCGCAGCAGCCTGATCGAGGTCAGCGAGCGCGGTGCGCAGGTGCTGGGCCCGATCGCAGCCGAGCTGGCCTATGGCGAGGGCCTGCAGGCCCATGCCCGTGCTGCCGAACTGCGGCTTGGCGGCGTGCCGGCTGCTGCACGCTCGATCGCGGCCTTCAACGTGCGCGAGGTCAATGCCGACAACGCCGAGGCGCTGATGGCGCTGGACGTCACGGCCGGCCAGCGCCGTTTCGTCGCGCCGGTGGTGCGCTCGCTGGCGCAGGCCGCCTACGAGCCGGCGGGCCGGCCGCTGGGCCTGTACGACGGCGATACGCCGGTGGGCTTCCTGCTGCTGTACGACGCGCGCCAGGACAAGGACGAGCCGGCCGAGCAGCTCTACGTCTGGCGGCTGATGGTCGATGCGCGCTACCAGCGCCTGGGCCTGGGCCGGCGGGCGATGGCCTGGGTCGTCGACGAGGCACGCCGCCTGGGACTGCGCGAGGTCGGGTTGTCGCACGTGATGCAGCCCGGCCACGCCGGGCCCTTCTACGAGAAACTGGGCTTTCGCTACACCGGCGTGGTGAAGGACGGCGAACACAAGATGTTGTTGACACTGAGCGAGGGCTGAATGGAGGACATCGACAAGGGCGCCACCGGCTTGGCCCGGCGCATCCAGCACACGATCCGCCAGGACGTCAAGTCGATGCATGCCTATGCCATCCAGGACAGCCGCGGCCTGATCAAGCTGGACGCGATGGAAAACCCGTTCCGCCTGCCCGAGACGCTGCAGCGCGAGCTGGGCGAGCGGCTGGGACACGTGGCCATCAACCGCTATCCGGCGCAGAGCACCGCCGACGTGGTGGTGGCGCTGTCGAAGTTCGTCGAACTGCCTGCAGGCTGCAAGATGATCCTGGGCAATGGATCCGACGAGCTGATCGACATGCTCAGCGTCGCCTGCGACGTGCCGGGCGCGACCCTCATCGCGCCGCTGCCCGGCTTCGTCATGTACCAGATGTCGGCGCAGTTGCGCGGTCTGAACTTCGTCGGTGTGCCGCTCACGCCGGACTTCGAGCTGGACGAACTGGCGATGCTGGCCGCCATCGAGGAACACCGCCCGGCGCTGACCTACATCGCCTACCCCAACAACCCCACGGCGAATCTGTTCGACGAAGGTATCGTCGAGCGCATCGTCGCGGCGGTCGGCCGCCAGCAGGGTCTTGTGGTCTTCGACGAGGCCTACCAGCCGTTTTCGTCGCGCACTTGGCTGCCGCGCCTGGGCCGCCACGAGCATGTGCTGGTGATGCGCACGCTGAGCAAGTTCGGCCTGGCTGGCGTGCGCCTGGGTTACCTGTGCGGAGCGGCAGCGCTGATCGACGAGGTCGACAAGGTGCGCCCGCCGTACAACGTCAGCGTGCTCAATGCCGAGGCCACGCTGTTCGCGCTGCAGCATGCCGACGAATATGCGCGCCAGGCGGCCGTGCTGCGCAGCGAGCGCGCGCGTGTGTCGGCGTTGCTGGCCGCGCTCGGTGGCGTGACCGTGTTTCCCAGCGAGGCCAACATGATCCTGGTGCGGGTGCCGGACTCGAAACAATGCTTCGAGGGCATGAAGTCGCGCGGCGTGCTGGTCAAGCACATCGCTGGGTTGCACCCGCTGCTCGCGAACTGCCTGCGGCTGACCGTCGGCAGCCCGGAAGAAAATGACGCCCTGATCCAGGCATTGAAAGCCAGCTTATGAACCGCATTGCGGAAGTTCGCCGCGACACCAAGGAAACGCAGATCCGCGTGCGCGTCGATCTCGACGGCAGCGGCCAAGCCGCGTTGGCCACCGGCATCGGCTTCTTCGACCACATGCTCGACCAGATCGCGCGCCACGGGCTGATCGACCTGGATGTCGATGCCAGGGGCGACCTGCACATCGACGGCCACCACACGGTGGAAGACGTGGGCATCACGCTGGGCATGGCGGTGGCGCAGGCGGTCGGCGACAAGAAGGGCATCACACGCTACGGGCAGTCTTATGTGCCGCTGGACGAGGCGCTGTCGCGCGTGGTGGTCGACGTCTCCGGCCGTCCGGGCCTGCACATGGACGTACCCTTCAAGGCCGGCATGGTGGGCGGCTTCGACACGCAGCTGGCCTTCGAGTTCTTCCAGGGTTTTGCCAACCACGCGCTGGTCACGCTGCACATCGACAACCTGAAGGGCCAGAACGCGCACCATCAGTGCGAGACGGTGTTCAAGGCCTTCGCGCGCGCGCTGCGCATGGCGTTGACGCCCGACCCGCGCTCGGCTGGCGTCATCCCGTCCACCAAGGGCAGCCTGTAGGACCGCGGCGATGGCGCGCATGGTGGCAGTGGTCGACTACGGCATGGGCAACCTGCGCTCGGTGTCGCAGGCGGTGATGCACGTGGCGCAGGGGAGTGGCTTCGAGGTGCGCGTCACCAGCCGTCCCGAGGAGGTGTTGGCCGCCGAGCGCGTGGTGCTGCCGGGGCAGGGCGCGATGCGCGACTGCATGCGCGAGCTGCAGGATTCCGGCCTCAAGGACGCGGTGCTCGACGCCGCCGCCCGCAAGCCGATGATGGGTGTGTGCGTGGGCATGCAGATGCTGCTGGACCACAGCGAGGAACAGGACACGCCGGGCCTGGGTCTGATCCCTGGCCGGGTGCTGCGCTTCCGCCTGGAAGGCCAGCGCCAGCCGGACGGCAGTCGCTACAAGGTGCCGCAGATGGGCTGGAACCGGGTGATTCAGCAGGCACACGACGGCCAGGCGCATGCACTGTGGCAGGGCGTTCCCGATGGCGCGTACTTCTATTTCGTGCACAGTTACCATGTGCATCCGCGCGACCCCCGGCACACGGCCGGCCGCACCGACTACGGTGCCAGCTTTACCAGCGCCATCGCCCGCGATAACATTTTTGCCACGCAGTTCCACCCCGAGAAGAGCGCCGACCACGGCTTGGCCCTGTACCGCAATTTCCTCGCCTGGAATCCCTGAGGGCTGCTTCCTCCCCAACCTCCCGCTCGACGCCATGTTGCTGATACCGGCCATCGACCTCAAGGACGGCAAGTGCGTGCGCCTGCAGCAAGGCGACATGAATGTCTCCACCACCTTCGGCGAAGACCCGGCTGCGATGGCGCGGCGCTGGCTCGATGCCGGCGCCAGGCGGCTGCACCTGGTCGACCTGAACGGCGCCTTCGCCGGCAAGCCGGTCAACGAAGCCGCGGTCAAGGCCATCCTGGCCGAGGTGGATGGCGAGATCCCCGTGCAGCTGGGCGGCGGTCTGCGCGACCTGGACACCATCGAGCGCTACCTGGACGACGGCCTGAGCTACGTCATCATCGGCACCGCCGCGGTCAAGAGCCCGGGCTTCCTGCGCGACGCCTGCACCGCCTTCGGCGGGCACATCATCGTCGGCCTGGACGCCAAGGACGGCAAGGTCGCCACCGACGGCTGGAGCAAGCTCACCGGCCACGAGGTCATCGACCTGGCGAAGAAGTTCGAGGACTACGGCGTCGAAGGCGTGATCTACACCGACATCGGCCGCGACGGCATGCTCACCGGCATCAACATCGATGCCACGGTCAAGCTGGCGCAGGCATTGACGATACCGGTCATCGCCTCGGGCGGGCTGTCGAACCTGGCCGACGTGGAGCGGCTGTGTGCGGTGCAAGGCGAGGGCATCAGCGGGGTGATCTGCGGCCGCTCGATCTACACCGGCGCGCTGGATTTCGCCGCGGCGCAAGTGCGCGCCGACGAACTGGGCGGCGACTGACTTGAACCTGGCTCCCCAGTTCGCTGCGCCGTTCGCAGCCACTCACGGGCGCCGCGCGCCCGTTCGGTGCGGCTCTCCCCCCGGGGGGGGCGCGGTCTACCTTGGGGCGGGCCGGCGGTAGACCATGCTCGCCAAACGCATCATTCCCTGCCTGGACGTCACGGGCGGCCGTGTCGTCAAGGGCGTCAACTTCGTCGAACTGCGCGATGCCGGCGATCCGGTGGAAATCGCCGCGCGCTACAACGAGCAGGGCGCCGACGAGCTGACCTTCCTGGACATCACCGCCACCAGCGACGGCCGTGATCTCATCCTGCACATCATCGAGGCGGTGGCCTCGCAGGTGTTCATCCCGCTCACCGTGGGCGGCGGCGTGCGCACGGTGGCCGACGTGCGCCGGCTGCTCAACGCCGGCGCCGACAAGGTCAGCTTCAACTCGGCCGCAGTGGCCGACCCGCAGGTCATCCGCGATGCCAGCGACAAGTACGGCGCGCAGTGCATCGTCGTGGCCATCGACGCAAAGGCCAGACCCGGCGGCGGCTGGGACGTCTACACCCACGGCGGGCGCAAGAACACCGGGCTGGATGCGGTGCAATGGGCCGCGAAAATGGCCGAGATGGGCGCCGGCGAGATCCTGCTCACCAGCATGGACCGCGACGGCACCAAGATCGGCTTCGACCTCGAACTGACGCGTGCGGTCAGCGACGCGGTGCCGGTGCCGGTGATCGCCTCGGGTGGGGTCGGCGCGCTGCAACACCTGTCCGAAGGCATCCGCCTCGGTGGCGCCGACGCGGTTCTGGCCGCCAGCATCTTCCACTACGGCGAATTCACGGTGGCCCAGGCCAAGGCGTTGATGGCGCACGACGGCATTCCGGTGCGCCTTTGAAGGCTGGCCCGGCGCACGAGGTGCGCATCATCGGCGGCCAGTGGAAGCGCAGCAAGCTGCCGGTGGCCGACCGGCCGGGGCTGCGGCCCACGCCCGACCGAGTGCGCGAGATGCTGTTCAACTGGCTGGGGCAGGACCTGACGGGCTGGCGCTGCCTGGACGCCTTTGCCGGCAGCGGTGCGCTTGGTTTCGAGGCGGCGTCGCGCGGCGCGGCCGAAGTGGTCCTGCTGGAGCGCGACCCGGCGCTGGTGGCCAGCCTGCGGCAGAGTCAGCAGCGCCTGAAGGCCCAGACGGTGCGCATCGACGCCGCGGATGCCATTGCCTGGATGGCTCGGGCGCCGGCCGGCAGCTTCGACCTGGTGCTGCTCGACCCGCCCTTCGGCAGCGACTTGGCCCAGCAGGCACTGCCGCAATCCCTGCGCCTGGTGGCCAAAGACGGCTTTGTCTACCTGGAGGCGCGCCAGGCTTTGCCGGAGTCGCCCCAGGGCTGGACGATTCACCGCCAGGGCCGCGCCGGCGCGGTGCATTTCCACCTGCTGCGCCGCGCCGTCGACGGCTACACTGCGGACGAAAGCGGCCTGCCCAGGAGACCCGAGCCTTGACCACCGTCACACCGCTCACCGCCGTCTATCCCGGCACCTTCGACCCGATGACGCTGGGCCATGAAGACCTGATGCGCCGCGCGGCGCACCTGTTCGACCGGCTGATCCTGGCGGTGGCCGTCGGCCACCACAAACGCACCATGTTCACCATCGACGAGCGGCTGCAGATGGCCGCTGAGATCGCCTCGCCCTACCCGAATGTCGATGTGCGGCCCTTTCGCGGGCTGCTGCGCGACTTTGTCGTCGGCGCCAACGGCGACGTGGTGGTGCGCGGGCTGCGCGCGATGAGTGACTTCGACTACGAGTTCCAGATGGCCGGCATGAACCGCCAGCTGATGCCCGAAGTGGAGACGCTGTTCCTGACGCCGTCGGACCAATACCAGTTCATCAGCGGCACCTTCGTGCGCGAGATTGCCATGCTCGGCGGTGACGTTTCCAAGTTCGTGGCACCTTCGGTGCTCAAGCGACTGAAAGAACGCGTCAGCCAGCCCGACGCTTGAAGCGAGATGGCCCTCCTGATCACCGACACGCGAGGCGGATACAGGCGAGGCATGCTTCGCCCCGCCGAACGCGGCCTGCACATGCAGGGGGTGGCCCTCTTCGTTCGGGGCCTGGAGGGCCTATGGCACTCCTGATCACGGACGAGTGCATCAACTGCGATGTCTGTGAGCCCGAGTGCCCCAACGAGGCGATCTCGATGGGCGCCGAGATCTATGAGATCGACCCGAACAAGTGCACCGAATGTGTCGGCCACTTCGACGAGCCGCAGTGCGTGCAGCTGTGCCCGGTGGCTTGCATCCCGATCCACCCGGACTTCACCGAAAGCCGCGAGCAGCTGTGGGCCAAGTACCGACGCCTGACGCAGCAGGCGGCGCCGGCGCTGCCGGAGTCCTGACTACTTCGACGCCGTGCCCTGCGCCGGCACGCGCATCGGCGGGCTCATCGTCGACGCGTCGACGCTGGCCGAGGCCGCCTTGGGCCTGGGCTTGCGTGCCGGTGCGGAGGCCGCGTCGGCAGGCGGCGCGGTCTTGAAGCCGGCCGCCTTCTGGTCCTTGGCGGCCGCCTCGCGCTGGCGCCGCTCGTCGGCCAGTTTCCTGGCCTGTTCGGCATCGCGTTCGGCCACCTCGCGCGCAGCCTTGTTCTGACTGGCCGACCGCGGGTCGTCGACGCTCAGCGCCTTGCCGTCGGCGCAGGGCGTCTGCGAATAGGTTCGCCCGTCGGGCCCGCAGCGGTAGACGGTCTGCGGCGGCGCCGCGTGTGCCATGGCCCCAGCGAGAGTCACCAGCGCGGCGGCCGCGACGACGGGCAGGCGCTTCATCGTGCCGCTCCGTCGTCGGGCACCAACTTGGCCTCGGGTTCGGGGCGCGGTGCCTTGGGCCGCGGCGGCTTGGCATGCACCTTCATCATCGCGCGCTCCATCTCGCCGGCCAGCAGCAGGTCCAGCGCCTCGACCGAACGGGCGATGGTCTGCTCGATCAGCTCGCGGTGTTCGGCCGTGGGCTTGCGCAACACGTAGTCGACGACCTCGGCCTTGACGCCGGGGTGGCCGATGCCCAGGCGCAGCCGCCAGTAGTCGGCCGAGCCCAGCTGGGCATGGATGTCGCGCAGTCCGTTGTGGCCGGCATGGCCGCCGCCGCACTTGATCTTGACCTGGCCGGGCATCAGGTCGAGCTCGTCGTGCGCGACCAGGATCTCCTGCGGCGCGATCTTGAAGAAGTGTGCCAGCGCGGCCACCGACTTGCCCGACAGGTTCATGTAGGTCATCGGCTGAAGCAGCCAGACCATGCCCTGCGCGGTGCTGGCCTTGGCGGCCAGGCCGAAGTAACTGCGCTGCGGCATCAGCGTGGCGCCGAGCTTGCGCGCCGCGGCGTCAAGCCACCAGAAGCCCGCGTTGTGACGCGTGGCTTCGTACTCCGGGCCCGGGTTCCCCAGGCCGACCAGCAGGCGGATCATGCGCAGTCCAGGAACTTCGGGCGTGTCGTAAGAGCTGGATTCTAAGTCCCGGTGTTGGGTGCGAGGGCGTACGAAGCGGGCCGCTCAGGCATGAAAAACCCCACCGAAGTGGGGTTCGCCGCGGGGCGTCGGAGGGCCTACTTCTTGTTCTGCTTTTCGGTTTTCTTGGCCTTGGTCGGGGCGGCCGCCGCGGCGACCACCACGGGGGCCGCGGCGGCTTCTTCCTCGACGCGCGGCGGGTTGGCCGACACGATCACCGGGTTCAGCGTGCCGTGGCGGACCGCCTTGATGCCGTCGGGCAGTTTCAGGTCGGCGACATGGATCGACTGGCCCTTGACCAGGTGACCCAGATCGATGGTGATGAACTCAGGCAGTTCCGAGGCCAGGCATTCCACCTCGAGCTCGGTCTGCACGTGGTTGACCAGGCACTTGTCGGTCTTGACCGCGACCGAGTTCTCCTCGTTCACGAAGTGCAGCGGCACCTTCTTGTGCAGCCGGGTGGTTTCGTCCACGCGCTGGAAATCGATGTGCAGAATGATCTGCTTCCACGGGTGCATCTGGTAGTCGCGCAGCAGCACCTTCTGCACGTTGCCGGACAGTTCCATCTCCAGGATCGAGGAATGGAAGGCCTCTTTCTTGAGCGCGTGGAACAGCGCGTTGTGGTCCAGCTCGATCATGGCCGGCGTGCCGGCGCCATAGACGATGCCGGGCACCTTGTTGGCGTTGCGCAGGCGGCGGCTCGCTCCGGTCCCCTGCTGCGTACGCTCGAATGCGACGAATTTCATGGTTTCACTCCAGGTGGCAGGCGCCCGCGACCAGGCGCCTGGAAAAAGGGCCGAAAGGGCCCGCAAAGGAAAGGACTCCCGGCGGGAGCCCGCTCTCCTACTGTTCAGAAATTATTGTTCTGCTCCGCAAACAGCGAGGTCACCGACTCGCCGTCGCTGATGCGGCGGATGGTCTCCGCAAACAGGAAAGCCACCGACAGCTGGCGGATGTTCTTGCAGGCCTTGGCCTTGTCGTTGAGTGGGATGGTGTTGGTGACCACCACCTCGTCCATCTGCGACTCGCGGATGCGGTCGATGGCCGGGCCGGAAAACACCGGGTGGGTGCAATAGGCGAAGACGCGCTTGGCACCGCGCTGCTTGAGCACCTCGGCCGCGGCCACCAGCGTGCCGGCGGTGTCGATCATGTCGTCCATGATCACGCAGTGCCGGCCGTCGATGTCGCCGATGACATGCATCACCTCGGATTCGTTCGGATTGGCGCGGCGCTTGTCGATGATCGCCAGGTCGCAGCCCAACTGCTTGGCCAGCGCACGCGCGCGCACCACGCCGCCGACGTCGGGCGACACCACCACCAGGTTCTGGTAGTTCTTGCTCTTCAGGTCGGACAGCAGCACCGGCGAAGCGTAGATGTTGTCCACCGGGATGTCGAAGAAACCCTGGATCTGGTCCGCGTGCAGGTCCATGGTGAGCAGCCGCTCCACGCCCACGCTCTGCAGCATGTTGGCCACCACCTTGGCGCTGATCGGCACGCGCGTCGAGCGCGGCCGCCGGTCCTGGCGCGCGTAGCCGAAGTAGGGCATCACCGCGGTGATGCGCCGCGCGCTGGCGCGCTTGAGCGCATCCACCAGGATGCACATCTCCATCAGGTTCTCGTTGGTCGGCGCGCAAGTCGGCTGCACCACGAAGATGTCGCGGGCGCGCACGTTCTGCTGCACTTCGATGCGAACCTCGCCGTCGGAAAAGCGGCCCACCAGTGCCTGGCCGAGTTCCACGCCCAACTGCGAGGCGATCTCGCGCGCCAGCGCCGGGTTGGCATTGCCGGTGAACAGCACGGTGTTGAACAGCACCTTGTTCTCTTTCGTGGCGGTGAGAGGCGCGGCGCCTCGGTCAATGGCCGGCGATCGGCGAATGGGTTTGGCAGGGGAGGAAGGACTCGAACCCTCGCATGTCGGAATCAAAATCCGATGCCTTGACCAACTTGGCGACTCCCCTACGCAGGACGCGACTCACGACGCGCCCTTTTCGAACCGGTCTTCAGTCGGCCCAGCCCAACAAAGGGTGGTGGTCCAGACTGCGGCACATCCGAGCAATCCAGGGGCCGGGCAGCGGTTGCGACGGCCATGCCTCCAGGGACTGGTCTTCCATGCCGACTCTTGCGAACACCGCACTGCCCGAGCCCGTCATGCGGCTGTTGCCAAAACGACCCTGCAGCCACTCAGCCACTGCCCGAACGTCGGGGCAGTGCGCCTCGGCGACCGGTTGAAGGTCGTTGCGGCCGAACCCGCTGCAAAACTTGGCAAGCTGCCCAGCACTCGCAAAAGAGCCCGTGAGTATAACAGGCTCGGTGTCGCGGACCAGGGCAGGGCTGTTGAAGATGTCCGCCGTGCCGATCGCAGCGGTTGGCTTGGCCACGGCATAGCGCCGTGGCGGCAGCGCCAGCGGCGTCAGCCGCTCGCCGATGCCTTCGACGAAGGCGTTGTGTCCGCCAATGAAGAAGGGCACGTCCGCACCCAGTGTCGTGCCCAGCTCCAGCAGCCGCTCGCGTGCCCAGTGCAGGCCCCACAGCCGGTTCAGCACCAGCAGCGTGCTGGCCGCGTCGGAGCTGCCGCCACCCAGGCCGGCGCCCCAGGGCAGTTGTTTGTCCACGGAAATATCGGCGCCGAGCGAAGTGCCGGAGCGCTGCTGCAGCAAGCGCGCCGCGCGCAGGCACAGGTCGTCGGGCGGCAGGAGCGGTCCCAGGTCATGCCGTGCCAGGCGGCCGTCGCGGCGCAGTTCGAAGTGCAATCGGTCGCACCAGTCGAGCAGCACGAACACCGACTGCAGCAGGTGGTAGCCGTCGTCGCGCCGCCCCACCACGTGAAGGAACAGGTTCAGCTTGGCCGGAGCCGGTACGTCGAAGAACGCCTTCAGACTCATGGCGTCGCCTCCAATTGGGCGCGCAGTCGCACACCGGGCGGACCCGCTCGCCAGGCCAGCACCTGGCCCGTGTGGAAGCGGGCCAGGTCGATGGTCCAGCCCAGCTGCACGAAGCCGGGGCCGGGCTGCAGCGGCCGCGCCGGTTCGGCAGCGCCGGGCCAGGGGCGGCCGTTCAGCCAGTCGGGCAGCGCGCGCAGCGGCAGGCTCTCGCCAAAAGCGTCGCGCGAAAGAGTGTCGAGATCGTCGAAGCGGCGTTCGCCCTGAGGTGTCACCAGACGGGCCTCGCCCGGACCCCAGAAGGCTGCGGCCAGCGTTGTGCCCAGCGGCGTGCTCAGGCGCAACTCACCGCGATCGGCGTTGCCTCGCAGATCGAAGCTGGCGCTGAGCAACTGCGCCGGCCGGTCTTGGTAGGCATCGACCTGCAGCGCCATCCGCCCGGCCAGCGTGCCGGGCTCGGGCGGCGGCAGGGTGGCGCAGCCGGCCAGGGCCAGCGCCGCCAGCAGCGTGGCGCCGCGCTGCACTATTGCGCCTTCAGGCGCACCAAGGTCTCGCGCAGCACATCGTTGCCGGCATCGCGGCTGCTGGCTTCGGCCCAGATGCGCCTGGCTTCGTCCTGCTGGCCCATGGCCCACAGCACCTCGCCCAGATGGGCGCCGATCTCGGCGTCGGGACGCGCTTTGTAGGCTTGGCGCAGCAGGCGCAGCGCCTCGTCGCGGTTGCCCAGGCGGAACTCGACCCAGCCCAGGCTGTCGGTGACGAACGGATCGCCCGGGGTCAGCTGCAGTGCCCGTTCGATCAGCGCCTTCGCTTCGTTCAGCCGCAGGTTGCGATCGGCCAGCGAATAGCCCAGCGCGTTGTAGGCGTGTGCATGGTCCGGTTTGAGCGCCATCACGCGGCGCAATTGCGCTTCCATCGCGTCGAGCTGGCCGATCTTCTCGGCCATCATGGCCTGCTCGTACAGCAGGTCGGCATCGTTGGGGAAGCGCTGGTTGGCGGCTTCCAGCACCGCGTAGGCCTCGGACCACAGCTTGA
Source organism: Pseudomonadota bacterium (assembly GCA_018261815.1). GTDB lineage: Bacteria > Pseudomonadota > Gammaproteobacteria > Burkholderiales > Burkholderiaceae_C > Rubrivivax. The sequence continues at coordinate 21,872 of JAGTRL010000003.1, forward strand.
CCTCGCGCAGCACCTGCGCCTCGGCCAGCAGCTTGGCGCGGGCGTCTTCGGGGTTGCGCTCGGGCGTGCTGCGCACCAGCTCGCGCGCCTGCGGCACGCGGCCCTGGCGCGCCAGCAGCGAGGCGCGACGGGTCTGCACCTCCAGCGCACGCTGCGGGTTGTCCACGCGCGCCAGCCGTGCTTCGGCGGTGGCGAAGTCGCCGCGCTGCTCGGCGGCCTGGGCCAGCAGCAGCCAGGCCTGGGTCAGGCCCTGGTCGGGGGCGGAGGCGCCGCCTTGGTCTTCGCCATCGTCGCTGTCATCGCCGCGAGCGGCCGCGGGCTGGGCCTGTACCAATTGAACATAGTGCTGCAGCGACTGCTCGGCGGCCTGCGTCTGTCGCAGCTCCAGCTGCAGCGCGCCCAAGGTCAGCCAGGGTGCGGCCAGGTCGGGCTGCTGCCGTGTAACCATCTCGATCTGCGTGATCGCATCGGCGTAACGCTGTGTCGTCACCAGGGTGCCGGCATAGGCGCGGCGCAGCGCCGGGTCGGCCTTGGGCGATGTCAGGTAGCTGGTGACCAGGCTCTCGGCCTCGGGACGCGTGGGCATCAGCTCCAGCGCCAGCAGCATCGCGGCGCTGGATGAAGGGTCCTCGGCCAGGGCCTGGCGCGCCAGCCGCAGGGCCAGGTCGGCATCACCTGCCGCGAGCCACATGCGCCCCATCGCCGCCTGCGTGGCCACGCGCGTGCTGACGTCACCGGCGTAGGGCTGCAGCGCATCTTCGAGCAGCTGCGCGGCCTGGCGCTTGTCCTGGGCGCGCTGCATGAAGCGCGGCAGCGAGCCGATGACCGCTGCCCGCTCGACCGCCGGCGTGCCCGCGACCAGCGCGCGAATCGGCTCCGGCAGCTCGTTCAGGCGGTTCATCGACAGCAGGATCTGCAACTGCAGCCGGATGGCCTCCAGCGACTCGGGTCGTGCCGTGCGCCAGGCGCGGGTGGCGGCGAGCGCCTGGTCGCCGGCCCGCGCCTGAAGCGCGATCTCGGTGGCACGGCGGAACAGCCGTTCGTCGCGGGTGCGCCGCGCCGCGTCGAGCATGATCTGGTAGGCATTGCCAGCTTGGCCGGCGCTGAGCTCGATCTCGCCGATCAGCAGCTGATAGAACAGCGGCGCGTCGATGGTCGAATTGACGACCGGCGGCTTGGACTGGGCGGGAGGGGCTGCGGGCGTGGCCGGCTGGGCGGGCACTGCTTGGCACAGAAGCACGAGGGTCGCGCCGGCGACCCATGGGCATGCGGCAAGGCGCCGCAGGCTCGACACAGTCATCAGATCTCCAGGAGATTGAGCTTCATTCTCACATAATGGGCAATGCCCGAGCTGCCCGAAGTGGAGGTCACGCGGCGTACTATTGCCGCTCGTCTGCATGGCGCGCGCGTCACTTCGGTGCGTTGCGGCAAACCCCTGCGCTGGCCGCTGGGCTGCGCGCCCGCGGGACTGGTTGGCTCGCGCCTGGGCGAGGTCATCCGGCATGGCAAGTACCTGTGGCTGCCCTTGCGGCGCGATGCCGCCCAGCCGCCGGCAGGCGTGGACGGCGGTCTGCTGATGCACCTGGGCATGTCGGGCTCGCTGGCCTTCCACGACACCGCGTCCGAACCCGGGCCGCATGCCCACTTCGATCTGGGCACGGATCGGGGCCTGCTGCGCCTGACCGATCCGCGGCGTTTCGGCGCCGTGCTGTGGTCGCCAAGCCTCGAAGAAGCCCCGGCCGCCCCTCTGCTGGCGCGACTGGGCGCCGAGCCCTTCGACCCGGCGCTGACGCCGCAGGCGCTGCATGCCGCTTGCCGGCGGCGCAAGGTGGCCATCAAGACCCTGCTGCTGGGTGGGCAGGTGGTGGTCGGCGCGGGCAACATCTACGCCTGCGAGGCGCTGTTCCGCGCCGGCATCGACCCGCGCACGCGTTGCGACCGGCTGAGCCTGCCGCGCTGTACGCGGCTGCTGGCCGCGCTGCGCGAGACACTGGGCCGCGCGCTCGAACTCGGCGGGTCGACCCTGCGCGATTTCAGCGACGCGCACGGCGTGGCCGGCGAGTTCCAGGCCGAGGCAGGGGTCTACGGCCGCGAGGGCCAGCCCTGCCCACGCTGCGGCACGGCCGTGCGGCGCATCGTGCAGGCGCAGCGTTCCACCTTCTTCTGCCCGGTCTGTCAGCGCCGGGCCTGATCCAAATCCGTGTGGCCATTGAGTCTGCGCAAAGCTGCACGAAGCTTCCTGTCAGCAGTTGTTTCGCGGCCGACGCGGCCCTGGAGCCCTGCGCTAGGATGCCCGCAACGGCCTTTCAGGCCAGCGGTTCCCGAAGATGAACAACACCCTGGCCCATCACCTCGACGCGCTTTCGGCCTGGCGGCGTACGCTGGACCGCCGCGTCCGGGCGATGGCACACTTCATGGCCGAGCACGAGCTGCGGGACGCCGCGGCGGGTGCGTCGCTCGATGCCTTGCTGCGCAAGCTGGCCGCCGACAAGCTGGTGCTGGCCTGCGTGGCCGAGGTGTCGCGCGGCAAGTCCGAACTGCTCAACGCCATCTTCTTTGCCGACACCGGCCGGCGCGTGCTGCCGGCCACGCCAGGCCGCACGACCATGTGCCCGGTGGAACTGCAGTTCCATGCCGGTCAACCTGCCGAGCTGGCGCTGTTGCCGATCGACACCCGGCTGGGCGAGCAGTCGCTGGCCGAATTGCGCACCCAGCCCGAGGCCTGGCAGCGCCTGGGCCTGGATCCGCACAACCCGGATGGCCTGGCCGAGGCGCTGCACCTGGTGACGCAGACACGCCGCGTCAGCACGGTGACGGCCGCGGCGCTGGGTTTCTGGAGCGACACCCATTCGCAGGACAACCCGCCGCGGTTGGACGACGGCAGTGTCGAGGTGCCGGCTTGGCGCCATGCGCTGATCAACTATCCGCACCCGCTGCTGCAGCGCGGGCTGGTGGTCATCGACACGCCGGGGCTGAATGCCGTCGGCGCCGAGCCGGAGCTCACGCTCGGCCTGCTGCCGGCCGCACATGCCATCGTCTTCCTGCTCGCCGCCGACACCGGTGTGTCGCGCTCCGACCTGGCCATCTGGACCGAGCACCTGGGCGACGACACGCTCGAACGCTTCGTCGTGCTCAACAAGACCGACATCCTGGCCGACCCGCTGTCCACGCCGGCCGCGGTGGCCGCACAACTGGACGGCCAGCGGCGCAAGATCGCACAGACACTCGAGGTGCCGGCGTCGCGCATCTACCCGCTGTCGGCGCGGGATGCGCTGGCCGCGCGCGTCAACGGCGATGCGGCCGCGCTCGAACGCAGCGGCCTGCCGGCGCTGGAAGTCGCCCTGGCCGGGGAGCTGCTGCCGCGGCAACGTGAGCTGCTGGCGCGTGCCGCCGCTGGCACGCTGCAGACTGTGCGCCAGGCTGCCACGCGCCGCCTGGGCGAACGGCGCCGCCACAATGCCGAGCAGATGCTCGAGCTGCGTGGCTTGCGCGGCAAGAGCCATGCCAAGGTACAAGCCATGCTGCTGCGCCTGGACGCCGAAATGGGCGACTTCGAGCGCTGCACCTCGCGGCTTTCGGCGCTGCGCGTGGTGCACCTGCGCCAGTTGCAGAAGGCCTTGGGAGCGCTGTCTGCCGACACGCTGCGCGAAGAGGTGGCGACGATGCGTGCAGCGATGGCTGCGACGCCGCTGCACCTGGGCGCGCGCAAGGCCTTTGCCGCCACCTGCGAGCGGTTGCGCGCGGCGCTGGCCAGCGCCCGTAGCCAGTCCGAGGAAATCCAGCAGATGCTGGGGGCCAGCTACCAGCAGCTGAACGCCGAGTTCGGTTTCGCCTTCACACTGGCCAGCGCCCCGCAGCTGGTGCGTTTCGTCGAGGAGCTGGACCTGATCGAACGCAGCTACGGTCGCTACCTGGGCCCGATGCAGGCCTGGCGGCTGTCCAGTCCCAGTTTCATGGAGCAGTTCCAGCGCATGCTGCTGTCCAAGCTGCGCGTGGTGTTCGAGAACGCCGCCGGCGAGGTCGAGCTCTGGAGCAAGGCTGCGTCGGCCCAGATCGAACAGCAGCTGCGCGAGCGCCGCCGTGCCTTTGCACACCGGCACGAGGCGCTGCAACGCATCCAGGCCGCCTCCGGCGAACTGGAACAGCGCATCGCCGAGGTCGAGCAGCAGGACAAGCGCCTGGCCGGCCTGCAGTGGCGGCTGGACTCGATGGTCGATCAGGTGCTTGCCGCGGCCCAAGCGGCGCCCGACGCGGCTCCGATCGAACCCGAGCGCAGCGCGCCGCTGCTCAGCAGCGCCCATTGATGCCCGCGGCGGGCGACATCGCGCAGCGCGTGCTGCGCTGGCGCCGGCAGTTCGGCCGCCAGGGCCTGCCCTGGCAGGACACGAAGGACCCTTATCGCGTCTGGCTGTCCGAAATCATGCTGCAGCAGACGCAGGTGGCCACGGTGCTGGACTACTACGCGCGCTTCCTGCAGCGCTTCCCGGATCTGCCCGCGCTGGCCGCGGCGCCGCTCGACGACGTGCTGGCACTGTGGAGCGGCCTGGGCTACTACAGCCGAGCCCGCAACCTGCATCGCTGTGCGCAGGTGGTGCAGCGCGAGCATGGCGGCGTCTTCCCGAACAGCAGCGCGGCGTTGGCGCAACTGCCCGGCATCGGCCGATCCACCGCGGCGGCCATCGCTGCCTTCTGCTTCGGCGAGCGGGTGGCCATCCTCGACGGCAATGTCAAGCGCGTGCTCGGCCGCGCGCTCGGCTTTGCCGGCGACCTGTCGGTCGCAGCCCAGGAACGCGCGCTGTGGCAGTTGGCGCAGGATCAGGTGCCCGCGCGGGGCGTAGCGCCCTACACGCAGGGCCTGATGGACCTGGGCGCCACGCTGTGCAGCGTGCGCAATCCGGAGTGCGATCGCTGCCCGCTGGCCAAGCTGTGCGTCGCCCGCAGCGAAGGCCGGCCCGAGGCCTACCCCGTCAAGACGCGATCGCTGCGGCGGGGTGCGCGCAGCCACGCGTGGCTGTGGCTGGCGCAGGGCGACCGGCTGTGGCTGGTGCGGCGTCCGGAGCAGGGCGTCTGGGCCGGGCTGTGGAGCCTGCCCGAATTCGATACGCCCCAGGCGCTGCAGCACTTGCTGCAGGGCTGGCCCGGCCAAGGCGAGGCGCTGCCCACCATCGAACACGCATTGACCCACTTCGACTGGACGCTTCAGCCGCTGCGCTGGCAGCTGCCGTCGCGCCTGTCGGCCCCGCGCCTGGCCGCCCTGACGGGGCAGCTGCCGCTCGGCCGCTGGGTCGGCCTGGACCAGGCGCTGCAGATGGGGCTGCCGGCGCCGCTGCGCAAGCTACTCAGCCGCTGACCACGCCCTTGCCGCGCAGGTACTCGTGCACCAGCTGCAGGCGCACCTGTGGGTCGTCCAGCTCCATCAGCTTCTGCTTGGCGCCCAGCGAGATCGGCAGGATCTCGCACCAGCGGTTGGCCACCCAGCCGGCATCGTCCAGCCGGTGCGGCAGGTTGAAAGGCTCCGCACCCTGCGCCTTGAGCGTGGCGATGGCGTTGGCCAACGCCTGCACCGTGGGCAGCAGCTCGGTACTGGGCGCCAGTGTCTCGTCCTCGTCCAGCAAGGCCACGCTGCCGACCCACAGGCCATCGGCCTGCTGTGTGGCGGCACCCTCGAGGCGAAAGCGCAGCGTGCCGGTGCAGCGCGCGCGCAGCACGCCAGGCTGTTCGCTGTCGACCTCATCCAGCCGGGCCAGCACGCCGGCGCTTTCGAAGCGCACGGCCGGGTTTCTTCCGGCGCGCACCTCACCGCCCTGCAGCAGGCAGACGACGCCGAAGGGCTGCTGGCGGCGCAGGCAGTCGGTCACCAGGTCCAGGTAGCGGGCCTCGAAGACCTTCAGTGGCAGCAGCCCCCCCGGGAACAGCACCGAGCGCAGCGGGAACAGCGGCAGCGCCGCGATGCGGTCGGGTACGGCCATCAGCGGCTCGCGGCGGCTGTCATTCGCGCGCGTCCAGCTCGCGGTGCCGCACCAGCGTGGCGCCGCGTTCAGCGAAGCGCCGCGCCAGCGCCTCGCTCAGGTACACCGAGCGGTGCTGCCCGCCGGTGCAACCGATGGCCACGGTGAGGTAGCTGCGCTGGTCGTCCTCGAAGGCGCCGAGCCAGCGGCGCAGGAATGCTTCGATCTGGCCGAGCATCTCCACCGCGTCGGGCTGCGCCTGCAGGTAGGCGGCCACCGGCGCGTCACGCCCGGTCAGCGGCCGCAACTCGCGGATGTAGTGTGGATTGGGCAGCACGCGCACGTCGAACACGAAGTCGGCATCCAACGGCACGCCGAACTTGAAGGCGAAGGATTCGAATACCAGGGTCAGCGCCGTACCGCGCGCGCCGACCAGGTCGCGCACCCAGGTGCGCAACTGGGCCGGGCGAAGCTGGCTGGTGTCGATGACGGTCGATACCTCGCGCAGCGCGGCGAGCAGCTCGCGCTCCATCTCGATGGCGTCGGTGAGCACGCGCGAGGCGTCGCTGCCCACGCCGCTGGCCGACAGCGGGTGCGGCCGGCGCGTTTCGGAGAAGCGCCGCAGCAGCGCATCGGTGCTGGCATCGAGGAACAGCGAACGGATGTGCACGCCTTCCTTCTGCAGCTCCAGGATCAATGGCACCAGGTGCGGCAGCGAGGTGGCATTGCGCACGTCCACCGCCACCGCCACGCGGTGCGTGAAGCGCTCGTGCTCGAGGCGGATGAACTCGCGCAGCATCTCCGGCGGCAGGTTGTCCACGCAGAAGAAGCCGGCATCCTCCAGCGCATGCAGCGCCACCGACTTGCCCGAACCGGAGATGCCGGTGATCAGCACGACCTCGCGCCGATCTTCCGGCGCGCCAATGGGCGTGCCATCGTCGGCGGTGCGCGGTACGGCGCGCCTGTCCGGCCGCTGTTCGACGTTCATCGCGGCTGGTGCGCGCTGCGCGCGGGCTTGTGGTCCACGGGTTCGTCCGCCGCGCCGGCGCCGCCGAGCATGGCTTCGGCATGGGCACGGCTGGTGCCGGCCAGCCGCTCGCCGCCGAGCATGCGCGCCACCTCGCTGACGCGCGCCTCCCCCGCCACCGGCTGCACGTCGCTGATGGTGGCGCGGCCCTGCATCGCCTTGGACACGACGAAATGGTGGTCGGCACAGGCTGCCACCTGCGCCAGGTGCGTGACCGCCAGCACCTGGCTGCTGCCGCCGAGCTGCTTCATCATGCGGCCGACCTGGTAGGCGACGCTGCCGCCGACGCCGGCGTCGATCTCGTCGAAGATCAGCGTCGGTGCCGCCGCACCTTTGGCTTCGCCGGCGCGGCTGGTGGTCACCGCGATGGCCAGTGCCAGGCGCGACAGTTCGCCGCCCGATGCCACCTTGACCAGCCCCCGCGGGCTGCTGCCGGCATGGCCGGCCACCCGGAACTCTGCGCTCTCCAGGCCAAAGGCCTGCGGCGTTTCCACCGGCGTCAGCGCCACCTCGAAACGCCCGCCGGCCATGCCCAGCTGCTGCATGACCTGCGTCACCGCGGCGGACAGCTTCGGCGCGGCCGCGCGGCGCAGCTTGCCGATGCGTTGCGCTTCACTGCGCCAGGCAATCTGCGACTGCTGCTGTGCGGTTTCCAACGCGGCCAGGTCGGTGGCGGCGTCGACCGAGCGCAGCTCCTGCTTCCAGCCGGCCAGCAGCGCCGGCAGTTCGGCTGGCGGCCGCCGGTAGCGCCGTGCCAGCGACAGCCAGCTCGACAGCCGCGCGTCCAGCTCGGCGAGGCGCGCCGGGTCGGGCTCGCTGCGGTCGAGATAGGTATGCAGGCTGTGCGCCGCGTCCTGCAGCTGCGCCTGTGCGCCCTGCAGCACCTCGAGCACCGCGGCCAGGCCGGTGTCGTAGCGCGTCAGGTCTTCCAATGCGTCGATGGCCTGGCTGGCCAATGCGTCGGCCGCCGGCTCGCCATCAGTCAGCGCCAGCAGCGCGGCGCGCACACCGTCGAGCAGCGACTGCGCATGCGCCAGACGCTGGTGTTCGGCATTCAGTTCCTCCCACTCGTCGTCGCCCGGCGCGAGCTTGTCGACCTCGCCGATCTGCCAGGCCAGGCGTTCACGCTCGCGTTCCAGCGTCTCGCCGCGGGCGCGGGCATCGGCCAGCGCCGCTTCGGCCGCCTTCCAGGCCTGCCACAGCGCGGCCAGCCGGCTGGTGTCGGCGCCGGCCTGCTCGTCGAGCAGCGCGCGCACGGCGGCGGGCCGCGTCAGGCTCTGCCACGCATGCTGGCCGTGGATGTCCACCAGTTGCTCGCCGGCTTCGCGCAGCTGGCTGACGGTGGCCGGGCTGCCGTTGATCCACGCACGGCTCTTGCCCTGGCTATCGATGCTGCGGCGCAGCAGCAGTGTGTCGCTTCCGCTGTCGAAGCCGGCTTCGTCCAACCAGCCGATCAGCGCCGGCGCCGTGTCGAACTCGGCCGTGACCTCGGCGCGGGTGCAGCCTTCGCGCACCATGCCGGCGTCGCCGCGGCCGCCCAGGGCCAGTTGCAGCGCATCGATCAGGATCGACTTGCCCGCGCCGGTTTCGCCGGTCAGCACCGAAAGGCCGGCCTGCAGCTCCACCTCGAGCTGGCTGACGATGACCACGTCACGGAGCGTCAAGCGGCGCAGCATGAGGGTTTAGACCACGCCTTCGTGCCAGCGCAGCTTGCGGCGAAGGGTGGCGTAGTAGCTCCAGCCCCGTGGATGCAGGAAGCGCACCTTGTGCGCCGAGCGTCGCACGCGCACCTGGTCGCCATGCAGCAGGCTGGCCAGGCTCTGCATGTCGAAGTTGGCCGAAGCGTCGCGCCCCGCCACCACCTCGATGCGGATCTCATTGTGGTCGGGCAGCACGATCGGTCGGTTCGACAAGGTGTGCGAGGCGATCGGCACCAGCAGCAGCCCGCCGATGCCGGGGTGCATGATCGGCCCGCCGGCCGACAGCGCATAGGCGGTGCTGCCGGTGGGCGAGGCGATGATCAGGCCGTCGGCACGCAGGTTGGCGACGAACTCGTCACCGATGTCGATGCGCAATTCGACCATGCTGGCGGTGGCGCCGCGGCTGACCACTACCTCATTCATCGACAGGCCGTCGAAGATCTTGTCGCCGTCGCGCCAGACGCCGCCTTCGATCATCGTGCGGTGCTCTTCTTCGTAGTCGCCGGCGACCATGCTCTGCAGTGTCTCGCGGTAGTGGGCCAGCGGCACGTCGGTGATGAACCCCAGCCGCCCCTGATTGATGCCCACCAGCGGCAGGTTGTGGCGCGCCAGCTCGCGCGCAATGCCGAGCATGGTGCCGTCACCACCGACCACCACGGCGATGTCGCAGCGCCGGCCCATCTCCGATGGCGACAGCGCTTCATAGTCGGTGACACCGGTGTTCAGCGCGGTGGCCGCGTCGAAGGACACCTCCAGGCCCAGACGCACCAGGAACTGGGCGATGTCCTCGAGCAGCGGCCGGATGCCATGGGCCTGGTATTTACCCACGATGGCGGCGTGATGGAATCGCGACGGCATGCGACCCATTACACCATAGGGCCCGCGGCGGGGCGCTGTGCCGCAGGCCATGTCCGTACAATGAAAATCATGCTGGACGAGCGCGCAAAAACCCTGCTCAAGGCCCTGGTCGAGCGCTACATCGCCGAAGGCCATCCCGTCGGTTCGCGCACGCTGTCGCGGGCCAGCGGGCTGGAGCTGTCGCCGGCCACCATCCGCAACGTCATGGCCGACCTGGAGGAATTGGGGCTGATCGCCAGCCCGCACACCTCGGCCGGGCGTGTGCCCACCGCGCGCGGCTACCGACTGTTCGTCGACACCATGCTGACGGCGCGGCCGGTGAACCTGGCCGAGGTGCCGCCGGAAATGGCCGCGGTGCGCGAACAGCTGCACCCCGACCAGCCTCAGCGTGTGATTGCGCAGGCCGCCAACCTGCTGTCCAGCCTGTCCAACTTCGTCGGCGTGGTCACCGCACCGCGCAAGGCCAGCGTCTTCCACCACATCGAGTTCCTGCGCCTGGGCGAGCGGCGTGTGCTGGTGATCCTGGTGGCACCCGACGGCGACGTGCAGAACCGCGTGATCTTCACCGCGCGCGACTATTCGCAAGGCGAACTGATCGAGGCTACCAACTACCTGAACATGCACTATGCCGGCCTGAGCATCGAAGAGGTGCGCGAGCGGCTGAAGCACGAGATCGAGGCGCTGCGCGGCGAGATCGCCGCGCTGATGCAGGCCGCAGTGCAGGCCGGCAGCGAGGTGCTGGCCGAAAGCACCGAGCAGGTGGTGGTCAGCGGCGAGCGGAAGCTGCTCGACGTGCCCGCCTTCGGCAACGACATGGGCAGCCTGCGCAAGCTGTTCGACGTGTTCGAGCAGAAGACCGAGCTGATGCGGCTGCTTGACGTGAGCAGCCGCGCCGAGGGCGTGCGCATCTATATCGGTGGCGAGAGCCACGTCGTGCCTTTCGAGGAGCTGTCGGTCGTCACCGCACCCTACGAAGTGGATGGCCGCATCGTCGGCACGCTGGGTGTGATCGGCCCCACCCGCATGGCCTACGAGCGCATGATCCAGATCGTCGACATCACGGCCCGGCTGGTGAGCAATGCGCTGAGTGCCAAGTAGCGCTGCCTACAATGCTTGTGCAGGCGGGCCGTTAGCTCAGTTGGTCAGAGCAGAGGACTCATAATCCTTTGGTCGCTGGTTCGAGCCCAGCACGGCCTACCAACACTCTCAAGGCTCTTTCCAGCGTGGGCAGGGAGTTCTTGCCAGCGTTTGTGATTTGACAGGCATGAACGGGTCGCGCTTCGCCGGCCATGCATGAGATCTCGGCGCCTGTAGGCCGGCATCGAAGTCGATGATCTCGGTTGACCAACGGTTGCTGACCGCGTTGGCCACCGTCATGCGCATCTGCAGGCCCTGTGGCGACAGGTCGATGCCATACGCCGGCCCCGGTTCGACGATATTCATGTCGGCTTGGGGATCGACCAACCGGCTCAGCGCATCGCGCAGCCCTTGTCCGTGCATGCCTGTCGTGGTCCTGCCTCCTCGCCATGCCCCGCAGCACCGGGGTCAGTGCACCGCAGCCTGGCACAGGTATCGTCCACGCTCAAAGCCAATGCGTGCGCTGCAGGCCAGGCCTTGATCCAGGCGAACGGCCGCAACGCCGTGTGACGGACCGAGGGCGCCAGTGCGCGAGAATGCGGCAACGCCCACCGGACCGACGCCTTGGACCACCGATCTCACGCCAGCGGCTTTGATATTGCCCGCTACCTGTCGCTTCAGCCCCTGTTCCAGGAGATGGACGGCGAAGAGCTGCAGCGTCTGGCCGAAGGCTGCAGCCCTGCCCGGTTGAGCCGCGGCGACATGGTTTTTCGCGTGGGCGAGCCCTGCGAGGCCTTCCATGTCATGGTCACGGGGCAGGTCAAACTGTTCGTGCTGTCGCCGGCCGGCCAGGAGAAGGTGATCGAGATCGTCGGCCCGGGCCAAAGCTTTGCCGAAGCGCTGATGTTCACCCACCGGCCCTACATCGTCAATGCGCAGGCGCTGGCCGATTCACTGGTGCTGTCGGTCGGCAAGCAGGCCGTGCTCGACGAGATCGGGCGCGATTCGCGCTTCGCGCTGCGCATGCTGGCCGGCATCTCGCGCCGGCTGCATGGCCTGGTGCGCGATGTGCAGGCCTACGCGCTGCACAGCGGCGCGCAGCGCGTCATCGGCTACCTGCTGCGCGACAGGGCTGTCGACGACAGCCATCCCGATGAACCCTTCACCGTGACCTTGCCGGTGAGCAAGGCGACGATCGCCTCGCGCCTGTCGCTGACGCCGGAGTACTTCTCGCGCGTGCTGCACGAGTTCGAAGCCGCCGGGTTGGTGCGCATCGACAAACGCGATGTGCACATCCTCGACCCGAAGCGCCTGGCCACCTATCAGGCGCCCTGACGCGGCACCGCCGGCGCTGCGCCCGAGGGCGTGAAGGCGTCGGAGAAGCAGAACGATTCGCCCAGGCCTTGCGCCAGGAAGGCGGGCACCGCCGCCTCGACCATCTTCACCGAACCGCAGGCATAGACCTCGTGGCCGCTCAGGTCGGGGAAGTCCTCGAGCATGGCCTCGTGCACCAGCCCGCGCCGGCCGGTCCAGCCGTCGCCCGGCGCACCGTCGGACAGCACCGGCACGACCTGGAAGTTGTCGTGCTCGCGCTGCCAGCGTTCGGTCAGGTCGAGCAGGTACAGGTCGTCGCGGTGTCGCACCCCCCAGTACAGGCGCATCGGCCGGCGGATGCCGCGATGGAATGCGTCCTCGACGATGCTCTTGATCGGCGCGAAGCCGGTGGCGCCGGCGACGAAGAGGATCGGCCGTTCGCTTTCATGCAGCGTGAAGCGGCCCAGCGGGCCTTCCAGGCGCAGGCTGTCGCCGACCTTCAGTTGATTGAAAACGAAGCTCGTGAAGCGACCGCCCGGAATCAGCCGCACGTGCAGCTCGATGAATTGGTTGTCGTGCGGCGGGTTGGCGAAGGAGAACGCGCGCCGCTGGCCGTCGTCGAGCACGATGTTCAGGTACTGGCCGGCAGCGAAGTCCAGCCGCTCGCCCTCGGGCAGCGCCAGCAGCAGGCGTTTCACATCGGCGGCCAGCGGCTCGATACGCACCACGCTGCCGACCAACTGGCGCACAACGTTGCCGCCCGCGGGCGCCATCGACTCGACCTCGATTTCCAGGTCCTCCAGCGGCACGGCACAACACATCAGCGCCTGCCCGCGCGCGCGCATGGCCTCTGTCAGCACGGCGGGCTGGTAGGCGCCCTGTTCGACGCGGCCGTTGAGCACCGTGCACAGGCACAGACCGCAGCCGCCGGCGCGGCAGTCGTAGCGCAGCGGCAGGTCGGCGCGCAGCCCGGCTTCGAGCAGCGTCTCGCCGCTGCGCACCGTCACCGGCACGGCGCCGGGGTGCACGGTCAGGTGCAGCGCTGCGGCCTTCGCGCCGCCGCGCCGCCAGCGCAACCACGGCAGCGCCAGCAGCAGCGCGGTCGCGCCACCCATCAGCGCCCACACCGAGCCCAGCGGCCAGTCGTCGATCAGCGGCAGCAGCGGCAGCAGGAACCAGTCGAGCTGCAGTGCGGTTGGCGACACATCGAGCTGCGCGGGGCCGCCCTGGCTGGCCACCGGCAGCCCCAACGACAGCACGATCAGCGTCACGCTCACACTGATGGCGATGGGCCGTGGTGGCTGCGTGCTGGCCTTTGGCACGCGCTGCACATGCACCCACATCAGCAGCAGCGTGAGCAGCGGCACACCGATGTGGATGAAGACCAGCAGCGAGAAGAAGCGGTCGCTGACGCTGGCCGGGTAGATGAAGTTGCGCATCAGCGCGCCGCCAAAGCTGGGCAGCCAGTCCAGCCACTCGAAGCTGGCGGTGATGACGAACTGTGCCAGTTGATCCCAGGGCAGCATGTAGCCGTTGACGCCGGCCACGTAGACCAGCCAGATCAGCACCACGCCAGTGACCCACGAAAACCAGCGAAAACCGCGCAGCCGGTCGAAGGCGAAGTAGCGCAGCATGTGGATCACCATGGTCACCACCATCGCGTCGGACGCATAGCGGTGCAGGCTGCGCAGCACGCTGCCCGCAAGCCACGGCGCGTTTGTCACCATCTCTACCGAACGGTAGGCGCCGGTCACGCTGGTGTTGAAAAACGCAAAAAGCACCAGGCCGGTGCCGCAGACGATCCAGAACAGGAAGAAGCTGATCGCGCCCAGGTGGTACAGCGGGTTCAGGCGGTCACCGAAGGCGCGGTTGAACAGCGCCTCGGCGTGCATGAACAACCAGCGCAGCAGCCGCTGCAGCGCCGCGATCATGCTGGCGCCTGCAGACCCAACTGCGCACCCGGCTGCCGCAGCGCGCGCACCACCACCACCACGAAGAGCAGGCCGCCGACGATGGCCAGCAAGCCGCCCAGCCCCATCAGCCCCATACCCGCCACCTCGGCGCTGCTGCGCAGCACCTGCTCGCTGCCGGCCACCTTGCGCTGCACCCCGTAGCCGCCCGACCAGACCAGGCCGACGATGTGCAGCAGCTGGCCGGCGCCATACAGATAGGGCTGTGCCACGGCCAGCCGGCCTTGCGGCGTGCCGTAGCCCAAGCGCGGCAGCAGCTGGTAGACCAGGCCCATCAGCGCCAGCGTCACGCCGACGATGCAGCCGTGGTAATGCGCTGGGATCTTGACGTTGTTGCCGCCGATCAGCAGCCCGATCAGGCCGCCGGCGGCGAACAGCAGCATCGACGAGACCAGCGCGGCGCGCAGCGGCCGGCGCGTCGCCTCGATACCGCGCAGCGGCAGCAGCGACAGCAGCACCGCCAGCGCCACCGGCAAGATGGCCACGCCGCCGCCGAAGCGCATGGCCGCGGTGTGCAGGTTGCGGTGCTCGACGCTGGCGACGTCGTGCGCCAGGTAGGCATAGGGCGTGACGAAGACGCTGGCCAGCGCCAGCGCGAACATCAGCAGCGCGATGCGGGGGCTCAACGGCACGCGCGCGCCGCAGGCCTGCGCCAGCCACAGCCAGCCGACCAGCATTAGCAGCGTCCAGGTGAACTGCAGCGCGTGGCCGCCGCCCCAGAACAGGATCTCGTAGTAGGCCTTGCCGTCCAGCGCCGTGGGCACCACCGCCAGCGACCAGACAAAGGCCATCAGCGCGATGGCGGCCGACACCGCGCTGGCATTGAGGCCGAAGCGCAGCGCATCGGCGCCGCCGAACATGCCGCCCAGGCGCGGCGCGGCGATCAAGGCGCGCAGCACCTGCAGCGCGAAGCCGGCGGCAAAGGCCACCAGCCCGGCCAGGAACATCGGCCCTTCCAGCACCGGGATGTAGTTGGCCATGATCGGCGTGCCGGGCGAGATGAAGGCGCCCAGCGCCATCAGCACCGTGCCGCCGCCGCACAGGCCGAGCGCGACCCAGCTCCAGGACTCGACCCGCGGCGTGGCGTTCAGGCTCCACAGCATGCCGGCCATGGCGGCGAACCACACCCCCACCGACAGGTCCACATGCACCACCAGCGCGACGCGGAAGAAGTCGGCCACCGGCAGCCACTGGTTGATGCCGGGCGTGCGCGCTGCCACCAGCAGGATCGAGAACACGCCCGAGCCGACCAGCGCCAGCAGCCCGAGCCACAGCCAGGCGCGCGTCAAGGCACGCTGCTCCGTGGTGGGCATGGGCAGGCTGTAGTCGTGGGACGCTGCGGCCGCGCCGCGCTGTGAAGGGGCCAGCGCCGAGGGATTGACCAGGGTGTTCATGCGAAGGCTCTCATCTCAAGGTGATGCCGCCTTGTTCGGCGTCGAAATCGATGACCAGGATCTGCGCCGGCGCCAGCTTGACGACCTCCTCGCGCTGGTGCGTGAAGCCGGCCTGGCGTGCGTCGTCGTTCAGGCGCACGGCAATGCGTTGCTCACCCGCGGCCACCTGCAGGCGGTGGTACACGGCCGAGGCGCCGTCGCGGGACAGTCCGGAGGGTGCGGCCACGCGCTTCAGCACTGGCACACCGCCGATATCGACTTCCACCGTCACCGGCGAGCGCTCGCGCGGGCATTTCATCGGTGCACGCATGTTGGGCGGCAGCTTGGCCAGTTCGTCCGCGCTCAACGGCCGGCAATCGCCGACCGGCTTGCCGGTGTGCGTGAAGCTGAGCTTGATCAAGGCCTGGTCCGGGCCCAGGTGCTGGTAGGTGGGCCAGCGCGAGAACACGCCGATGGCGAGTGCGAACAGCCCGTACAGCAGCGCCTGGCCGACCCAGGCGGCGGCGCGGTGGGGCCGCGGGGCGGCCAGGGTGGCGTGTGCGTCAGCCATGGCGTGCCGGCAATGCCGTCGTCGCGATCGGCAAGCCTTGCAGGCGCTGGCGCAGCTGCTGCAGTGCGGCCGCCAGCGACTGCGCATCGGTGGCATCCACCCAGGCCACCGCCAGCCTTTCGGGGGTGTCCAGTGCACGCAGGTGCGGTTCGCGCTGCCCCTGCAGCCGCTCGGCGGCCCAGCGCTGGCCCAGGCGGAATTCGCAGGTCCCTTCGGCGCAGCCGCTGACCAGCACGCCGGCGGCGCCGTCACGCAGCGCGTAGTCGACGAAGGACGGCGGCAGCATGCCGGTGCAGATCAGGCTGAAGGCGGCGACGTCGGTGCCGGCCAGCCGCTCCACGCGCGCGCCCCGGTCGCAGCCGAAGACCACGATGGGCCGCTCGGCCTGCAGCGCGCCCAGGCCCTGCTGCAGGCGCCGGCGCAAGGTGCTCACCGTCAGCTGCGGCATGTCGATGCCGGTCACCAGATCGGCCACGCTGCGGAATGGCGTCGACGACGGGCAGGCGCCGGCGCAGATGCCGCAGGCGATGCACAGGTCGGCATCGACGCGCGCCAGTTCCTTGCCCGGTTTGCCGTTGGGGTGCGGCACCATCGTGATCGCGGCATAGGGGCAGTCTGCGAAGCAGCGCCGGCAGCCATTGCAGTTGGCGGCGTCGACCACGGCCACCGGCGCGCGCGCCGGCTGTGGCAGGAAGGGCAGGGCCAGCAGCAGCAGCAGGCTGGCGCTCACGGCCCACCAGACGGCGCCGGCCGAGGTGGCGTAGGTCAGGGGGTGCAGGAACAGCAGGATCCAGTCCAGCGCCAGCACCGCCGGCACCGTGCCGGCGTCGGCCGGCGGGTGGCTGGTGATCGGCGCACCGAGCGCCAGCACACACAGCACGCCGAAGGTGGCCAGCGCCAGCGGCCGCGGCGGGAACACCGCCGCCCGCGTGAGCCGCTGCACGTGGAACCACAGGCCGAAGATCATCATCAGCGCCACGCCCAGGTGGACGAATACGAAGAGCGAGAACAGCCGGTCGCCGACCGCGCCGACGGTGAGGAAGTTGCGCGCCAGCGGCGTCGCCAGCAGCGGCAGCGCGTCCAGCCATTCGGCGCTGGCCACCGCCGAGAACTGGCCCAACTGGTCCCAGTTGAGCCAGAAGCCGCCAATCGCGCTGACGAACGCGAACACGATCAACGGCACCCCCGTCAGCCACGAGAAGCGCCGGATGCCCTGGTAGTGGCCATGCAGCCATTCGCGCGCCAGGTGCGCCAGCATCAGCACGACGAAGGCATCGGCCGCGTAGCGGTGCAGGCTGCGCAGCCAGCCGCCCAGGTACCAGGGCAACGAGGCCAGGCCGTGGATCGAGCGGTACGCCCCCGCGGCCGAGGTGTCGATGACGGCGTAAAGGTAGATGCCGCTGACGGCCAGCAGCCAGAAGCACAGGAAGCCCAGCGAGCCCAGGTGGCGCAGCGGGTTGAGCGCCGAGCCGAAGGCCGCGTCGAAGAGCCGCTCCATGCGCTGCCAGCCGGCCAGACCGTACAACCGAAACGTGGCCAGGTGCTGCATGGTCGCTTCACCGAGGCATCAGCGAGACAGCTCGCCGGCGATCCGTGGTGTGCCGGCATGCGCTTGGCGTGCGCGCCGTCGGTTGCGCCATTCCACGCCGAAATACACCGCCACGCTCAGGAAGAACAGCAGCCCGCCGACGATCTCGAAGATCAGCGCGTAGTCGTAGCGGTACTCGCCGGTCTCGGGGTCGTACACCGTGCACAGGATGCGCACGCGTTCGATCACGTCGGTGAGTTGCAGGCGCGGCGGCAGCGCTCCTTCAGTCAGCAATTGACGCAGCGGCTCGCCGATGCGCTGCGCGTTCATGCGCTCGCCATACACCTGGGTGTGGATGCGGCCCTGCGCATCGACCAGCGTGATGCCGAGCACGTGGTCGAAGCCGGCGGGCGTGGCCACGTAGCGGAAGCCGAAGTCGCGCGTCAGCGCCTCGACGATGGCCGGCGGCGGGCTCAGGAACTCCCAGTTCGGATAGTCGATGCCGTGCTGGGCGGCGAAGGTGCGCATCGCCGCCGGCGAATCGAAAGGCTGGTTGAAGCCGATGCTGATGACGTTGAACTGGTTCGGCGCCAGCAGCTTGTCCAGGCCCTTCACCGCCTCGTGCAGCGCGCGCGTGCTGGCCGGGCAGATCTGGAAGCAGCCGGTGTAGATGAAGCTCACCAGCAGCGGCTTGCCGCGGTAGCTGGACAGGCGCACCGGGCGGCCCTGGCGGTCGAGCAGCGTGTAGTCGGGTACGCGCGTGCCCACCGCGGCGTCGCCGGCCTGCAATGCGCTGCGCTCGTCGAGCGCGGAGGGAGTCTCGGCCAGCGCCGGAGCAAGCAGTACGGCGAGCAGCAGCCCGAAGCCCGTGGCGCGCAGGCGTCGTGGGATCGATCGTTCAGCGCAGCGCCGCATCGACTGCCACCGCAGCCAGCAGGACGCTGAGCTGCACCATCGAGGCGAAGAACGACGCCATCGCCGTACCGCGACCGGGGGCGCGTGCCAGCGCGTGGGCCTTGCGCACGAAGTGCGCCCCGCCGGCCAGTGCGCCGAGCCCGTAGATCCAGCCGGCGCCGTAGAACAGCGGCAGCAGCGACACCGCCACCAGCAGCAGCGTGTTGGCGTAGACGATGCGCGCCGCGCGCGCGGGCCCCACCACCACCGGCAGCATCGGCACGCCGGCGGCGGCATAGTCCGCGTGGTTGGCGATGGCCAGACTCCAGAAGTGAGGCGGCGTCCACAGGAACAGCACCAGTGCCAGCAGCAGCGGCAGCGCACCGATCGTCGGGTCCACCGCCGCGGCCCCGGCCAGCACCGCAAAGCTGCCGGACAGCCCGCCGACGACGATGTTCAGCCAGCTGCGCCGCTTCAGCCACAGCGTGTAGACCACGGCGTAGAAGAAGGCACCGAGAAAGATGAACAGCGCCGACGTGGCATTGAGCACGACGGCCGCCGCAGCCACCGCGCCGGCCAGCAGCGCGCCGATGGCCAGCAGCCACAGTGGCGTGGGCTTCAACGCCCCACTGGCAAAGGCGCGACGGCGCGTGCGCACCATCAGGCGGTCGCTGTCGGCTTCGATGTACTGGTTGAAGGCCCCCGCGCTGGCCGACGCCACCAGCACCGACAACGCCAGCACCAGCACCTGCGCCAGGCTCAAACCGGGTCCACTGGCGATGGCCATGCCGCCGAGCGCGGTGATCATGATCAACACGCCGATGCGCATCTTGAAGACGCCCAGCACCGTGCGCAGCAAGCCGATGGCGGGGCGGTCGGTGGCCTGCATCACGGTGGTGTTCATCGGCGGTCTCCTGGAGCGGCAGTGGCGAAGCAGGGTTCAGCGGATCAGCTCAGGCCCCACAACGTGGACAGGTACTTCCAGTTGATGAAGTAGTACAGCACGAAGGCCACCAGGAAGACCATCGCCAGCACGAAGGTGCCGGGGGCGGCGAAGCCGGCCGAGCCGTGCGACTGCGCCACCACCGTGGGCGCGGTGCGCGGGATCGGCGTGAACTTCGGGCTCTGCGCGCCGGGCTCGAGCTTCTTGCCCCACAGCAGCGAGCCGACGGTGACGTAGATGTAGATGCCGCCGCTGACGATGGCCACGATGCCGCCGATGCCCACCAGGCCCATCATCAGGTAGGCCGCGCCGGGCCATTCGTACGCCAGCGCCGCACCCTGGAAGGCCATGTCCCAGTGGCGGCGCGACACGCCCAGCGTGCCCGCGCCCATCATCACCAGGCAGAAGAAGTACATCGAGAAGCCGAACAGGTAGGGCTGCCACATCGCCAGCTTCGGCGCGATCATCTCGCGGCGGAACAGCACCGGGATCAGCAGGTAGGTCAGCGCCATGAAGGTCAGCGTGGTGCCCACCACCACCGTGGCGTGGAAGTGCCCCGGCACGTAGATGGTGTTGTGGATGATCATGTTCAGCTGCTCGGTGCCCATCATCACGCCGGAGATGCCGCC
>JAGTRL010000257.1 GCA_018261815.1 Pseudomonadota bacterium
GCCGTCGCCGTCGACGATGGCGGTGAAGCCCAGGCCCTTGCCCGTCATCTCACCCAGCATCTCGATGAAGCTGGCGCGCGGGCCGACGCGCGGCAGCGCGCTGCCCGAGCGCATCAGGTCGCGCACATGCATCAGCAGCTTGCGGCCCAGGCTGCCGCCGGGGTGCGAGCGGGCGAAGTCCTCTTCGCGGAAACCGCGCGCATCGAGCAACGCCACCGCCAATGCGTCGCCCAGTGCCATCTGCGCGGTGGTGCTGGCCGTCGGTGCCAGGTTCATCGGGCAGGCCTCCTGGTCCACCAAGCTGGAGATCACGAAGTCGGCATGGCGCGCCAGCGTCGATTCGACGTTGCCGCTCATGGCCACCAGCGTGACGCCGATGCGCCGCATTGCCGGCAGGATGGCGGCCAGCTCATCGCTCTCGCCGCTGTTGGAGATGGCCAGCACCACGTCGCCTGCCATCACCATGCCGAGGTCGCCATGGCCAGCCTCGGCCGGGTGCACGAAGAAGGCCGGCGTGCCGGTGGAGGCCAGCGTGGCGGCGATCTTGCGCCCCACGTGGCCGCTCTTGCCCATGCCCATGACGATGACCCGGCCGCGGCATTCGAGCATGGCCTGCACGCTGCGCGTGAAGCCCTCGCCCTGCCGCGCGGCCAGCGCCAGCAGGGCCTGCGCTTCGATCTCGAAGGTCTCGGCCGCAAGGCGCAAGGCGCGCTGCGGGTCGAAGCTGCGGGCGGGGTTCACGTCGATCGGGCTCCGATAGGATCGGGGCATTCTAGGAGCCTGCTGCGCCCCGCGGCTTGGCCCTTGCATCGCGCCGGTCCATGGCCACCACCCTCGAACTTGCACTGCTCTATCTGGTCGCCGCCGTGCTGGGCGTGGTGGTCTGCCGCTCGCTGAAGCTGCCGCCGATGCTTGGCTACCTGGTGGTGGGCGTGATCATCGGGCCGAACGCGCTGGCGCTGGCCGCGGACACCGCCAACATCAAGTACCTGGCGGAGTTCGGCGTGGTCTTCCTGATGTTCGTCATCGGGCTGGAGTTCAACCTGCCCAAGCTGCGCAGCATGCGCTCGCTGGTCTTCGGGCTGGGCCTGTCGCAGGTGGCATTGACGATGGCCGGCACGCTGCTCGGCCATTCGTTCCTGGTGTGGGTCTTCTCCTTCACCTCGATGCCCTGGCAGATGGGCTGGCAGGGCTCGGTGGTGCTGGGCGGCGCCATGGCCATGTCCAGCACCGCCATCGTCGTGAAGATGATGGCCGAGCGGCTGGAGCTGGAAAGCGAACACGGCCGCCGCGTCATCGGTGTGCTGCTGTTCCAGGACCTGGCCGTGGTGCCGCTGCTGGTGTTGATCCCGGCGCTGGATGACAGTGGGGGCGACATGGCGCGTGCCATCGGCCTGGCCACGCTGAAGGCTGCAGCGCTGCTGGCCATTTTGCTGGTGGGCGGCAAGCACGTGATGCGCTGGTGGCTGACCTTGGTGGCCCGGCGCAAGAGCGACGAGCTGTTCATGCTGAACCTGCTGCTCGTCACGCTGGGCCTGGCCTGGATGACCGAGCATGCCGGGCTGTCTCTGGCGCTCGGCGCCTTCGTCGCCGGCATGCTGGTGGCCGAGACGGAATACAAGCACCAGGTGGAAACCGACATCCGGCCGTTCCACGACGTGCTTCTCGGCCTGTTCTTCATCACCGTGGGCATGAAGCTGGACTGGCGGCCGGTGCTCGACCAATGGGTCCTGGTGCTGGTGCTGACCACCGTCCCTGTGATCGCCAAGTTCGTGCTGGTGGCGGCGTTGACCCGCCTCTTCGGCGCCACACCGGGCGTGGCGCTGCGCACCGGGCTGTACCTCGCGCAGGCCGGCGAGTTCGGTTTCGTGCTGCTGGCGCTGGGCGCGCTCAACAACCTGGTGGCGCCACAGTGGGTCAGCCCGGTACTGGCCAGCATGGTGCTGTCGATGCTGATCGCGCCCTTCCTGATCATCTACAGCAATCGCATCGTCATGCGCCTGTCGGCCACCGACTGGCTGCTGCAGTCGGTGCAGCTGACGACGATCGCCAAGCGTGCCATCACGACCCAGGGCCACGTGATCATCTGCGGCTACGGCCGCAGCGGCCAGAACCTGGCCCGGCTGCTCGACAAGGAGCACATACCGTACATGGCGCTGGACCTCGACCCGGACCGGGTGCGCCAGGCCGCCGCCGCCGGGCAGAGCGTGGTCTTCGGCGATGCGGCGCGGCTGCAGAGCCTGATGGCCGCCGGCCTGGCGCGCGCCGCCGCGGTGGTGGTGAGCTACCCGGACACGGCCTCGGCGCTGAAGATCCTGCGCCTGGTGCGCGAGCATGCGCCCAAGGTGCCGGTGGTGGTGCGCACCATCGACGATGCCGACCTGGAGCGGCTGCGCGAGGCCGGCGCCACCGAGGTGGTGCCCGAGGCCATCGAAGGCTCGCTGATGCTGGCCAGTCACGCGCTGGTGCTGGTGGGAGTGCCGATGCGGCGCGTCATCCAGATGACGCGCGACGCGCGCGACGCGCGCTACGGGCTGCTGCGCGGTTATTTCCACGGCGCCGACGACGACACGGTGGAGGAGCTGCAGCAGGAGCGGCTGCTCAGCGTGACGCTGCCCGCGGCTGCGGCCTGCGTCGGGCGCAAGCTCGGACACCTGGCGCTTCATGCGGTAGGCGTGCGCGTGGTGTCGGTGCGGCTGGCCGCCGGCCAGGTGCGTGCGGCTGATGACGAGCTGCCGCTGGCTGCCGGCGACACGCTGGTGCTGTCGGGGCTGCCCGAAACGCTGGCCCTGGCCGAAGCCAAGCTGCTGGGCGGCGACTGAGCACGCCCACAATCCGCCGGGCAAGCCGCAGGAGTTGCGATGACCCCTTCCGACTACATCCGCAGCCACATCCGCACCGTGCCCGACTGGCCGGCGCCGGGCGTGCAGTTCCGCGACATCACGCCGCTGCTGTCGAACCCGCGTGTCTTCCGCGTGCTGATCGACCAGTTCGTGCACCGCTACTTCGACACCCGGCCCAGCGCCATTGCCGGGCTGGACGCGCGCGGCTTCATCATCGGCTCGGTGCTGGCCTACGAGCTGAACGTCGGCTTCGTGCCGATCCGCAAGAAGGGCAAGCTGCCCTTCACCACGGTGCAGGAAAGCTACGAGCTGGAGTACGGCTCGGCCGCGGTGGAGATGCACACCGACGCTGTGGGCGCCGGCGACCGCGTGGTGCTGATCGACGACCTGATCGCCACCGGCGGCACGATGCTGGCCGGCCTGCGACTGCTGCAGCGCCTGGGCGCCCAGGTCATCGAGGGCGCTGCCATCGTCGACCTGCCCGAGCTCAACGGCTCGCAGCGGCTGCGCGCCGCCGGTCTGCCGTTGTTCACGCTGGTGGACTTTGGCGGTCACTGACTCCGCAGCGTCAGATCAACGGCACGCCCCGCACCAGGTTGTCGCGCATGCGCACGGCCATCACCGCGCCGGCCGCGCGCATGACCTGCAGCGCCAGCGACGGCGCGCGCGCGCACAGTTCCTCGAGGCGCGCCACGCTCAGCGTCCAGACAACGCACGGCGTCATCGCCTCGACATTGGCACTGCGCGGCACTTCGGCAAACAAGCTCGCTTCGCCCACCAGAGAGCCTGGGCGCAGGATGGCGATGCGCTGACGGCCGGGCGGCCCGCCAGTGACGAACACCTGCAGATTGCCTTGTTCCAGAAGGTAGGCGCTGCGGTCGGCATCGCCCTGGCGGATCAGCAGATCGCCAGCACGCAGGTTGTGCCTGGCGAGGTACGGCTCCAGCGTCTGCCAATGCTGCGCGCCCAGACCTGCGTTGAAGGCATCGGCTGCGTTCAAGGTCTGCACAGCGTGGACCAAAGTGGTGATGTCCATCGAAGCGTGCTCATGTTCTGCAGCACCTGGCCTACCCGTGTGCGCACGGCCCGGCGTCTTGTTCTTGCAAGTGCATTTTGCGCGGGCCGAAAGGCGCGCCGCAATCGCCCACATGGGGGGCGCACCCGCCCCGGCTCACTTACCTATGCAGAAGCGGCTGAAGATCTCGCCGAGCAAGTCGTCGGCGGTGAACTGGCCGGTGATCTCGCCCAGCGCGTCGTGCGCCAGCCGCAGCTCCTCGGCCAGCAGTTCCAGCGGCGCGGCGCGTTCATCGCCCAGCGCCCAGGCGCGCTGCAGGTGCTCGCGCGTGCGCTGCAGCGCCTGCACGTGACGCGCGCGGGCGATGAACAGGCCTTCGGGCACGGCATGCCAGCCGGCACGCTGCAGCAACGAGCGGCGCAGCGTCTGCAGGCCTGCACCGGTGTGCGCCGACAGGCTGATGCCGTCCGCCGGTGCGTCTGCCACCAGGTCGCTTTTAGTGTGCACATGCAGCAGCTTGGCATTGGCCGGCAACTGGGCGGCGATCTGTGCCTCGGCTGCTTCGTAGTCAGGCTGGCCGCGGCGCGTCAGGTCGTGCAGGAAGAGCACGCTGTCGGCATCGGCAATCGACTCCCAGGTGCGCGCGATGCCGATGCGCTCGACCTCGTCGTCGGTCTGGCTGCGCAGCCCGGCGGTGTCGATCACGTGCAACGGCACGCCTTCGATCTGGATGGTCTGGCTGACACGGTCGCGCGTCGTGCCCGGGATCGGCGTGACGATGGCCAACTCGGCACCGGCCAGCGCGTTGAGCAACGAACTCTTGCCGACGTTGGGTTGGCCGGCCAACACCACGCGGATGCCTTCGCGCAACAGAGCGCCTTGCTGCGCCCCGTCCAGCAGCACGTCCAGCGCGGCGGCGATGTCCCGCAGCTGTGCCCGCGCGCCGGCCTGCTGCAGGAACTCGATGTCTTCCTCGGGAAAGTCCAGCGTGGCCTCGACCAGCATGCGCAGCCGCACGATGCGCTCGCTCAGGGCGAGCACCTGCTGCGAGAACACGCCGCTGAGCGAACGCCCGGCCGAGCGTGCGGCAGCCTCGGTGCTGGCGTCGATCAGGTCGGCCACCGCCTCGGCCTGGGCCAGATCGAGCTTTCCGTTGAGGAACGCGCGCTGCGTGAACTCACCGGGCTCGGCGAGGCGCATCCCGAGCGATTGCCCGGCCTGCAGGCAGCGCGCCAGCAGCATCTGCAGCAGCACCGGCCCGCCATGGGCCTGCAACTCGAGCACGTCCTCGCCGGTATAGGAATGCGGCGCCGGAAAGTACAGCGCCAGGCCCTGGTCGATGACGCTGCCGTCGGCGGCCGTGAAAGGCAGCAGCGTGGCCTGGCGCGGAACCAGCGGGCGGCCGCACAGATCCTGCACCAGCGGCTGCAGGGCCGACCCGGAGGCGCGCACGATGCCGACCGCGCCGCGCCCCGGCGCGGTGGCAATGGCGACGATGGGCAAGGCGCGGCGCGACAGCACGCGCGAATCGTAGCCTGTGGGGCCCAGGGCCCGGCGTCGCACGGCGCGGGCCCTGAAGATGGCGCGGGGGGGAGCGCCGTGCCGCCCGCATGGACGGACTCGGTTGCACGCTCCGCGAGCCGGTGACCGTGGGTTTGTTCGCTGGGCGTTGATCGGCCCGGCGGAGTCCAGCGGCCGACCGGGTCAACCCCGCATGATCGGCGGGCCGACACGTCACGGTGCCGACCCAGACAGGCTCATCGGCGCGGTGAGGCGGACCATGAAGCCGTGGCCGCCGCGCGATGTGCCTTTGCACACATGCTGGGCAATCACGCGGGCCGTGTCATCCCGCGAACGCGGGGGGCGGGCGGTACTACTTGCCCAGCACCCCTAGCTTCTTGTTGATGAACCATTGCTGGGCGATGGACAGGATGTTGTTCGTCAGCCAGTACAGCACCAGGCCGGCCGGGAAGAAGAAGAACATCACGGAGAACACCAGCGGCATGATCCACATCATCTTCGCCTGCACCGGATCGGGCGGTGTCGGGTTCAGCCAGGTCTGGAACATGGTCGACGCGGTCATCAGCAGCGGCAGGATGAAATACGGGTCGGGCTGCGACAGGTCGTGGATCCACAGGATCCACGGCGCGTTGCGCATCTCCACGCTGGACAGCAGCACCCAGTACAGCGCGATGAAGAAG
>JAGTRL010000258.1 GCA_018261815.1 Pseudomonadota bacterium
CGGAGCCCGGGTTGACATAGTCCTTGCCCGCATACTTGGGCGCGGTGCCGTGCGTGGCCTCGAACATGGCGATCGAATCGCTCAGGTTCGCACCCGGGGCGATGCCGATGCCGCCCACCTGTGCGGCCAGCGCGTCGGAGACGTAGTCGCCGTTCAGATTGAGCGTGGCAATCACGCTGTACTCGGCCGGGCGCAGCAGGATCTGCTGCAGGAAGGCGTCGGCGATCACGTCCTTGACGATGATGTCCTTGCCGCTCTTCGGGTTCTTGAACTTGCACCACGGGCCGCCGACGACCTCGACCGCGCCGAATTCCTTCTTCCCCAGCGCGTAGCCCCAGTCGCGGAAGCCGCCTTCGGTGAACTTCATGATGTTGCCCTTGTGCACCAGCGTCACCGAGGGCTTGTCGTTGTTGATCGCGTACTGGATGGCCTTGCGCACCAAGCGCTCGGTGCCCTCGATGGACACCGGCTTGATGCCGATGCCGCTGGTCTCGGGGAAGCGGATCTTGGTGACCTTGAGTTCATCGATCAGGAACTTGATCAGCTTCTTCGCCTTGTCGCTCTGCGCCTCGTATTCGATGCCGGCGTAGATGTCCTCGCTGTTCTCGCGGAAGATGACCATGTGGGTCTTCTCGGGCTCCTTCACCGGGCTGGGCACGCCCTTGAAGTACTGGATCGGGCGCAGGCACACGTACAGGTCGAGTTCCTGGCGCAGCGCCACGTTGAGGCTGCGGATGCCGCCGCCCACCGGCGTGGTCAGCGGGCCCTTGATCGACACCACGTACTCCCTGAGGGCGGCCAGCGTCTCCTCGGGCAGCCAGACGTCGGGACCGTAGATGCGGGTGCTCTTCTCGCCCGCATAGACCTCCATCCAGTGGATCTTGCGCTTGCCGCCGTAGCTCTTGGCCACCGCAGCGTCCACCACTTTCAACATCACCGGCGTGATGTCGAAGCCAGTGCCGTCTCCCTCGATGTAGGGAATGACCGGCTGGTCGGGCACGTTCAATGAGAAGTCTGCGTTGACGGTGATCTTCTGCCCGCCTTGGGGCACCTTGATGTGTTGGTACATGGGCTGTTCTCCGCTGTGGCCTGTGTTGTCCCGCGTGTGTCGGGAAGGTTCGATTTTCTCAGATGCGGCCCGTGGGCCCTGCGCGTCAGTCCGACGACAGGATAGGCGGCCATCGTCCCTTACATTGGGGGCATGCGAGCGGCCAGAAACCATGCGCTCGGAGCCCTAGGACGCCACAGGAGAGACAACATGAGTACCGAACCGACCATCATCTACACGCTGACCGACGAAGCGCCGGCGCTGGCAACGAGCGCCTTCCTGCCGGTGATCCGTACCTTCACGAAGCCGGCCGGCATTCGCGTCGAGACCAGCGACATCTCGGTCGCGGCGCGCATCCTGGGCAACTTCTCCGACGTCCTGCCACCCGAGCAACGCGTGCCCGACACCCTGGCGGCGCTGGGCAAGAAGACGCTGGAGCCCGACGCCAACATCATCAAGCTGCCGAACATCAGCGCATCGGTGCCGCAGTTGCTGGCCGCGATCAAGGAACTGCAGGCCAAGGGCTACAAGCTGCCAGACTTCCCGGACGACCCCAAGACCGACGAAGAGAAGGCGATCCGCGCGCGCTACGCCAAGTGCATCGGCTCGGCCGTCAACCCCGTGCTGCGCGAAGGCAACTCCGACCGTCGCGCGCCGCGCGCGGTCAAGGAGTATGCTCGCAAGAATCCGCATTCGATGTCCGAATGGGCGCAGGCCTCGCGCACCCACGTGTCGCACATGCACGCCGGCGACTTCTACCACGGCGAGAAGTCGATGACGCTCGACCGGGCGCGCGACGTCAAGATGGAGCTGATCACCAAGAGCGGCAAGACGCTGGTGCTCAAGCCCAAGGTCGCGCTACAGGCTGGCGAGGTCATCGACTCGATGTTCATGAGCAAGAAGGCACTGTGCGAGTTCTACGAGCGCGAGATCGAGGACGCGCGCAAGTACGGCGTGATGTTCTCGCTGCATGTCAAGGCGACGATGATGAAGGTGTCGCACCCGATCGTCTTCGGCCACTGCGTGCGCATCTTCTACAAGGAGGCGTTCGAGAAGCACGCCAAGCTGTTCGACAGCCTGGGGGTCAATGTCAACAACGGCATGGTCGATCTGTACAACAAGATCGCCACGCTGCCCGAGTCGCAGCGCGACGAGGTGATGGATGATCTGCACGCATGCCACGAGCACCGGCCCGAGCTGGCGATGGTCGACTCGGCCAAGGGCATCACCAATTTCCATTCGCCCAGCGATGTCATCGTCGACGCGTCGATGCCGGCGATGATCCGCGCCGGCGGCAAGATGTACGGCGCCGACGGGCGCTTGAAGGACGTCAAGGCCGTGATGCCGGAGAGCACCTTCGCACGCATCTACCAGGAGATGATCAACTTCTGCAAATGGCACGGCAACTTCGACCCGAAGTCCATGGGCACCGTGCCCAATGTCGGCCTGATGGCGCAGCAGGCCGAGGAATACGGCTCGCACGACAAGACCTTCGAGGTGCCCGAGGACGGCGTCGCCAACATCACCGATCTGGCCACCGGGGAGGTGCTGCTGACTCAGACCGTCGAACAGGGTGACATCTGGCGAATGTGCCAGGTCAAGGACGCGCCGATCCGCGATTGGGTCAAGCTGGCCGTCACGCGCGCGCGCAATTCGGGCACGCCGACGGTGTTCTGGCTCGACCCATACCGCCCGCACGAGAACGAGCTGATCAAGAAGGTCAAGGCCTACTTGCAGGACCACGACACCACGGGGCTGGACATCCAGATCATGTCGCAGGTACGCGCGATGCGCTACACCCTTGAGCGAGTGATCCGCGGGCTGGACACGATCTCGGTCACCGGCAACATCCTGCGCGACTACCTGACCGACCTGTTCCCGATCATGGAGCTGGGTACCAGCGCGAAAATGCTGTCGATCGTCCCGCTGATGGCCGGCGGCGGCATGTACGAGACCGGCGCGGGCGGCTCGGCGCCCAAGCACGTGCAGCAACTGGTCGAGGAGAACCACCTGCGCTGGGATTCGCTGGGCGAGTTCATGGCACTGGCAGTCAGCCTGGAGGACCTGGGGCTGAAGACCGGCAACAACAAGGCCAAGATCCTGGCCAGAACGCTGGATGACGCTACCGGCAAGCTGCTCGACAACCGCAAGTCGCCGTCGCCGAAGACCGGCGAGTTGGACAACCGCGGCAGCCAGTTCTATCTGGCGATGTACTGGGCACAGGAATTGGCGCAGCAGAAGGACGACTTAGACCTGGCCGCGCACTTCATGCCACTGGCGAAAGCGCTGGCCGACAACGAGAAGAAGATCGTTGCCGAGTTCGCTTCCGTGCAGGGCAAGCCGGCAGACATCGGTGGCTACTACTTCGCAGACCCACACCGGGTCGAAGCTGTGATGCGCCCCAGCGCCACGTTGAACGCCGCGCTGGCAGCGTACGGCTGAGGCTTCGAGCGTAACCGGCGCGCGTACAGGCCGCTCAGGACAGGCAGTAGGCGACGACGCGGCGGAACAGGTCGTGCCCAAGCGCCCAGGCCGAGGCCGCGGCCAGTGCGGCGCCGGCCAGCCGCACCGCCCAGGCACTGACCTGCAGGGCGCCGGCACCGCTGCTGGCCAGGCGCGCAAAGGCCCATGGCGCCAGGCCCAGGCCGGCCGCACTGGCCGCGGCAAAACCAGCCATCGCGGCCGCACCGCCCCAGGCCGAGTTGGCCAGCGCCGCCACCACCAGGGCCGACTGCAGCAATCCGCAGGGCCAGGCCACCCACAGCAAGCCGGCTGCCGAGGCGCGGGCCGGCCCCTGCATGCGCTGCCAACCGCCGCCGCTTTGCTGCGGTGCCAGGCGGCGCGTGCTGCGGCCCAGGTTTTCCAGCCAGGCCGGTTGCCGGCCCTGCCACAGCAGCCACAGGCCCAGCCCGAGCGCAGCGCAATGCAGCAGCGTCCACAGCGGCCGCAGCACCGGCGACAGCTGGCCCAACTGCGCCAGCGCGCCCACACTCGATGCCGCCACCCCACCCGCGGCGGCGTAGCTGGCCACGCGAGCCAGGTGGAATGCCAGCGGCGAAGCCACCGGCGCATGGCGGCGGCAGCCCTGCAGCAGCGAGCCACTGGCAGGGCCGCACATGGCGGCACAGTGCGGTGCGCCTGCGATGCCCAGCATCAAGGCGCTGAGGATGAGCGCGAGGTCCATCGTGCGCGCAACTCAGCGTGCGCCGGCATCGGCCGCTTCGGCGTCGGGCCGGCTGCACAGCAGCACCGCCAACGCCGCGCCCACGGCAATGACCGCCCAGAAGACAAAGAAGGCCAGCGTGTAGACGGCGCGCGGCGACAGGTCCAGCGTGTCGCCGCCGAACCAGCGCAAGTTCTCGGGGTCGACCAGCGCGAAAACGAGCATCTCCAGCACCGCGGCCATCAGGAAGGCCGACCACAGCACGCTCATCGAGCGGAAGCGCAGGCGGTTGTCGTCCATGGTGCGGGCGCTGCGGCAAGCAATCAGGGTTTGGGGGTGGCCGCGTGGTTGCGCCCTTGCACCGCGGGCATCAGGTGGGCGTCCTTGGCGCTGACGCCGGACGCGGGCCGAGTCAACACCTCCTCGGCGCCATCCACCGCGATGGCGGCAGTCACCAGGCCGGCCACCACCACCGTCAGCGGCCCACCGAGCACCAGCCAGACCATGCCGACGCGCCACCACGGCGGCGCTGCGGGCTCGTTGCGTTGCGGGGAAGAGGTCGTTTGGGTATCCATGGCGGATCTCCGGGTCGGGGAGGCTCAGCGGGGCAGCACGAAGGTGGATTCCTCCACCGCGCGCGCCACCGGCGCATCCAGTTGCGGGTTCAGGCGCTGCACCTCGAAGGCAATGGGGTGCGCCCCCACAGCGCTGGTGGCCGCGGTCTCGGGCGGCACGCGAACCGACACCGTCATCCAGCGGGCCTGTGCCGGCTGCACGTCGAGCGTGTCGCTGCCCTCGATGCGGATGCCGGGCAGGCCCCGTACGGCCACGCGGTAGCGCTGCGGCTGCTCGGTGGCGTTCATGATCTGCAGACGGTACAGGTTCTCGATGTGGCCGTCATCCACCAGCCGCGCCAGCGAAGCTCGGTCACGCACGACATCGACGCGGAAGGGGCTGCGCAGGGCCATGCTCGTGATCAGGCTGCCCACCAGGAGCAGCAGGATGGCGGTATAGACCAGCACGCGCGGGCGGAAGATGCGCTTCAGCCGCTGCGCACGCGTGAGGTGTTGCGACATGCCGTTCTGCGTGTCGAAGCGCACCAGCCCGCGCGGGTAGTTCATCTTGTCCATCACGCCGTCGCACACATCGATGCAGGCGGTGCAGCCGATGCATTCGTATTGCAGGCCCTTGCGGATGTCGATGCCGGTCGGGCAGACCTGCACGCACAGCCCGCAGTCGATACAGTCGCCCTTGCCTTGCGCCCGGTGGTCGGCCTTGCGCGAGCGCGAGCCGCGCGGCTCGCCGCGCTCGGCGTCGTAGCTGACGATCAGCGTGTCCTTGTCGAACATCGCGCTCTGGAAGCGCGCGTACGGGCACATGTACTTGCACACCTGCTCGCGCATGAAGCCGGCGTTGCCGTAGGTGGCGAAGCCGTAGAACAGCACCCAGAAGCTCTCCCACGGCCCCAGCGCCAGCTGCGATACGAGTTGTGCCAGCACCTTGATAGGCGTGAAGTAACCGACGAAGGTGAAGCCGGTCCACAGCGCGATCGCGATCCACACGGCCTGCTTGGCGGCGGCGCGCCAGCTGCGGTCGAGGTTCCACGGCCCGGCGTCGCGCTTCATGCGGGCGATGCGATCACCCTGGATCTTGCGCTCCACCCACATGAAGATCTCGGTGTACACCGTCTGCGGGCAGGCGAAGCCGCACCACAGCCGGCCGGCCACGGCGGTGAACAGGAACAGGGCATAGGCCGAGATGACCAGCAGCGCGGTCAGGTAGATGAAGTCCTGCGGATACAGGACCATGCCGAAGATGTAGAAGCGCCGCGCGCCCAGGTCGAAGAGC
>JAGTRL010000004.1 GCA_018261815.1 Pseudomonadota bacterium
GTCGAAATGGCCGATGTTGCAGACGATGGCCTGGTCCTTCATCGCCGCCATGTGGGCGTAGGTGATGACGTCCTTGTTGCCGGTGGCCGAGACGAAGATATCGGCCTTGTCGGCGGCGTACTCCATGGTCACGACCTTGTAGCCTTCCATCGCCGCCTGCAGCGCATTGATGGGGTCGATCTCGGTCACCCACACCTGCGCCGACAGCGCGCGCAGCGCCTGGGCCGAGCCCTTGCCTACGTCGCCGTAGCCGGCCACCAGCGCCACCTTGCCGGCGACCATCACGTCGGTGGCGCGCTTGATGGCGTCGACCAGCGATTCGCGGCAGCCGTACAGGTTGTCGAACTTGCTCTTCGTCACGCTGTCGTTGACGTTGATGGCACGGAACATCAGAGTGCCCTTGGCCGACATCTCCTTCAGCCTGTGCACGCCGGTGGTGGTCTCTTCGGTCACGCCGATGATCTGAGCGCTCTTGCGCGTGTACCAGGTCGGGTCGGTGGCCAGCTTGGCCTTGATGGCCGCGAACAGGCAGGTCTCTTCCTCGCTGCCAGGGTTGGCCAGCACGGAGATGTCCTTCTCGGCGCGCTGGCCCAGGTGCATCAGCAGCGTGGCGTCGCCGCCGTCGTCGAGGATCATGTTCGGGCCTTCGCCGTCGCTGCCCTTGGGAGCGAAGTCGAAGATGCGGTGGGTGTAGTCCCAGTAGTCGGCCAGCGTCTCGCCCTTGTAGGCGAAGACCGGCGTGCCCTCGGCCACCAGTGCGGCGGCGGCATGGTCCTGGGTCGAGAAGATGTTGCACGAGGCCCAGCGCACCTTGGCGCCCAGGGCCTGCAGAGTTTCCACCAGCACGGCCGTCTGGATGGTCATGTGCAGGCTGCCGGTGACACGGGCACCCTTCAGAGGCTGGGTCTTGGCGAATTCGTCGCGGATCGCCATCAGACCGGGCATCTCGGTCTCGGCAATGCGGATTTCCTTGCGGCCCCAGGCGGCCAGGCCCAAGTCGGCCACGTGGAAGTCGGTGAAATTCTGGGGTTTGAGCACAGCGTTCAAGGCATTCTCCGTTGAGGGGTGGGAACCCCCTCGGAACGGGCCTTTCGTGTGCTGCCTTGCAACTGCCACTCACCGCACCGTATCGAGGGGGTGAGCGCAGTTGAAACCTATCCGAGCCTGGAACGAATCATGCCGTCTCGCAGCGCTCCTCGGAATTAGCAAGTATAGCCAAGCGCGCCGCCGCGGGTGCAAGTGCGGATCAGCTGCCGTAGGCCGACGTGACGTCCTCGCCCTTTTCGTGGACCAGGCTGGCGCGGCCGACGATCAGCGGATCGAGCGGGCCGATGGTGGCCAGGTCCTTCTTCGAATAGTCCAGCTGATGCAGCACGTAGCGCATGGCGTTGAGTCGCGCGCGCTTCTTGCAATCTGACTTGATCACGGTCCAGGGCGCGTCGGGCGTGTCGGTGTGGAAGAACACCCCTTCCTTGGCGCGGGTGTATTCGTCCCACTTGTCCAGCGAGGCCAGGTCGATCGGGCTGAGCTTCCACTGCTTCAGCGGGTGGCTGCGCCGCTCCTTGAAGCGGCGGCGCTGCTCCTCGCGGCTGACCGAGAACCAGAACTTGAAGACATGCACGCCACTGTGCACCAGGTGGCGCTCGAATTCCGGCGCCTGGCGCATGAACTCCAGGTACTCCTCGTTGCTGCAGAAGCCCATCACGCGCTCGACGCCGGCGCGGTTGTACCAACTGCGGTCGAACATGACGATCTCGCCGCGCGTCGGCAGGTGCTGCGCGTAGCGCTGGAAGTACCACTGCCCACGCTCCACCTCAGAAGGCTTTTCCAGCGCCACGACACGCGCGCCGCGTGGGTTCAGATGTTCCATGAAGCGCTTGATGGTGCCGCCCTTGCCGGCGGCATCGCGGCCCTCGAACAGGATCAACACGCGCTGGCCGCTGTCCTTGACCCAGGCCTGCAGCTTCAGCAGTTCGACCTGCAGCTTGTACTTCTGCGCCTCGTAGGTCTTGCGCGACATCAGATTCTTGTACGGATAGCCGCCCTCGCGCCAGCGCGGCGACAGCTCCATGTCCGGATCTTCCTGGCGCAGCTTCGTCGCGTCGCCGCCCTCGAACAGCACGCGGCGCAGTGCGACCACGTCGTCGGGCGAGGCGCCGGCGAGGATGGCCTTCAGCGCATCGCGCGTCTCGCCGGGTGCGGCCTTGGCCGCGCGGTGCAGCAGGTCGCGCAGCGCCGCGCCCTGCGCGTCCTGTTTGCCGAGCAGGGCCTGGCGCACCACGTGCCGCTCGATGGCCTTGGGCCCGAGCCGCGGCGCAATGTCGCCGGCCTGCGCCGGCCGCGCGCGCCTGGCGCCCGAGCGGCCGGTCTTGGCGGGCGCGGTCTTGCGCGCAGGGGGCGGGGTGTCCTTGGCCATGGGTGTCCTTCGCAGGCAGATGGACCCGATATTATGAAAAGCCCGCGAACCTGATATTTGCGCCCGGTCAAAGTGGCCTTGGGAGGCACAGGCCCTGTGCGAGACTGGGCCCATGAACGCTAAACGCATGCGGCCGCTGCAGGCGCTGCCCGAGGCTGCGCTGCGTCCGCTGCGCGGCGTGTTGACCGACATCGACGACACGCTCACGCGCGACGGCGCCATCGAGCCGATGGCCCTGCAGGCGCTGCAGCAGATGGCGCAGGCGCAGCTGCCGGTGATTGCCATCACCGGCCGGCCGGCCGGCTGGAGCGAGCCCTTCGTGATGGCCTGGCCGGTGGCGGCGATCGTGGCAGAGAACGGCGCGGTGATGTTGCGCCGCGTGGGTGTGCAGCTGCAGCGTGACTTCACGCAGGACGACGCCGCCCGCGCTGCCAACCTGCTGCGGTTGCAGCATTGCGCCGACGCTGTGTTGGCCGCCGTGCCGCGGGCGCGGCTGGCCCGCGACAGCGCCGGCCGGCTGACCGACATCGCCGTCGACCACGGTGAGTTCGCGCAACTGGGCGACCCCGAAATCGCTGCGGTGCTCGAGGTGATGCGAGCCCACGGTCTGCGCGCCAGCGTCAGTTCGATCCATGTCAACGGCTGGATCGGCGCGCACGACAAATGGACCGGTGCGCGCTGGGCGGTGGAGCGTGCGCTCGGCCTGCCCTTCGTCCCGGCCGAGTGGTTGTACGTCGGAGATTCCACCAACGACCAGCTGATGTTCGAGCACCTGCCGCTGTCGGTGGCCGTGGCCAACATCCGCCGCTTCGTGGCACAGCTGCAGGCGCTGCCGGCCTATGTCACGCCTTCCGAGCGTGGCCAAGGCTTTGCCGAGGTCGTGCAGCGCCTGCTTGTCGCCAAGCAGCAGTCGCCGCTGGCCCGTTGACGTCGCTGCAGAAACTGGTCGATGCGGCCGAGCTCCTCGTCCAGGGCATGGCGGAAGCCGGCCTCGCGCGGCGCCCTACCGTCGACATAGCCGATGTCGGCTTGGAGCGCGCTGCCGTGCTGCGCCAGGTTGCCCCAGCCGATGACCCGGTCGTGCCAGAGCAGCGGCAGAGCATAGTAGCCGCGCAGCCGCCGCGGCGCGGGCGTGTAGGCCTCGAAGCGGTAGGCCCAGCCCCACAGCAGCTCGAAGCGGCGGCGGTCCCAGACCAGAGGGTCGAAGGGTGCCAGCAGGCGCACCGTCGCGCCCGGCGCATGGCGCCGGGAGGCCGGGTTCTCGCCGGCCGGCCAGTACCAGTCGACGCCGTCGACGCGGGCATGGGCCAGCCGCGCGCGGGCGCGGTACTGGGCCGCGCGCCGCAGTCCTGCCCACTGTGGCGCGGCGCCGGCGAGCAGGCTGGTCAGGTAGTTCAGCGATGTCGAGGGCAGGGGCGCGTACTTGGCGACGAGCACGTCGACCAGGGTATCCAGCGCGCGCTCGGGATCTCCGGCGGCCGCAGGGCTGTCGAGCGCCGCGTAGCAGCGGGTGCCGCCCTCGCGCCGCGCCACGCGCAGCAGCCCACGGTAGTGCATGGCATCGAGCAGCTGCGTGCTGGCGCGCGACGAGCCGCCGAACCAGTTGCGCGCGTTGCCGTGTCGGAACTGCGCATCGACCTCGCGCGGATGCACCACGCCGCGCTCGCGCACGAAGTCCAGCACCGCCTGCGCCTGCATGCGGCGCGCCTTCGGCCACGCGGCGCGCGCCGTGCGCGGATGCATCAGCCTCTGCGTGGCACGCGGCAGGAAGCCGTAGTTGATGAAAAAGTCCTCCTCCACGTCCAGCCGCGGGTAGCGCCGTTCCAGGTCGCCGGCGCGGTAGTCGTGCACGCGGTGGCGCAGCGTCAAGTCCTGCGCGCGCGCCGGCGCGCGGATCGGGTCGGCCTGCACGAAGCCCAGGCGTGCGATCGCCTTGGGCAGCGTCGTCGGCGTGAACAGCGTGCGTGCCACGGCGAAGCGCCGCAGCGCGTCGAGGTCGATCGTCATGGCCGGATGATGCCTCGGCGAAATGGGGCATGCTTGCGTTGTCGCAATGCGCGGCCTGAGACCCGACATGCAGAATCGTTCGCATAGTCACCCCTGCTGCGAATCACCATGATGCGAACTGCAGCTCAACTCAGCCTCATCGCCGGGTGGGCCTTGGTGGCGGGAGCCGCCAACGCCCAGGGGAGCCCCGTCAAGCCGCCGCAGGCCCAGGCCTGGACCGACGTGGCCACCTTCAGCGGCATCGGCATGCCGATGGGCGGCATGACGGGCACGGCTGGCAGTCCGATGTCGGCCCTTGGTGGGATCTTCGGCGGCGGCTCCGCGGCGAAGAACAGCTTCGGCCAGACCCAGTCCGGCGCTCCCGGACGGTGGGTCGACGTGACGCTGTACAGCCGCAACAACCCGTCGCTGGCCGAGGCGCAGCAGGCCGTGCCTACAGGCTTCCTGAGCCCGGCGCTGAAACTGCAGGCGGCGCGCGACACCAAGGCGCCGCCCACACCAGACGATGAAGCCGTCGACGAGCCGGGCTACGAGAAGCCCAAGGGCAAGCTGTTGCTGTACTGGGGCTGCGGCTCGGCGGTCCGGCCGGGGCAGCCCAAGGTGCTGGACATGGCCAGCGCGTCGGCGGCCGAGCTGGCCGCCTTCTTTGTCTCGCGCCGTGCCACACAGCGCGGGGCGCACAGCGCGGTGGGGCGACCG
Source organism: Pseudomonadota bacterium (assembly GCA_018261815.1). Taxonomy (GTDB): domain Bacteria; phylum Pseudomonadota; class Gammaproteobacteria; order Burkholderiales; family Burkholderiaceae_C; genus Rubrivivax. Next base: position 5,123 of record JAGTRL010000004.1, read on the forward strand.
CATGGTCATCCCGGGCATGCCGGCCATGGGCCCCTCAGCCGGCTCGCCGGCAGCGGAACAGCGCCCGCCGCAGGAGGAGGACCAGGCCGATGCCTTGCCCAAGCCCATGGACCTGCTCAAGGGCATTCTTGGGCGCTGAGGCCTGTCGGGCTGGTGCGCCGCAAGAGCGACAGCTTGTGTTGGCGGGGCAGGCTTGTGGCTGCGGCACTGCGCATTGCGCCTTGACTTCGCCGGCGCGAAGTCAGCCTCCACCGCAGGGCCCAGGACCCGTTGCCGCGGGCGCCGAGCTTTACAGCCCGGCCGCTGCACGCAGCGCCTGGGCCTTGTCGGTGCGCTCCCAGCTGAACTCGGGCTCCTCGCGGCCGAAGTGGCCGTAGGCGGCCGTCTTCTCGTAGATCGGGCGCAGCAGGTCGAGCATCTGGATGATGCCCTTCGGGCGCAGGTCGAAGTGCTCGGCCACCAGCGCCGACAGCTTGTCGTCGCTCATCACCCCGGTGCCTTCGGTGTAGACGGTGATGTTCATCGGCTTGGCCACGCCGATCGCGTAGGCCACCTGGATCTGGCATTGTCTGGCCAGGCCGGCGGCGACGATGTTCTTGGCCACGTAGCGCGCCGCATAGGCCGCCGAGCGGTCCACCTTCGATGGGTCCTTGCCCGAGAACGCGCCGCCGCCGTGCGGGCAGGCGCCGCCATAGGTGTCGACGATGATCTTGCGGCCGGTCAGGCCGCAGTCGCCCTGCGGGCCGCCGATGACGAAGCGTCCGGTCGGGTTGACCAGGTAGCGGGTGTCCTTCAGCCATTCCTTGGGCAGCACCGGCTTGATGATCTCCTCGATCACCGCCTCGATGAACGAGGCCTTCATCTTGGTGGTCGTTTCGCTCTGGTCGGGCGCGTGCTGGCTGCTCAGCACCACGGTGTCGATGCTGTGCGGCTTGCCGTCCACATAGCGCATCGTCACCTGGCTCTTTGCATCCGGGCGCAGGAAGGGCAGTTTGCCGCTCTTGCGCAGCTGCGCCTGGCGCTCGACCAGGCGGTGGGCATAGTGGATCGGCGCCGGCATCAGCGCCGGCGTCTCGTCGCAGGCATAGCCGAACATCAGGCCCTGGTCGCCGGCGCCGGTGTTCAGGTGGTCGTCGGACGCATGATTCACACCCTGGGCGATGTCGTTGGACTGCTTGTCGTAGGCCACCAGCACCGCGCAGCCCTTGTAGTCGATGCCGTACTCGGTGTTGTCGTAGCCGATGCGCTTGATGGTGTCGCGCGCCACCTGGATGTAGTCGACATGCGCGTTGGTGGTGATCTCGCCGGCCAGCACGACCAGGCCGGTGTTGGTCAGCGTCTCGGCGGCGACGCGCGAACGTGGATCCTGCTTGAAGATCGCATCGAGAATGGCGTCGGAGATCTGGTCGGCGACCTTGTCGGGGTGGCCTTCGGACACGGATTCGGACGTGAAAAGGAAGTCGTTCGACACGCTTAAACTCCTGGGCTGACGGTTGCGGATCGCGTTGCCGACCGTAGCCTGGGGAGGAGCGGCGAACGCTTTAGCAGTATTTCGAGGGTGGCACCAGGAGGTGCCACCTTGGCGGATGACGGATGTCCGGCACACCGCAGCGCCCTGCAAGTAGTTCATAACTCGGCGCTGACCGCATTATACGAAGCATGCAATTTCTGCTGCGCTGGTTGGCCCGGCGATCGCTGCGATCTTTGCACGTCCTGGGCACATTCCTGGGCTGGGTGGCCTATGCGCTGTCGCCCAGCTACAGGCGGCGTCTGCGCACCAACGCGCAACGCGCCGGCATCACGCTGCAGCAGCGCCGGCAGTCGGTGGCCGAGGCCGGCAAGATGGCCATCGAAGGGCTGCGCCTGTGGCTGCGCCCGGGTGACATGCCGATCGCCGACCCGGTGCGATGGGAAGGGGAATCCTTGATCGAAGACGCGCTGGCCCAGGGCCGCGGGTTGGTGTTCCTGACGCCACACCTGGGCAGCTTCGAGATCACCGCCCAGGCCTATGCGCAGCGCTACGGCGCACGCCGGCCGATCACGGTGATGTTCCGCCCGGCCCGCCACCCGATGCTGCGCGAGCTGCAGGAGAGTGCCCGTGCCCGCCCGGCGCTGGCCACCGTCCCGGCGTCGATCGGCGGCGTGCGCCAGATGATGCGCGCGCTCAAGCGCGGCGAGGCGGTGGGCCTGCTGCCCGACCAAGTGCCGCCGCAGGGCATGGGCGTGTGGGCCGACTTCTTCGGCGCGCCGGCCTACACCATGACCTTGGCGGCGCGGCTGGCGCAGCAGTCCGGTGCGCCGATCGTGCTGGCCTGGTGCGAGCGACTGCCGGCCGGCCGCGGCTTCCACCTGCGCCTGAGCCGGCTCACCGAGCCGCTGCCGCTGCAGGGAGACGATGCCCAGGCTCTGCAAGCGGCGCAAGCTGCGGTGATCAACCGCGCCATGCAGCAACTGATCCTGCAATGCCCCCAGCAGTACCTTTGGGGCTACAACCGCTACAAGAGGCCGCGCCGCGCGGACCCGGCTGCGGCGCCATGAAGGTCTGGCCGGCACATGTGCTGCTGGGCCTGCTGTGGCTGCTGCACTGGCTGCCGCTGTGGCTGCAGGCGGCGTTGGGTGGCGCGCTCGGCCGGGTGCTCTATACCGTGGCGCGCGAGCGGCGCCGCATCTCGGCACGCAACGTGCAGCTCTGCCTGCCCGAATTGAGTGCCCAGCAGCGCCGCACGCTGCTGCGCGAGCACTTCCGCTGGCTCGGCCGCAGTGCGGTGGAGCGCGCGCTGCTCTGGTATGCCCCGCCCGAGCGGCTGCGCCGGCTGATCCATGTGGAGGGCGACGTCACGCTGGCCGAGCGCAGCGAGCGGCCGGTGATGTGGCTGGTGCCGCACTTCCTGGCGCTGGACGTGGCCGGTGTGGCCACGCAACTGTTCCAGAGCCGGCCGGTGGCGTCGGTCTACCAAGCGCAGAGCGACCCCGTGTTCGAGTCCGCGATGCGGCGCGGGCGCATGCGCTTCGGCCAGGGCGAGCTGTTCTCACGCAGCGACACGGCACGGCCGCTGCTGCGCGCCATCCGCCGCGGCCATGCCTTCTTCAACCTGCCGGACATGGACTTCGGCATGAAGGACTCCGCCTTCGTGCCCTTCTTCGGCCGGCCGGCCGCGACGCTGCTGGCCCCATCGAGGATGGCGCGCGCGCTGGACATGGTGGTGCAGCCCGTGGTGGCCCGCATCCTGCCTGGCGGCCAGGGTTACCGAGTGCGTTTCCTGCCGCCGTGGACCGACTGGCCCAGCGACGACCCGCTGGACGACGCGCGGCGAATGAATGAATGGATCGAGTCCGCCGTGCGCGCCGACCCGGCCCAGTACCTGTGGGTGCACAAGCGTTTCAAGACCCGGCCGCCGGGCGAGCCGGGTCTGTACTGAATCGGCGTTGATAATTGCCCGATGAAATTGCGCTTCACCAAGATGCAGGGCGCGGGCAACGACTTCGTGATGCTCGACGCCACGGGCCAGCCGCTGGAGCTGAGCAACGAGCAGTACCGCGCCCTGGCCGACCGCCATTTCGGCATCGGTGCCGACCAGATCCTGGTGGTCGAGCCACCGCGTTCGCCGGGCGTGGACTTCGGCTACCGCATCTTCAACGCCAGCGGCGACGAGGTCGAGCATTGCGGCAACGGCGCGCGCTGCTTCGTGCGCTTCGTGCGCGATCGCGGGCTGACCGACAAGCAGCGCATCAAGGTCGAGACCGTCAACCGCGTGATCGAGCTGCAGCTGCGTGACGATGGCCGGGTCACCGTCGACATGGGCGCGCCTGACTTCGTGCATGAACACATTCCGTTCCTGCCCGAAGGCATGGTGCCCAGGCGCGAAGGCGATTTCGAGCTGTGGCCGCTGGAGCTGATCGACGCCAGCGTCGAGGTGGCGGTGCTGTCGATGGGCAACCCGCATGCGGTGCAGCGCGTCGATGACATCGACGAGGCCGACGTGGCCGCGCTGGGGCCCGAGATCGAGGTGCTGGACTGCTTTCCGCAGAAGGTCAACGCCGGTTTCATGCAGGTGATCTCGCGCTCGCACATCGCACTGCGCGTGTTCGAGCGCGGTGCCGGCGAGACGCTGGCCTGCGGTACCGGTGCCTGCGCCGCGGTGGTGGCCGGCATCCGGCTGGGCTGGCTCGACCCGCAGGTTGAGGTCGACACCCGCGGCGGGCGCCTGAGCATCGAATGGGCCGGCCTCGGCCGCCCGGTGTTGATGACCGGCCCGGCGACCACCGTCTTCGAAGGGGAAATCGAACTGTGACGATCCAAGGCATCACCGAAAACGACATCAGCAACTACCTGCTGAACACGCCCGGCTTCTTCGAGCGCCATGCCGAGCTGCTCGCCACGGTGCAGCTGACCAGCCCGCACGGCCAGCGCGCGGTGTCGCTGCAGGAGCGGCAGATGGAAATGCTGCGCGAGCGCATCAAGGGCCTGGAGCACAAGATCATCGAGATGATCCGCAACGGCCAGGACAACTCGGCCATCGCCGACCGGCTGCACCAGTGGACCATGGCGCTGCTGCTCACCGCCGACGCGGCCGATCTGCCGCAGGTGCTGCTGGACGACCTGAAGCAGCGCTTCCAGATCCCGCAGGCCGCGCTGCGTGTGTGGGGCGTGGCCGAGGCCTACGCAGCACTGCCCGCGGCGCAGCCGGTCAGCGACGACCTGAAGGCTTTTGCCTCCAGCCTGTCGCTGCCCTACTGCGGCGCCAACGCCGCCTTCGAGGCCTCGGCCTGGTTCGACGAGGGCTCGGGCGTCATGTCCATGGCCATGGTGCCGCTGCGCCCGGCTGGCGCGGCGGACGCCTTCGGGCTGCTGGTGCTGGGCTCGCCCGATCCGACGCGCTACGCGGCGCAGATGGGCACCGAGTTCCTGTCGCGCATCGGCGAGGTGGCCAGCGCCAGCCTGTCGCGCCTGCTGGCCTGAGGGCCGTGGGCGACGCGCTGTCCCCTGAGCTGCAGCGCTACATCGAGCATGTACGCGTCGAGCGCCGGCTGGCGCCGCGCAGCGTGCAGATGATCCACGACGCGCTGCTGCGGCTGCAGCAGTCGGCCGTGGCGGCGCAGGTCGACCTGCGCGAGGTGCAGACGCAGCACGTGCGCCGCTGGGCCGCGCAGTTGCGCGAGCGGCCGCTGGCGCCGCGCAGCATCTCCATTCACTTGTCGGCCTGGCGCGGGCTGTACCGCTGGTGGGGTCGCAATGGCCAGGTGGCTATCAACCCGGTGGAAGGCGTGCGCGCGCCCAAGGCGCCCAAGCCGCTGCCCAAGGCGCTGTCGGTCGAACAGGCGGTGTCGCTAGCGTCCTTCGAGCCGACATCGGGCAACCCGGTGCTGCGGGCCCGCGACCACTGCATGGTCGAGCTGCTCTATGGCAGCGGCCTGCGCGTGGCCGAACTGGTGGGCCTGGACCTTCGCGGCGGCGACACGGCCGCCGGCTGGATCGATGCCGCCGATGCCAGCGCCCAGGTGCTGGGCAAGGGCCGCAAGCGGCGCGGCGTGCCGGTGGGCCCTGCCGCGCTGGCCGCGCTGCGCGCCTGGCTGGAGGTACGCGGCCAGATCGCCGCGGCCGGCGAGCCGGCGCTGTTCGTCAGCAATCGAGGCACGCGGCTCACCACCAGCCAGGTGCGCTCGCGGCTGAAGGCGATGGCGCTGCAGGCCGGGCTGCCGACGCACGTGCATCCGCACATGCTGCGCCACAGCTTTGCGTCGCACCTGTTGCAAAGCAGCGGCGACCTGCGCGCGGTGCAGGAGCTGCTGGGCCACGCCAACATCTCGACCACGCAGGTCTACACGCGGCTGGATTTTCAGCACCTGGCCAAGGTCTACGACGCGGCCCATCCGCGGGCGAGGCGCAAATGAGGGCTGGATTTTGTCTGCGGCCCGGCGCTTCGCGCCTTCACATCGCTTCGCGATATGAGCCTGCGACGCAACCTGCGCGCGGCGCACGTTGTCAGCACCTGGCCAAGGTCTACGACGCGGCCCATCCGCGGGCGAGGCGCAAGTGAAATCCATCCGCCTGCGCGAGGGCAAGGAGCGCTCGCTGCAACGCCGCCACCCCTGGGTGTTCGAAGGTAGTGTCGCCAAGGGCCGGGCCGACCCCGGCGAGACGGTGCGCGTCGAAGCGCACGACGGCCGCTTCCTGGCCTGGGGCGCGTACAGCCCGGCTTCGGCCATTCGTGTGCGCGCCTGGAGCTTCGTCGAGTCCGAGCGCATCGACACTGCGTTCTTCGCGCGCCGCTTGCAGTGCGCCGTGGCGCTGCGCGCGCGGCTGGCAGTGGACAGCGACGCAGTACGCCTGGTGCACGGTGAGGCCGACGGCCTGCCCGGCCTGGTGGTCGACCGCTATGGCGACACGCTGGTGGCGCAGTTCGGCTTCGTCGGCACCGAGCGCTGGAAGGACACGATCGCCGACGCGCTGCTGGCCGCAACAGGCCTGCAGCGCCTGTACGAGCGCTCCGACCTGGGCGTGCGCAAACTCGAGGGCTTGCCCGAGCAGCGGGGCTGGCTGCGCGGCGACGGCGACACGCGGCTCACCCTTCGAGAGCACGGCTGGCAATTGCAGGTGGACGTGGCCTCGGGCCACAAGACCGGCGCCTACCTGGACCAGCGCGACAACCGGCTGCACTTTGCCCAGGCGGTGCGCCACTTCGGCTGCGACCAGGTGCTCAACTGCTACAGCTACACCGGCGGCTTCACGCTGGCGGCGATGGCCGGCGGCGCGCGGCGGGTCACCAGCGTCGACAGCTCGGCCCCGGCGCTGGCGCTGGCGCGGCACCATGTGCAGATCAACCGCTTCGACGCCGACCGACATGAGGCGGTGGATGCCGATGTCAACGCCCACCTGCGCCAGCAGCTGGAGCAGGGGCGGCAGTTCGACGCCATCGTGCTCGACCCGCCGAAGTTCGCCGCCAGCGTGGCGCAGGTCGAGCGCGCGGCGCGCGCCTACAAGGACATCAACCGCCTGGCGCTGAAGCTGCTGCGGCCGGGCGGGCTGCTGTTCACCTTCTCCTGCTCCGGCGGCATTGGCCCGGAGTTGTTCCACAAGATCGTCGCCGGCGCGGCGATCGACGCCTGCGTCGATGCCGCGATCGTCCGGCACCTGCATGCCGCGCCCGACCATCCGAGCACGCTGTTCTTCCCCGACGGCGAGTACCTGAAGGGGCTGGCGCTGCTGCGCGCCGGCTGAGCTTCAGCCGCGCGGCGGCTCGTGGATGCCCCAGCGCTTCATGCGCCGGTACACCGTCATGCGCGTCACGCCCAGCTGGTGCGCCACCGCGCTCACGTTCCAGCGCGCGGCGCGCAGATACTGCAGCAGCAACTGGCCTTCGGGTGACAGCGCCGGCGCCGCGCCGGCCGCTTCGCCGCGGCTGAGCAGCGCATCGGGCAGCTCGGCCAGGCCGATGACGCCGGAGCCGGCGGCCATCGCCGCCGCATAGTCCAGCACGTTGCGCAGTTCGCGCAGGTTGCCCGGCCAGTCGTGGTGGCGCAGGCAATGTTCGGCCTCGGCCGACAGCTGCGGCGGCCGCGCTTGCTCGCGCAGCATGCGCTGCACCAGCCAGGCCAGGTCGCGGCGTTGGCGCAGCGGCGGCAGCTCCAGGTGCGCGCCGGCCAGGCGGTAATACAGGTCGTCGCGGAAGGCGCCGTCGCGCGCGCGCCGGCGAAGGTCGGCGTGCGTGGCGGCGATCACGCGCACGTCCACCTTGTGCGCGCGGGTCGCGCCGATCGGCAACACCTCGCGCTCGGCCAGCACGCGCAGCAGCCGCGCCTGCAGCGCCAGCGGCATGTCGCCGATCTCGTCGAGGAACAGCGTGCCGCCGTCGGCCTCCTGGATCAGGCCGCGCTTGCCCTTCGGCAGCGCGCCGCTGAAGCTGCCCGGCAGGTGGCCGAAGAGCTCGCTCTCGATCAGCGTCTCGGGGATAGCCGCGCAGTTGACAGCCACGAAGGGCTGGCGGGCGCGCTGGCTGGCGGCGTGCATGGCCTTGGCCAAGACCTCCTTGCCGCTGCCGGTCTCGCCGGTGATGAGCACGCTGACGGGCGTGTCCAGCAGCCGCGCGGCGCGGTGGATCGCGCGGTCCAGCGCCGGGTCGCCGCCGGACAGAGCGGCGAGCGCCGGCGGCACGGCGGCATCGACCGCCTGTGCCGACGCATCCGGGCTGCCCCAGCGCGACGGCGGCGGCACCGCATGCAGGAACAGCACGCGGCCGCTGCGTGCCAGCGTGACCGCGCGCCGGTCGCCGGGCATCGCGCGCATGAAGCGGCCCAGCTCGTCGAAGCGGGCGCTGAACAGCTGGCCGAAGGGCAGCCCCAGCACGCTGGAGCCGTGTTCGGCCTGCAGCAGCAACTGCGCCGCCCGGTTGTGGCCGACGATGCGCCCGGCCGCATCCAGCGCCAACAAATGGTCCGGGCTGATCTCGACGAACTCGGGGCTCGGGTGCAGCTTCAGCACCCAGTCGTTGCGGTAGCAGCGCAGGAAGTTCGCGTTCTCGACGCGCTGCGCATAGACCTTGACCAGCTGCAGCGCCAGGTGCTGGCTGGTCTTGGCCTGCGGCGAGGTCAGCGCGCTGATGTCGAGGATCGCGTTCAGCCGGCCCAGCGGGTCGTACACCGGCGCGGCGGTGCAGGTCAGCGGGATGTGCGTCGCGTCGAAATGGTCGCCCTGGTGCACCGTCAGCGCCTGGCCGGAGGCGATGGCGGTGCCGACGCCGCAGGTGCCGGCATGGTGTTCGCTCCAGTCGCTGCCCAGGTACAGGCCGGCGCGGCGCAGTGTGGCGTCGAGCTGCAGGTCGCCGATGAAGTCCACCGTCACGCCACGCGCGTCGGTCAGCAGCACGCAGTAGCCCATGCCGGCCACCTGCTGGTACAGCGACTCCAGTCCGTGGCGTGCGATGCGCAGGAGTTCGTCGAGCCGCTCCTGGTGCTCGCGCACACGCTGCTGCGGCAGGATCACTGCCTCCTGCATGCGCGTCGGGTCGAGCCGGTGCTGGTGCACGCAGCGCAACCAGCTGTCGCGGATCAGCGCGTCGGGCGACTCGGCGCCCGGAGGCGGCGGCAGCGCGTCGCCAGCCAGCCGCATGACGGCGCTGATGTGCTCGCGCTGGGCCTCTTGCATCGCGCTCTCCTTGGCCGCGCGCCGGCAGACGGCGGCGGTCGACAACGGGGTTGCCGACTGTACACGCCGGCGCCGCTGCGGTAGCGGCAAGGCACGCGCGGCGCTCAGGTTTGCAGCTTGCGGCCGAGCCGCTGCTCGACGTGTTCGATCTTCGACCTCAGTCGTCCGGCCGGACCCTTGCGGTAGTCGACCTTCAGGTTGACGCCGATGCGGCTGCAGTCGCGCTCCAGCTCGCGGAAGCAGGCGCTGACCACGCCGATCACCTCATCCCAGTCACCTTCGAGGATCGTGCCCATCGGCGTCAGCTGGTAGGGCAGGCCACTCTTGTCGATCACGTCGAGGATGCGCGCCACGTGCGCGCTGACGCTTTCACCCTGGCCGTTCGGGGCCATCGCAAATTCGAGCAGGACCATCGTCATTCTCCTTGTGGATATTTCGCGGCACGACCCGCGCGAACTGTTCGGCCAGCAGCTCGAGCGTGCGCGCCTCGAGATCGGGCAGCCCGGGCGCCTCGCGTGCCAGGCTGGTCAGCGCGTCGGCCCGATAGGGCCTGCCCTGGCCCAGCTCGGCTTCGAGCGCATTGGCGCTTTCGGTCAGCGCGGCCGGATCGGCGCCGACGATGACCAGCGCGTGCGCCATCACCACCTGGCACGCCGCGAAGCGGCGCCAGGCCTGCGCGGTGCCAACCAGTTTGCGGCCGTTCACCGCCAGGTTCCAGCGCCCGTCGCAGAACGAGCCGTGCACGGCTGCGGGCGTGGCCGTCACGCCCAGCCGGGTGAAGGCCGCGGCCAGCGCGTCGCACAGCGCGGCGTAGATCGCGTGCATGTCGGCCGGCGTCGCGTTGCCGGCGGGCCAGGCCAGGCTCAGGTTCCAGATCCCCGGCCCCTGGGGGACCAGCCCGCCGCCGGAGCGGCGCACCTGCAGTGCAGCACCGTGGCAAGCCTGCACCTCGGCCCAGGCCGGCAGCATGGTCGTGCGCCGCGGCACCACCCAGCCGGGCGTACCCTGCCACAGGTGCGCGACGGCACGCTCGCCATGCGCCGCTTGGGCCATCCAATCGGCCTCGCAGGCGATGCCGTCGGCCAGCGGCCGCTCGTGCACGCAGACGAAACCGAAGGGGGGCAGGCTCACCGCGCGATGATGCCTGCGCCCGCGGGCCGTCCATCAGCGCGCCAGGTGCTTGCGCAGCAGCGCGTTGACCTCGCCCGCCTTCTCCATCATCACCATGTGGCCGGCGCCGGGCAGCACCGCCACCGTCGCGCCGGTCGGTGCGGCCTTCGCATGGGCGGCCGGGATCACGTGGTCCTCCGCGCCCCAGACCACGAGCAGCGGCGGCCCCGCGGCCGGCAGCTGCGTCGCCGGCAGCACCGCCTGCCGGCCGCCGCCGAAGAGCGCGCCGCCGAGCCCAGCCAACAGCTCGGTCACGCCGTCGATGCGCTTGAAGCGCAGCAGGTCGTCGAGCAGCTGCCGGCTCACCAGCGACGGGTCGGCGAACAGCTTCTCGATCACCGGCTTGAGCTCGCGCCGCGAGGCGGCCTTTACGAAGCCGTCGATGTAGCCACCGTCGATCTCGGCGCCCAGCCCGGCGCTGGCGACCAGGGCCAGCGAAGCCACGCGCTGCGGATGATCCAGCGCGAACTGCGCGCCGATCGCGCCGCCCATCGAATGGCCGACCCAATGCACGCGCGCCACGTCGAGCTGGTCGAGGAAGATCCCAACGAAGTCCGCCAGCGCGGCCAGCGAGGTTCCCGGCAGCTTCGCATCCGACTGGCCGTGGCCCGGCAGGTCGAGCGCGATCACCGGCGCGGTCTCGGCCACCGCGTCCAGGTTGAACAGCCAGTTGCCGAGGTCCCCGCCGAAGCCGTGCACGAACAGCACCGGCACGCCGGCTTCGGGCCCGCGGCGCGCGTAGCGCACGCGGATGCCGCTCACCTCGGCCCACTGGAAGGCCGATGCCTCGTCGGCTTCGTCGCCGCCGGCGGCCGGCACCTCGTAGGCGGCGATGAAGGCGTCGATCTCCGCATCGCTGACCTCTGCTTCAGCCAGCACCGCGAGCAGCGCCTTCACCGGCAGCACCTCGCCGTCCTTCGCGACCTTGCGCCGCAGCAGACCGGCATCCGGCGCCTCGACTGCGTTGCTGATCTTGTCGGTCTCGACGTCGAGCACGGGCATGCCGACTTCGATGCGCCTGCCCTCGTCCACCAGCCAGCCCGCGATCGTGCCCTCGCGCATCTCCAGCCCCCACTTGGGCATGATCAGTGGGGTGATGGCGGATCTGGTCATGGCGCCCCCTTGGCGCTGCGCGCCGTCCCCCCGAGGGGGAGCTGCCGCCTCCGGAGCGGCCGAGCGGCGGCGGCCATCAGTGCCTGCCCCCGGCACGCGAGCGTTTCACCGCCGCGGCGATCTGGGCCGCGCTCGGGATGTACAGATCCTCCAGCACCGGCGTGAAGGGCACGGGCGTGTGCGGCGCGGTCACCATCTCGATCGGGCCCTTCAGCGCGCCGAAAGCCTGTTGCGCCACCTGCGCCGAAACATCGCAGGCGATGCTGCAGCGCGGGTTGGCCTCGTCGACGCAGACCAGGTGCCCGGTCTTCTCGACGCTCTCCAGCACGGTGTCCATGTCGATCGGCGACAGCGTGCGCAGGTCGATGACCTCGCATTCGACGCCGTCCTTGGCCAGCGCCGCGGCCGCATCGAGCGCACGGTGCACCATCAAGCCGTAGGTGACGATGGTCGCGCCCTTGCCTTCGCGCACCACGTTCGCCTCGCCGAAGGGGATCGCGTACAGCGCCTCGGGCACCTCGCCCTCGAAGCCGTAGAGGTTCTTGTGCTCGAGGAAGATCACCGGGTCGTTGTCGCGGATGCTCTGCACCAGCAGGCCCTTGGTGTCGTAGGGCGTGCTCGGGCACACCACCTTCAGCCCCGGGATGTGCGTGAACAGCGGCGTCAGCATCTGGCTGTGCTGCGCCGCGGCGCGAAAGCCCGCGCCGCACATCGCGCGGATCACCACCGGCGTCTCGGCCTTGCCACCGAACATGTACCTGAACTTCGCCGCTTGGTTGTAGATCTGGTCGAAGCACACGCCCATGAAGTCGACAAACATCAGCTCGGCCACCGGACGCATGCCGCAGCAGGCCGCGCCGATCGCCGCGCCGATGTAGGCTGACTCCGAGAGCGGTGTGTCCAGCAGCCGGTCGCCGTGCTTGGCGTACAGGCCCTTGGTGACGCCGAGCACCCCGCCCCAGGCGTCGCGCTCGCCATCTCCGCCGGCACCGCCGACGATGTCCTCGCCCATCATGATCACCGAGGGGTCGCGCGCCATCTCCTGGTCCAGCGCCTCGTTGATCGCCTGCTTCATGCTGATCTTGCGTGCCATGGTCTGGGTCTCCTTGGATTTCAGTACTTGACGTAGACGTCGGTGAGAAGATCAGCGGCCGTGGGCTGCGGCGCCGCCTTGGCTTCGGTGACGGCACGCTCGATCAGGCCGAGCACCTCGTGGTCGATGGCCTTCAGTTCGTCGGCCGTGAGCACGCCGGCACTGCTGACCGCGGCGCTGAACTTCTTCAGGCAGTCGTTGTGCTCGCGGTTGTGCTCGTTCTCGCCGGGCGCGCGGTAGGTCTGCGCGTCGCCCTCGAAGTGGCCGTGGAAGCGCACCATCTTGCATTCCAGCAGCGCCGGGCCGCCGCCCTTGCGCGCGCGGGCGATGATCTCGCCCGCCGCCTCGTGCACCGCGAAGAAGTCGGTGCCGTCGACCGTCACGCCGGGCAGGCCGAAGCCGGCCGCGCGGTCGACGTAGGAGTCCACCGCCACGCCATAGTCGCGGCTGGTGCTTTCGGCGTAGCCGTTGTTCTCGACGACGAAGATCGCCGGCAGGTTCCACACCGCGGCCAGGTTCAGGCTCTCGAGGAAGGTGCCCTGGTTCGATGCGCCGTCGCCGACGAAGCTGATCGCGACTTCGCCCTTGCCGCGGAACCTGGCGGCGAGCGCCGCGCCGCACGCCAGCGGCGCACCGGCACCGAGGATGCCGTTCGCGCCCATCATGCCCTTGTCGAGGTCGGCGATGTGCATCGAGCCACCCTTGCCCTCGCAGGCGCCGCCCTTGCGGCCGTAGATCTCCTTCATCATCGCCACCACGTCCACGCCCTTGGCGATGCAGTGGCCGTGGCCGCGATGCGTGCTGGCGATGCGGTCGCCGTCGCCGAGATGCATCATGATCCCGGTGCCGGCCGCCTCCTCGCCGGCGTACAGGTGCACGAAGCCGGGGATGTCGCCGCGGCCGAAGTCGATGTGCAGCCGCTCCTCGAACTCGCGGATCGTGCGCATCGTGCGGTAGGCCTGGAGCAGTTGCTCCTTGCTCTGCGGGAACGGGTTGCCTGCCATCGTCGGTCTCCTCGTCTCAGGGGTGGGGGGAAGTGCGCAGCAGCCCGTCGCGGGCCGCCACGGCCATGCATCGGGCCACGTCCAGCGTGCGGAACGCGCCTTCGCGCAGCGTGACGCTGACGCGCTGGCCGGGCTCGAAGGAAAGTTCGCGCTCACCGTCGAGCGCCACGGTGCCGGCGCGCTGCTGCACCGGCAGCGGCTCGTCCGGCGCCATGCGCTGCCAGCCCGCAATCGGCACCGGCAGCACCAGCCCAGGCGCGATCGGCGCGTGCAGCAGCGTCAGCGCGTCGGCCGGTGCGACAGCGATCTGCACGGCCAGCCCGCCGCGCTCGCGCCGGCCCACCGGCTGCAGCAGCGCGCCGATCGACGACAGGCCGATCGCTTCGGGTTCGCAGAAGGCCAGGTAGGCCGCGGCCAGCGAGCCGGTCTTCCACAGCGCGCGCGCGCCGACCGAGCGGTCGTGCGTGATCACCGCATCGACGATGGCCACGTCGTGCCGGGACGCGCCGTTGCCGTCGTCGATGCGCACCTCGACCAGCTTGTTCGGCAGCAGCGCCTCGTGTGGCGGAATGCGGCCGGCCGCATAGAGCCCGGTGGCCAGGCCGGTGATGGTCGGTTCGCGCATCTCGGGGAAAGCGTTGTTGGTGCCGGTGGACAGCCCCGCGATCGGCAACCCGGAGCCGGCGGCGTGCAGTTCGCGCACCACCGCGCGATGCGTGCCGTCGCCGCCCAGCACGACGATCGCGGCCACGCCGGCGCGCTGCAGCAGCCGGGTCGCGGTGAAGGTGTCCTCGACCGTCGACGTCGGCTCCATGTCGAGCCAGTCGATCTGCGGCAGCGAGGCGTCGCCGCGCTTCAGGTGGCGTTCGAGCAGCGCACGGATGCCGCCGCGGTCGGGCATCAGCAGTGCGCGGCCCACGCCCGCGGCGCGCGCCGCCTGCAGCAGCCGCAGCACGATGTTCACCCGGTCGGTGATCTGCAGGTTGCTGGCGTTGGCGACCACGCGCCGGATGTCGCGCGCCGACACCGGGTTGGCGATCACGCCGAGGCAGGTGTCGGTGGTGGGCAGGGCTGACAGCGGGACCATCGGCTGCCCACAGCGCAATGGCCGTGCCAGGCCGCCGCCGCGGCCGCAGCTCAGGCGCGCCGCGAGGCAGGGTCGAAACGCAACCCCGGGTAGACCCCGAGCGCCGCCGCTGTCACGCGCGATACAGCTGTCACATGCGAGTTGTCACACCCGGAACTCAACGCTCGGGCGGTGCCGGCAGTCCGATCGCCGGCTCGAACTTGGCGCGCGTCACGCTGAAGTAGGCCTTGACCTGACGCACATTCGCGTCCTGCGTGAACAGCCGCTGCACCAGCGCCTGGTAGGCCGGCATGTCGGCCGTCCAGACGACGAGCACGAAATCCGGCCCCGGCGACACGCGGTAGCACTGCTGCACCGCGGCGTCGGCCGCCGCGCGCTGCTCGAAGGCCGCCAGGTGCTCGGCACCCTGTCGGTCGAGCGTGATCTCGACGATGGCCGTCAGGCCGTGGCCCAGGCGCTCGTGCGACAGCAGCGCGACGCGCCGCTCGATCACGCCGGCCTCCACCAGCCGGCGCACGCGGCGCAGGCAAGTGGCCGGCGACACATGGGCCGCGGCCGCCAGGTCCTGGTTGGACAGCGAGGCGTCCTGCTGCAGCAGGTCCAGCAAGCGCAGGTCGGTGGCATCCAGGTCGGCGACGGTCATGTGAGGTTGGCGCAATCACAGTGAAGAATCGCACGATTATTTCATCGATGCGAAAGACAGGATGTTTTCATCCATCCGGATGAAAATTTTGAAAGCATATTCCGCAATGTCGTGCATAGGATACCGGCCATCCCACCACAGCCAGAGGTTCAAGCCATGTGCGGCATCGTCGGCGCGGTCAGCACCCGCAACATCGTCCCCATCCTGATCGAGGGTCTGAAGCGCCTGGAGTACCGCGGCTACGACTCCTGCGGCGTGGCCGTGCACCAGGACGGCCAGCTGCGGCGGGCGCGCAGCACCGCGCGCGTGGCCGAGCTGGAAGCCGGCGTCGCCAAGGACGGCATCGCCTCGGGCACCGGCATTGCCCACACCCGCTGGGCCACGCACGGTGCGCCCGAGGTGCACAACGCGCACCCGCATTTCAGCGGCCAGCGCATCGCGCTGGTGCACAACGGCATCATCGAGAACCACGACGAGTTGCGTGCCGAACTGCAGGGCCGTGGCTATGAGTTCACCAGCCAGACCGACACCGAGGTCATCGCCCATCTGGTGAACCACCTGTACGACGGCGATCTGTTCGACGCGGTGCAGCGTGCCACGCAACGCCTGAAGGGCGCCTATGCCATCGCGGTGTTCTGCCGCGACGAGCCGCAGCGCGTGGTCGGCGCGCGCGAGGGCTCGCCGCTGATCCTGGGCCTGGGCGAGGGCGAGAACTTCCTGGCCAGCGACGCCATGGCCCTGGCCGGCGTGACCGACCAGATCGTCTACCTGGAAGAAGGCGACGTGGTCGACCTGCAGCTGGGCAAGACCTGGATCGCAACGCGCCAGAGCGACGGGCGCTTCCGCGAAGTGCAGCGCCCGGTGCGCACGGTGGTGGCGCACAGCGGCGCGGCCGAGCTGGGCCCATACCGGCACTACATGCAGAAGGAAATCTTCGAGCAGCCGCGCGCCATTGCCGACACGCTGGACGCGGTGGGCGGCATCAGCCCCGAGCTGTTCGGCGACGGTGCGTACAAGGTGTTCAAGGACGTGGAGCAGGTGCTGATCCTGGCCTGCGGCACCAGCTACTACAGCGGCAGCACCGCCAAGTACTGGCTGGAGTCCATCGCCGGCATTCCCACCTCCGTGGAGATCGCCAGCGAGTACCGCTACCGCGACAGCGTGCCCAACCCGAAGACGCTGGTCGTGACCATCACGCAAAGCGGCGAGACCGCCGACACGCTGGCCGCGCTGAAGCATGCGCGTTCGCTGGGCATGGAGCACACGCTGACCATCTGCAACGTGGCCACCAGTGCGATGGTGCGCGAATGCAAGTTCGCCTACATCACCCGCGCCGGCGTCGAGGTGGGCGTGGCCTCGACCAAGGCCTTCACCACCCAGCTGGTGGGTCTGTTCCTGCTGACGCTGGCGCTGGCCGAAGCGCGCGGCCGGCTGAGCGAGGCGCAGGAGCAGGAGCACCTGAAGGCGCTGCGCCACCTGCCGGTGGCGGTGCAGGCCGTGCTGGCGCTGGAGCCGCAGATCATCGCCTGGGCCGAGGACTTCGCGCGCAAGGAGAACGCACTGTTCCTGGGCCGCGGGCTGCACTATCCGATCGCGCTGGAAGGGGCGCTGAAGCTCAAGGAGATCAGCTACATCCATGCCGAGGCCTACCCGGCCGGCGAGCTGAAGCACGGCCCGCTGGCACTGGTGACCGCGGCCATGCCGGTGGTGACCGTGGCGCCCAACGACGCGCTGGTGGACAAGCTCAAGAGCAACATGCAGGAAGTGCGCGCCCGCGGCGGCGAGCTCTTCGTCATCGCCGACGAAGGCACGCGCATCGACAGCGGCCCCGGCGTGCGCGTGATCCGCATGCCCGAGCACTACGGCGTGCTCAGTCCGATCCTGCACGTGGTGCCGCTGCAACTGCTGGCGTACCACACCGCCTGCGCGCGCGGAACGGATGTGGACAAGCCGCGCAACCTGGCAAAGAGCGTCACGGTCGAATGACCGTGTTCGCTGGGAACAAGCTTTTGGTGGATTCTAATATATCTTGATTCTTATGTCATAGAACCGCATCACAGAACACTAATATAAGTTGATTCTTGAACAGATCTACGAGGGTGTATTCTCATCACAAACTAATGGCTTAATGCGCGAGAGAAGATTTGCCGTTGGAGCAAGATCGGAGTCCCCAAATCCCTTGTTCAGCAGAATGGGGGCAGTGAGGTTCTGCCTCTGACGCGCGACTCTCGAATGCCCGGTCCGGTCCGCGAACGGGTGCCCGCTATGAAGAAGCGTACCGGCATCGACCCATTCACCAAACAGGAGCGCACCTTCGCCGCTAAACCGGTGGCCGTGCAGATCAAGACTCGCGCGCTGAAGAAGCTCAAGGACGAAGCACTCTGATCTGACAAGACCAGCGCATTGGCGTCGATTCCACTATTGGTCCGGCTGTGGCATTGAGGTGCTACCGCCGGCCTTCTCTTTGGATCCGCGAATCAGTGCATGGCTGTGCACTACGCGCTCTTTGGCCTGGCTTGCCGGCCACGAAAGGCAGCTGACTGGCAATCTGGTTGGAACGCTGAAGCAAGCGGCGTTGGATCCAACGGTCGCAAGGTGCTGAACGCGTACTCCGAATTGAGCTGCTCCGGACCAGCCGTTCACCGGTACCGGCTGTCGACCCTTCAGCGACATCCGCGGGTATGAAGCCGCTGCCGCAAAGCTGCCAGTCGGACCGCGAGGCTCACTGTAAGGAGTCGATCTTTGTGTCCCGTTGAGCCGGCATCGCGACATCGTGTTCTTGGGATGGCTGGCGCGGCCGGTAGCCCATAGTCTTGCCGTCAGGGGGTCGCCGGCATGAAGTATTGGCCACGGGGTTTGAGGCTCGGGGCTAGCGCACATCATGCCGCTGAATTGGTGCCAACGGCATGCATTCGACGGTTAAGCGCAGGTGATCCCAGCTTTTGGGCTCGACCGGGCCAAGGAGTCCTGAATGGCGCTGATTTCGATACATGTGCCCGAAGTGCCCGGGATACGGTTCCATCATGCGGGGCAGATCCTGGCTGCCGGCGCCGTGCTGGAGGTGAGTGACGACGTGGCCGTCGCGTCAGCCCTGTCCATCGCCCTGACCGACGAACTGCTCAGCGCCCAGGCCCAGCAAGGCGGGTTCGCCATGAGCGCCTCGCTCGACCCGGCCCAGGCAAGGCTGACGTTGCAGGCCGGGGCCGAAGCCGCGCCGCTGATCGGCCTCGATGTCGCCGGCGGGCTGTTCGAGATCCGCTGGCTCGCCTTGTCGATCCCGCTCGCCGATACCGACGCCGACGGGCTGCTCGATGCCGTGTCCGACATCGGCCTGGTGCAGGCGAGCGGGCGCGTGCGCTGGCCCGGCGCGGCGGAACTGGGCTTCGGCGGCGCGGTCGAGTTCGACATCGGCTACGCCAACCAGCGCTTCACGCTGCTCTCGCCGCAGCCGATCGACTGGCCGACGCACAGTCCCGTGCTGCGGCTCGGTGCTGGCAGCCGGGTGTCGGCGCGCGTCTTCGCCGACCGCCACCCGATGGAGCTCGAACTCGCGCTCGACGGTTCTGCCGGCGCTGCGCCGGGCGGGCAGTTGCAGCCCTTGCTGAACCAGGCCACCGCCGTGCTGCGCCAGTTGATCGGCGGCGCCGATGTGCTGCCGGCGATGCAGCAGTTCGCGCTGCGGCAGCGTTTCGTTCTGCCCGACGGCGGCGGCCTCGGCGCGCGAGCGCCGCGCTGGGACGCGACCCGCCTGCGCTTCGGGCTGGCCCTTGGCCTGGGGTCCGGCCGCGCACCGGCCGACGGCAGCTTCCTGCAGGCGCTGCCGGTCAGCGTGGCCTTCGGCGACGCGGCCTTCGACCTGCCCACGATCGGACCGGACACGTTCGGCGCTTGGCAGCTGCGTCTGCCCGACGTACGGATCGGCTTCCCGCAGGTGCCGGGGCTGGCGCTGCCGCTGCTGCGCGGCGACTTGCTCGTCGATGCCTTCGATGCCCAGGATCCGGCCGCCCTGGCGCTGAGCTTCGAGCCGGCACCGATGCAGGCGCTCGACCTTCCCGAGGCGCTGCGCTTCCTGCTCGCGCAATTGCGCTGGCTGGTGCGCGCGCTGTCGCTGGACGAACTGGCCGAAGCGGCCGGGCTGTCGCTCGACGAAGCGTCATGGCTCGAGTTCTTCACCGGCGCCCTCGGCGGCACCCCGTCGCAGGCCGTGATCGAGAACCTCGTGGAGCCGGCGCTGGCGGTGCTCGACGCCGAGCGCGTGTTTGCCCTGTTGCTGCGCGCCATTTCCCAGCTGGATCCGCTGGACGCCCAGGCAGGCTGGGCCGAGGTGGCCTGGCGCGCCTGGTTCTCGGTGGGCACCGCTGCGCTGCCGAGCGGCACCGACGCGCTGGCGGCGCTGGCGCGCCTGCTGCAGCAGCTGTTCGAGCTGGCCCCGCAGGCCGCGGCGTCGCTGACGGGTCCGCTGTTCGCGCAAGCCGCGTCGCTGCCGCTGCAGCCGGGGGCCTTTTTCACGGCCCTGCTGAACCTGGCGGCCGAGGTACCCCAGGCGCGGCTGTCCGACTTTGCCGCCCTCTGTGCGCGCCTGGTCGCGCTGGCGGCACAGCATCTGCCCTCGGGCCCGCAGGCCGGCGAGGTGGCCGCCGCGTTGCTCGACCTGCTGCGGCCGTCGCAGCGCTCGGCCGGGCTCGAGGCGCTGGCCCCGGCGCTGCCGCTGCCGGCTGCGCTGTTCGGCGAAGTCCGCCTGCCGCTGGCCGACTGGCTGGTGGGCCAGGTGATGGCCGCGCTGGCCGTCGGCCCGATGCAACTGGCGCCGCCCGTCGGCTGGGACCGCATCCCGGGCCTGGGCGACGCCACGGTGGCGGCGCTGGCGGCGCTGGTGCAGGAAGTCGAGGTCGCTCCTTCGCGCCTGTTGGCGATGTTCCAGGGCTTGTTCGCATCGATGGATCTGGCCTCGCTGGACGACCCCGACGAGCGCGCGCTCGCCCTCGAGCGCGAATGGACGATGCTGAACCTGGTGCGGCGCTACCCGCCCGCGGCGCTGCTGCTGATCCCGGCGTCGATCGGCTTCACGTTCTGGCAGTTCCCCGGCGTGTTCGCGCGCCTGGTCGGCAAGGATGTCGAGAAGGACGCCGACCTGGTCACCGCGCGGCTGCACGAGCCCGGCCCGGGCACCCGCTACCTGATCGTCAGCGACCTGCATCGCGACGCCGAGAGCGACAACCGCGGCCTGCTCGAGTTCGGCTCGATCGACCACTTCAGCGACAACCGCGCGCTGTACCGCCAGGTGCTCGCCTGGGTGCGCGACAACGGCGTGACGCTGATCGAGAACGGCGACTGCGAGGAGCTGTGGTACATCCGCGAGGCCTTCGAGTACGCCACGCCGATGGCCAAGATGCAGGCCATCCTCGATCACCACCGTGAGGTCTATGCCGACCTGTGGGAGCTGCACGCGGCCGGGCGCTACTGGCGGGTCATCGGCAACCACGACTCGTACCTGCGCGAGATGATGTCGCCGCTCACCCAGGCGGGGGTGACGCGGCCTTGGCTGCAGTGGCAGTGGAAGGCGGCGGCCGATGCGGTGCGCTCCGGGCTTGCGGACATCAACGCCTGCGAGGAGCTGAAGCTGCACGACTTCCTGGTCATCGACGGCGTCAAGACGATGGCCGACAACGGCTTCTTCGAACTGATCGGTGACGCCTGGGCGTTGCCGGCCAACCCGCAGGCGGCGGTGGCCGCGATGCTCAACGGCCGGCTGGGCATGGATGCCGCCGCCTACATCGAAAAAAAACCGATGCTGGTCTGCCATGGCCACCAGTTCGACGTCTGGAACAGCGACTCGACGGCGGTCATCGGCAAGCTGATCTCCAACGGCGTCGGCGTGCCGGTCGACCAGCTGATGGACCCGTTCCTCGACCTGCGCGGCATCGCGCTGGCCGGCAGCGCGCTGCTCGACCTGCGCAACCTGCTGGGGCGCGCGCCAGTGGCCAACAACTGGCTGGCCGACAGCGTGGCCCTGCGCATGGCGCACCAGATCCAGCACCAGGACGACGCGACGCGGCTGCCGATCGACGACGTGATGTTCTCGGAATCGATGGCGATGCTGTTCGGCAGCTACACGATGCCGCTGGACCAGCCGGTTTGGGACGGCGACAGCGTCGAGCGCAACGGCAGCGGCGCGATCGTCGTCGCGCCGCTCCCGCTCGACCCGCTGTTCCGGCTCGGCAACCACCTGTGCATCGGCCACACGCACATCCCGCAGAGCCAGCCCTACTACCAGATCCCCGACCCGTTCGCCGCGCCGCTGCGTCCGCTGGTCGAGGCGGCGCAGGGGGTGGTCAACGCGTTGCTGCCGCTCGGCCTGGACTACACCACCGACAGCGGTGTGCGCGCGCCGCTGCGCAGCCGCTACTACAACACCGGCACGGCGAGCTGGTTCCGTGGCGTCATCTGGGGCATCGAGATCACGCCCAGCGGGCAGGCGCGCGCCGTCTTCTTCACCGAGAACAGCCGTGGTCCCGAGACCATGGAGTGGGAGCTCACCGACCTCGACGAAGACGTGCGCAGGCGCATCGCCGAGCTGGTCGAAGCCCTGCCCGAGGGCAGCCTGCTCGACTGGCTGGCCGCGCGGCTGGCCGAAGCCCGCGACTACCTGGGCGACCGCTTCGCCGATGCGCTGGCGCAGCTCGGGGTGTCGCGCAACGTGGCCCTGCCGCTGCAGGCGCTGCTGTTCGTCGATGCCAGCGGCGGCGAGCCGGACAACATCGTGCTCGAGCGCATCGATTCGCTTGGCGGTGGCGCCGTTGCCGGCGAGATCGAGGCGGCCGCGGCGCAACTGGGGCGGCTGCAGGCGTTCTTCTTCCGCCTCGTCGCACTACTGGTGCAGCGCCATGCCGGTGTCGGCGCCAGCGTCGACGGCCGCAGCTTCAGCGTCCGATTGACGGTGGACAGCGCCAGCCGCCAGCGCCTGCAGCAGCTGCACGAGCTGTTCGCACCGCTGGCGGGCAACCGCGCCGACCCACTCGCCGCCGCGTGTTTCCTGGCGCTGTATCGCTTGCCGATGCTCGGCGCCGACCCGGTCGCGCTGCCGTCGGCGCTGCGCATGGTGCAGGGGCGCGCGCCGGTGCTGGTCGCGCTGCTGTCGCTGGCCGCCACGCTGCCCTTCGGCGTTGCGGTGGCGCCCGTGCCGGGCGGTGTCGCTCTGCAGGCCAGTCTGGGCATCGAGGGCGATGCCGTGGTGCTGTCGGTGCAGTTGCAGGAAACGTCATGAGCCGCCGGGCCGTTCCCAAGGCGAATACCGCAGCGCGCAGCGCGGAGGTTGCCTGATGAACGGCCCTCTGGTCGCCGAACTGCAGTCCCTGACGCTGCGGTATGGCGCGGGTGGTTTGCCGGCGGTCGCCGCGCTGGGCAGCGTCGGCGCGCTGCAGGTCGGGCTCGGCGCCGGTGCGGTCGACGAAGCCGTCTGGCCGGCGGCGCTGTTCGACGCGCTGGCGGCCGATGCCGCCGCGCGGCCCGAAGCCGGCAGCGCGACGCAGGCCTTCCTGGCCGAGGTGGCCGCCGCGCGCAGCGCTCTCGAGCAGGTTGGTGCCGTCTGGCTGCGCGTCGGCGACGGCGTGCCGGCGTCACAGGTGGCCTGGATCGCCGTTTTCGGCGATGAGTTCGTGCAGCTGGTCGGCGTGCAGGCGCTGCCCGCGCTGCCGGTCGAACTGCCCGGCTTCGAGGGCGAAGGCACGGCCTGGCTGGGGGTGTCGCTGCGCCTGCGCGGCCAGGGCGAAACGCTGGCGGTCGAGCGTGCACGGTTGCTGCTGCTGGGCGCCGTGCACGCCAACCCGGGTGCAGGGGTCGGCGCGTTCGTGCTGGAGGGCGCGCACGGCACGGTCGAGCTGTCGATCCAGGCCGCGCTGCTGCCGCCGATCACGGCCCTGCTCGACGATCCGCAGGCCGCGCTGCAAGGCGTCTGGGACGGCGAGCTGAAGGCCACGCTCGGCTTCACCGCCGCGGGCAGCTTCTTCGGCCTTGACATTCAGGCCGACCGCAACGTGAGCCTCGACGCGCGCGTGCGCTCGCTCGCCGGCAACGCCAAGCTGCAAATCGAGCACCTGCAGCTCGTCGACGCGATGACGGTCGGCGGCGGCCTGCCGCTGGCGGTGTCCGCGCTCCGACTCACGCTGCGCGCCAAGTTGCACGGCGTGCGGCTTGATAACGGCCCGAGTCCGGGACTGCGCCTCGCTGCCACGGGTCTGGCTCACCTGACGCTGGACATTCCTGACGGCCCTGTGCTGGCGGAACCTCTGGCCGGTGCGATCGATGCCGAGGTCAGCTTCGAGCATGAGCCCGATGGGGAGGACCGTTTGGCGCTGCGGCTGGCCGGCGCGGTGCCGGTGCCGGGATCGGCGGTCAATCGCTTCGGCCTGGCGCCGGCCGATCTGCAGCTCACCCTGCTGCGCCCGCCCGGTGTCGGCGCCGCGGCCCGGCCCTGGCAGTTGGCGCTGCGCGCGCGCTTCGTGCAGCCCTGGCAGCAGGTCGCGGCGGCGCTGCACGGCGCACTGCGGCTGCTGCCCGGCATCGATGCCGCCCCGCTTGCGGGGGTGGGCCTGCCCGACCTGCGCTGCGCGCTGCACGTCGAGGTGAGCAACAGCCCGCGCCTGCGGCTCGACCTCGAACTGGTCGAGCAGGCGCCGCCGGCCGCCTGGCCGGCCGGCGGCACGCTGGTCGACCGCTACAGTCACTACGACGGCCCGCTCGGCCCGCTGCCGCTGGACGTGGCCGACGCGACCTTCCGGCTCGAGCTGCCGCTGCAGGGCGACATGACGCCGACGGCCTCCGGGCAGCTTCGCCTCACGTCGGCCTGGCAGCGCATCGGCGCGGCCGACGTGTTGCCGCCGCTGGCCGGCGTGCTGTGCCAGTTCGCTCTGCAGCCGGGCGAAGACGGTGCGCCGCCGTCACTGAAGCTCAGCGCCGAGCGCGGCTTCCCACCGCTGCGCCTGCCGGTGCCGGGGCGCGCGCCGATCACGCTGATCCACCCCGAGCGCTTCGAGCTGGCCTTCGGCCAGGCCTTCGAACTGAGCGCCGAAGCCGTGCTGGCCGATCAGTCGCTGTTCGATGCGCTGCGCGACAGCTTCGACCTGCCCGCCGACTGGCAGCCGTTGGTCGATGCGCTGCAGGCCGCGGTGGCCGGCGTGCGCGGTTCGTTGCGACTGTGCCTGCCGCTGACCGAGGCCGGCGACGCTGCCGCTTGCCAGGCGCCCACGCTGCGCATCGAGCTGCGTGCCGGCGACAGCGCCTGGATCGACCTGTTCGAGACGCTGGCCGGCGCCGGCGCGCCCCTCGCGCCGGTTCCGGCGGACACCCCGACCGAAGCCGACCGGGACGGCCGCCTCGACCAACGCAGCGCCCAGTTCGAGCTCGTCCATGACGACGGCGACGGCCCGTTTGCGTTGCGGACCCAGGCGCTGGTGTTCGAGGTGGCGCTGCCCGACTCGGGGGCCGAACTGCATCTGCAGGCCACCGTGCTGGCACGCGTGCTCGGCGAGACCTTCGATGCCGGGCTGTACTTCGACTTCGAGCGCGGCCAGCCGGCACTGCGGCTGGCCACCGGCGTCGAGGACCCGGTGCGCATTGCCGTGCCGGGCGCGGCGCCGGGCTTCGTCGACATCACGGCGCTGGTCACGCAGGTCCGAAACGATCTGTTTGGCCGCAACGTCGGCCACGACGGGTCGATCGAGGAGGTGCTGCAGGACTGGAACGACGTCTTCGCCACGCTGGCGGGCAGCGCGGACGAGCCGCTGCTGGTGTTCGAGCTGAAGAACCTGCAGTTGCGCTTTGCTTTCGGCGAGAACGGGCTCGACGTCGGCGCCAGCGGTGGCGTGCAGATCGTGCAGCTGCCGCCGCTGCTCAACGACGTGCTGCCGCTGCCCGGGCCGACCGCGGTGCTCGGCGCCACCGCCACCAGCATCTTCATCGAGCTGCAGCCGCCCCTCGTCGTCGACGACGCCCAGCCGGTGCCGCTGATCTCGATCCCGCTGGCGCGCGCGGGCACGGTCGGCGTCAACGGCGAGACGCTGGACGGGCCGCAGACCCTCGACCTGTACTTCGGCGGCTTCGCGCTCGGTTATTCGTGGGCGCCGTCGGCGGTGCAGCTGCGGCTGAAGGCCGGGCTCGGCCTGCCGCAGGCGCTGCTGGCGCTGGCCGACTTCTCGCCGCTGGCCTACCGATTGCCCCCCGGACAACCGGGCAGTCCATCGGCCTGGATCGACGTCGAGTTGCGCCAACTGACGGCGCAGGCGCCGCCGATCCTGCTGTGGAACCTGAAGTTCGGCGACACCGACGCCCCACACGCCGACAACCGCGGCTTCGAGTACGTGCTGCAGGTGCCACGCGTGCCCGACCCGGCGGCACTGGCCGGGCCGCCGCTGCTGCATCAGCAGGATCTGTTCGTGCAGTACCTGCGGCGCTTCTCGCTGATCCCGATGACGCAGCTGATGTACCCGGCGATCGAACTCGACTGGGGCGTGCAGGTCGGGCCCGACCGATGGTTCGATGCCCACGGCCGGGCGCACGACATAGAACCGGTGCTGCGCCTGCAGTTTCGCGGCACCACGCTGCAGCTGCTGCCGGCGCCACTGGTGGTGTTCTTCCCCTGGGCGGCGACGGTGCCGCCGCTGCTGCCGATCCCGCCCTGGAGCCCCGTCGGTGTGCTCGGCCTGTGGCCCGGGTTCGCGCTGCCGATGCTCGACTTCTACACCGGGGAAAAGCTGGGCACGGATCACGCCATCCAGGTGCTGGCGCGCATCCCGGGCGTGGTGCGCATCGAGGCTGGCCTGTCGCGGCCGATGCCCAGCCTGCCGATTCCGGCTCTGATCGAACTGGCCCTGCTCGGCCAGCGGCTGCTGTCGGGCGATCTCGACGGCCTGCAGATGGCCGCGGATTCGGCGGTCCGCGACATCGCCTACCTCGAGGCCGATCTGCGGGTCGACCTGCCGGTGCTCCAGTTGTTTGGCGACGCGGTGGTGGACGCCAGCCCGTTCCCGATCGAGGCCCATGTGCGCATCGATCTCGGCGACGCGCTGAACGCCGTCTTTCCGGTCGTGCGCGGTATCGGCAGCGCGCTGGTGGCGGCGCAGGACGCGGCGGCCGAGGTCGCCGGCACGGCGCAGCAGCGGGTCGAGCAGGCGACGGAGCAGGCGCGTGGCCTCTTCGTCGAACTGGACCGCCGGCAGTCGGCGCTGCTGAAGCTGGCGCCGCTGTCGGCCCGGCGCATGCATCACAGCCTGCAGGCCGGGTTCCGGCTGCCCGGCTTCAGCGTCGAGTTCGCGTGCAGCATCGCGGTGTGCCTGCTGGCGCCCGACGAGCTGGCGTACGAACTGCGTCTGTACCACGAGCGGCTGCGCCCGCGCCGGCAGCGGCTGCAGGATGCAATGAGCGGTGACGGTGACGGTGCGCCCGGGTTGCCGCCGCCGCTGGTGGTGTCTGGGTTATGGTGGATGGTGGAGTGGCACACTGTGCTCGAGGTGCTGCGCTTCGACAGCCACCCGCGCGGCGAGCGGGCAGCGCGCGCGGCGCGTACCCTGCGCACGCCACGGCTGGCCGAGGCGGTGCTGTCGCTCGCCACAGTGCGCTTGCTCGAGGGGCTGCGCGCCACCCAGCGGCCGAAGCTGCGCGCAAACTGGTTGCGCGGACTCGGCATCGATCCGGACGCCGACAAGAAGATCGGCGACTGGGCCCGCAATCAGGGCCCATACCCCGAGGCGAAGCTGCGCGAGGCCATCGCCACGGCCCTGCGGGCGCGGCAACGGGCCCGCGTGCGCTATCACCACAGCTTCGTGCGCGACGCCGGCGCGCTGGCCGAAGGGCTCGCGAAGCACGCGCTGCACTATGAAACGGACGACAAGCTCGAGCCCTGGCGCGCGGTGCTGCCGCTAGTCGATGCCAAGGCGCTGGTCGAGCGCCACCTGCCGAGCCAGACGGTCGGCGCGGCGACCGCGGCGCGGCTCGAGGCCGTGGTCAAGGGGCTGCAGCGCGGGACCGTCGGCACGGCGCGCGAGATCGATGTCTTGCGCGCCGACCTCGAACGCCAGCTCGCCGCCGCGCTAGGCCCCCGCGCCGGCGCGCGCGAGCCGGCCGCGCTGCTGCGCAGGCTGGCCGGTGAAGCCATCCGCACCAAGGCGCAGCCGCGTGGCCGCATCGTGCGCGGCGACCCGCAGGCGCTGGAAGCGCGGGTCGCCGAAATGCTGCGCGCGGTGCACCGGCCGGGCCGCTGGATCGCGCGCTTCGATGAACTGGCGCGGCGCGCGGCCACCGGCGAGGCGACCCACGAGGAGTTCGAGCGCGCGCTGAGGTCGCTGACGGCGGCCTATGCGCGGCTGCTCGAGGAGGCGGCGCTGGTCGGCCAGCAGCAGGGTGTGGCCTGGGCCGACGTCGCCCTGGTGTGTCTGAACCTGAGCAGCCGGGCCGCCGGCCTGCCGGCCTGGCAGCGTGTCACTGGGGAGTTCAAGGCGGGCTATGAGACTTCGCGCCTGGACCTGCGACAGGTCGGGCCCGCCTGGGCCGCGCTGCTGGCTGTCGACGAACCGCGGCCGCCAGCCGGGCCCGGCGCGGCCGCGCGGTGCCGCGTCGCGCAGGGCTACGCGCTGTTCTGCCGCGGCGCAGGCGGTGCGCTGCTCGACGAATCGGTGTTCATGCTGCCGGTGAACAGCGCCAACCCGCTGTTCGACGTCGTCGCGCAGGCCGGCAGCTACCGGCTGCGCTGCTGGGCGGTGGAGCGCATCGAGGCGCAGGGTGCGGCGGCCGGCGCCACCACGACGCTGGTGTCGGAGGCGGTGCTGCCACCGGCGGTGACGGCGCTCGAAGCCGACACGCCGGGCAAGGCCGGGCGGCTGCGCGCCCGGCTCGAGCTGCGCGAGCGCGCCGTCGAGCAGCCGGCCGCTGCGCCGCCGGCGCAGGCGCTGGTGTACGGCGCACAGTTCCACCGCGAGAGTGTGTTCTGGACCGCGGCCGATGCGGCCTTGCCGGCGCGGCCGGCCCAGCCGAGCCCGTTGTTCGAGCTCGCTGCACCGGCAGCCGGTGCGCCGCTGCCGGGCAGCCACGGCCGGCTCAACATCGCCGACCTGTTGGTGCGCTGGCCTGCGGCCGGGCCGCCGAGCTACATCGTGCCGAACCGGCCGGTGCTGCTGGCGGGCCTGGATCTGACGCTGTTGACCGCCGGTGGACCCAGTGAAGCCGGACGCCTGCAAAGCGGCTTCGTGCTCAAGCTGCGCGGTCTGGTGCTGCCCGGCGATGAACATTCGAGCCAGGTCGCCGCGTTGCCGGAGATCGGCGTCCTGCTGCCGCAGCCACCGTCGCTGTTCTTCGCGGCGCGCGTGGCGCAGACCCTGCACTTCGGCAACGCGGTCAGCGTCGAACTTGACGGCGAGTTCCGCTACCTGGCCGGGCCGGCCTGGGATCAGGTATCGCTGCATGCGCTCGACGATGGGCTGGGGTTCGAGCAAGGGCTGCGCTTTCGCGGGCTGGCGCGGCTGCGCGTGGGCGGCAAGGTGGTGGCCGAGGGCGCGGCGAGCGGTGGCTTCGACGGCACGCAGCTAAACCTGTTCATCGAGGTGGCGCTGAACCTGCCACCGACCACCGTGACGAGCGGGGACCTGGCGCAAAGCCTGAGCAACGACCTGATCGACGCAGCCGAGTTTCCCGGCCTGGCCCGCGTCACCTATTCGGCGCAGGGCCAGGCGACCCTGGCCCTCGAGCTGAGCCCGAGCCGGGTCGCGGTGACGGTCACTGCCGAGAACCTGAGCGGCTACGTGCAGGTCGATTGGGAAGTGCTGGAAGAGATCCCGGAGGTGGTGGGCGAAGTCTGCAGCTGGGTCCTGGAGCTCTACGAGGCCGCGGCGGACTTCGCCGAAGCTCTGGTCGAGCAAGCCGTTGATCTGGTCGAAAGCGGGCTCGCCGACGCCACCGGCAACCAGGTGAACATCAGGCTGCTCAACCCGTTCGGCGACGACGTCGTCATTGGGGTCTTCAAGCGCGTTTGTGAAGACGTGATCGAGATCGCCGAGCAGGTGGTGCCGCAAAGCACGCGCTTCCCGGCACTCGGCGGCGATGCAGAAGTGTCGGTGTCCGGCAGCTTCGACTCGAAGGACGCCAAGGCCGTGTTCGATTTCGGCATCACGATGCCGGACGACAGGCATTGGGGCTGGCGCGTCGAACTGGATGGTGCTTGGCCCGACTGGTTCGTGGCGCCAGGATGAAGGGACAAAGGTATTCGCCCGCCTCAGGCCGTGTCGTGCGGTTCGTTCGTCGTGAGCCCTCGACATCAGCCAAGGCAGATGCCCCGAAGTCGACCTTCGCCAACGGCAGGAATTGGCCGGTCAGAGCCGCCCACCAGCGACAGCTTCCCGGCTGCTCAGTTTGCATAGATTTCGACGTTGCAGGTCACTGCAGGTGGCTGGAAATCGCTCAGATCCGGGTCCGTTACAAATCCCGACAGACCATATTCCGAGGGTGCAAGGCGAGCGATCAAACTTGCGCAGTCCCGACAGGGGGTTGGGGAGTTAAAAGTGGACGCACTTCCCCGGTGAGGGCCCGACAGACCTTATTCCTATAGAACAAGCTTTGATCGGTGGGAATAAGGTCTGTCGGGCTCGGAATAAGGTCTGTCGGATGCTGCAGCGCACATGTTCATCACCCGGTTCGGGCCAGCCCGGCTGGCCCGACCGGCGGTGCTGACGCTGTCGGAGACAGCTGCCGCCGTTCAACGAGTTGCCCAAGGCTGCCACAACGCGGCGGCTCAACGGAGACAGCGGCATTCCCCGGCCGGCGCTGCCGGCCCGCGCTGAGCGGCACCCCGCACGACGCTTGGTCCGTCGCCCGCGGCAGGATTGTTGCGCCGCCGTCAGTGCCCGGCAGTTTCGGCGTCGCCGGCCGGCGCGACGCTCAGGCGCTCGAACTCGGCCTCGGCCCTGAGCCAGTCGTCCAGCTCGTGGCCGCCGATGCGGCCGCGCTGCTCGTAGTAGTAGTAGGCCGCCTCGCGGACGAACTCGTCCTTCGACGGGGCTTCTGGCGTCGCGGCCACCGGGGCCGTAGCTTCCTTGGCGGTGTGATGGCGCGCGTGGGCGTGTTTCATGCGGGTCTCCCGTGTCCTCTGCAAAGGGGGCCCTAGACTAGGCGCGTTGCGTGAACGGCGGTTGAGCAGGCTCAATGCACGGCCTGCGGCCGCGGCGCCGAATCGAAGCTGGCAATGTCGCCGCAGTCGGTGGAGCGCCCCATGCCCCTCACCCTCGAATCGCTGGCCACGAAGATCGTCGTCACCGCCATGCCCGACACCACCGCGACCCGTGCCGCGCAGCTGATGCGCGCCCACCATGTGGGTTGTCTGGTGGTGCTGGACGGTGCGTCCGACAGCGGCAAGCCGGTGGGCATCGTCACCGACCGCGACCTGGTGCTGGCGGTGATGGCCGAGGAGCTGGATCCGGCGCTGTTCACCGTGGGCGACGTGATGTCGGTCGAGCTGGTCACCGCGCCGGCCAGCGCCAGCCTGATGGAGGCCACGCACGAGATGCGCCGCCACCGCGTGCGCCGGCTGATCGTGCTCGACGATGCCGGCCGGGTGATTGGCCTGGCTGCGCTGGAAGACCTGCTCGAGGCGATGACCCGCGAGTTCGGCGAACTGGTCCTGGCACTGCGGGGTGCGCGCGAGCGCGAGATCAGGGAGCGACAGTAGCGCGCGGCGGCAGCGGCCGCATGCGCAGCGCGGCCAGCGTGGCCAGGGCGGACAGCGCCGCCACCAGCCAGAAGGTGTCTGCATAGGCCGAAAGCTCGGCTGCGCCGGTGGCCGCGCGCATGCGCAGCCGCCATTCCAGGAAGATGCCGACCAGGCTCACGCCTGCGGCGCCACCCAGCTGGCGCAGGAAGCTGATCGCGCTGGCCGCCTGCGGCACAGCATCGGCGCCCAGCCCCGGCATGGCGCCGAGCGTCAGCGAGGGCAGCACGAAGCCCAGGCCGATGCGGCCGACCACGGCCCACAGCATCAGCACCCACAGCAGCGTGCCTGGGCCCACCGTGGTCATCAGCGCGAAGGACACAGCAAGCAGTGCCAGCCCGGCGGCCACCAGCGCGTGCGGTGCCACGCGGTCGGCCAGGCGACCGCCGAGCGGGATGGTTAGCGCCAGGACCAGGCCGGCCGGCATCAACGCCGCGCCGGCCTGCGACGGCGGGAAGTGCAGCGCGGTCTGCATGAACACCGGCACCAGGTAGGTCGAGCCGAACAGCCCCATGCCGTAGGTGAAGGCCACCACGCCGCCCATCGCGAAGGGCCGCGAGCGGAACAGGTGCAGGTTGAGCAGCGGCTTGGGCGTGCGCGATTCGTGCCAGACGAAGAGCGCCAGCGCCAGCACGCCGGTGCCCAGCAATGCCGCCGCCGAGACCCGTGACGCGTCGTGCAGGTGCACCAGGCCGTTGAGCAGGCCGAGCACGCCCACCGTGGCCAGCGTCAGACCCAGCGCGTCGAGTGCTTCGCTGCGCCCGCCCGGCGCGCCGCCGCCCGGCGCCGACTCCGGCAGGTAGCGCCGTGCCAGCCACAGCGCCCACAGTGCGAAGGGCACGACGAAGAAGAAGATCGAGCGCCAGCCGAAGTACTCGACCAGCACGCCGCCAATGCTCGGCCCCACGGCCGGCGCCAGCACCACGCCGAAGCCGAAGATGCCCATCGCGCGGCCACGCTCACCTTGGTCGAAGGCGCGCAGGATGATGATCGACGGGATGACCTGCAGCACGCCCGCGGCCAAGCCCTCGGCCACGCGCATGGCCAGCACCAGCGGGTAATGCTGCGCCAGCCCGCCGGCGATGCCGCCGGCCATCAGCAGCGTGACCGCGCCGACATAGGTGTGGCGGTAGCCGTAGCGCGCCAGCAGCCAGGGCGTGGGCAGCATCGACAGCGTCATCGCCGCCATGAAGCCCGCCGCGACCCACTGGGCGCGCTCCTGGCCGATGGCAAAGTGGCGCATCAGGTCGGGTACCGCCACGTTGACGATGGTCGAGGACATCACCGAGGCGATGCTGCCGATCATCACCGTCATCAGCACGCGCCAGCGGTAGCGTTCGCCATGCCGCGCGGCCAGCGCCGCCAGCGAGCCTGGCGCGGGCTCGTCCCGCGCCACCTTCATTCGAAGCCGACCACCGGGTGCGGAAGGTATGGCGCCTCCAGCGCGGCCAACTCCTCGGGCTGCAGCGTCAGGGCCAGTGCTGAGACGGCGTCGTCCAGATGGCCGGGCCGGGACGCCCCGACGATCGGCGCGGTGATGCCGGGCTGTCCCAGCAACCAGGCCAGCGCCACCTGGGCTCGAGGCACGCCACGCCGCGCGGCCACGCCGGCCAGCGCCTCGGCAACGCGGCGGTCGTTGTCCTCGGTGTGGGCGAACAGCGTCGCGCCGAAGGCATCGCTGGCGATGCGCGGCGTGTGCTCGCCCCACGGCCGGGCCAGCCGGCCGCGGCCCAGCGGGCTCCAGGGAATGATGCCGACGCCCTGGTCGCGGCACAGCGGCAGCATCTCGCGCTCTTCCTCCCGGTAGATCAGGCTCAGCTCCGGCTGCATGCTGACGAAGGGCGTCCAGCCATGCGCTGCCGCCACCTGCTGGGCCTTGGCAAACTGCCAGGCCGACATCGACGACGCGCCCAGGTAGCGCGCCTTGCCCGCCTTGACCACGTCGTGCAGCGCCTCCATCGTCTCCTCGATCGGCGTGTCCGGGTCCCAGCGGTGGATCTGGTACAGGTCGACGAAGTCCATGCCCAGGCGCGTCAGGCTGGCGTCGATCTGATGCAGGATGGCCTTGCGCGACAGGCCGCCGACATTCGGCGCACGGCGCGCGCCAAAGCGCACCTTGGTGGCGACGACGATCTCGTCGCGGCGCGCGAAGTCGCGCAGCGCGCGGCCGACGATCTCCTCCGAGGTGCCGTCCGAATAGGCATTGGCGGTGTCGAAGAAGTTGATGCCCAGCTCCACCGCCTGACGCAGCAGCGGGCGGCTGGCCGCCTCGTCCAGCGTCCACGGGTGGGCGCCGCGCTCGGGCATGCCGAAGGTCATGCAGCCCAGGCAGATGCGCGAAACCTGCAGGCCGGTGCGGCCGAGGCGTGTGTACTGCATGGGTGGGCTCCTGTACGGTCGAGAAGCGCGCAGGTTAGCAGCCGGCCCGCGGCCGGCCGCGGTCGCGCGACTAAAGGCCGAGCAGCGGCTGGCCCGACAGCGCCTGCCACAGTGTCCAGGCCCACAGTGCGGTCCACAGCGCCGTCACACCCCACACACCCGCCACTGCCGCGCCGGGCTGCCAGCGGGCCAGCACGAAGCCGGCCAGCGGCAGCACCTGGCCGGCATGGATGCCGACGAAGTGCGCCACGCGCAGGTCGCCCATGCTGCGCGACCAGCCCACCACCGGCAGGCCCACCCCACTGGCCGGCGGCCCGCCGCCGAGCAGGATGCCGACGCTGGCGCCGAGCACGAAGGTCAGGCCCAGGCCCAGCAGCACGCCCAGCCGGTAGGCCGGCGCCCCCTGGCGCTCGCCATGGCGCCAGATCAGCCAGGCCAGCCAGGGCTGGGTGGCGGTGAGCAGCAGTGCGCCGGTGCCCATCAGCGTGTACATCGCCGCATGGAAGGGGTCGCCGACGTTGTAGTGCGAGGCCTGGCCGAGCGCCGCCTGCAGCGTGATGTAGCCGACCTCGAAGCCGCCGGTGGCGATGACGGTCCAGACCAGCAGGCCGAAGGCCCGGCTGCGGCGCACCGCATCGGGCAGCAGCGGCGCGAACCAGGCGGTGGTCAGTGCCAGCAGCGCCACCGAGGCCATGAACTTCAGCGGCTTGACCCAGACGTTGACGCCGCGCAGCACGCGCTCGTCCAGGCCCAGGGCGATGGCTGCGGGCAGCATCATCGCCAGCATCAGACAAGCAAAGGCCACCAGCCGCGGCTCGCGCCGCCACAGCGCGGCCCAGGGCGACGGCCCCGGGATGGCAACCGCGCTTGCGTCGTGGGTCAGGGACAGCAGGTTCATTGGGCAAGCCTCCTGTGAATGAATGCCATTGCGGCGTAGGCCAGCAGGCCGGCCGGGCCGAACATGAAGGTCAGCGCCAGGCAGGGCAGCACGGCCAGGTGCGGCAGTCCGCGCTGCGCCGCGTCGCGTGCGATCCAGGTGCCCACGAACAAGTCGAAGGCCAGGTAGTGCAGCCAGCCGGCGGCCAGCAGCCCCGGTCGCTCGAACAGCTGGCGCACCTCGGCCAGCGATCCGAAGCCACCCGGGCCCCAATGGCCCACGAGCAGTGCGACATAGGCGCTGCCCAGCAGCAGCGGCAGCACCCAGCCGGTGAGCTGCCACACGCGGGGCGTCCAGCGCCGCGACGGCGGCGACAGCGCCAGCGCGATCCAGCCGCTCAGCGCCAGCAGGTTGCCGGCACGGAAGCTCAGGTCGGGAGAGAGGGCGTCCATGGGTTATCTGAACATCGTTTAGATGCAGTGTGTTCGACTATCTGAACGTTGTCAAGTTACCATTCGCTCATGATTGACATGGCCCTGCCTTACCACCATGGCGCGCTGCGCGAGGCGCTGGTGCAGGCCACCGAATCGCTGCTGGCCGAGCGCGGGGCCGAGGGCTTCTCGCTGCGCGAGGTGGCGCGCCGCGCCGGCGTGTCGCCGGCGGCGCCGGCCTACCACTTCGGCGACGCGGCCGGGCTGCTGACGGCGGTGGCCAGCTCCGGCTTCGAGGCCCTGACCCGGGCCCTGGAGGCCGGCGATGCCAGCGGCGGCGGCGACCCGATGGCCGCTTTGCGCGGCCAGGGCGTGGCCTACGTGCAGTTTGCGCTGCGCCACCCGGGCCGCTTCAGGCTGATGTTCCGCCAGGGCAAGCTGCATGCCGAGGCCACGCTGGTGCAGCACGCCGGCGCGGCCCACGCGGTGCTGGCGCGTGGCGTGTGCCGCGGCTTCGGCCTGGCCACCGTCGAACAGTTGGGCGAGCCGCACTGGAACGCGGTGGCCGCGCTGTGGTCGCTGGTGCACGGTTATGCGCACCTGGCGATTGCAGGCAAGTTCGAGCCCTACGCGGCCGAGGCCGGGCTCGAGGCCTTCGTGCAACGCAGCCTGGGGCCGATCCTCGATGCCAGTCTGAGAGGGCTGTTCGGCGCGCCCGGCGCTGCCTCGAAGCGACCGCGGCGCCGGGGCTGAGCCTCCTATCATCGACCGATGAAGAACACCCTGGCCCGTCGCGCCTGGTGGAGCCTGGCCCTGCTGCTGGTGGCGGCGCTGCTCTGGCTGTGGGCAGCGCCACCGAATCTGATCCGCGTCGGCGCCGGTTATGCCGCCAAGATCGTCTGCTCCAGTGTCTTCATCAGCGGGCGCGACCCGCACCAGGTGCTGCAGGACGACGTGCAGTCCCCCGGCCACCCGCTGCTGCGGCTGATGCGCGTGTCGGTGGACCGCGAGCAGCGCACCGTGCGCGCGGGGCTGTTCGGCTTTGCCGGCGATGGCCTGGCGGTGGCCCGTGACGGCACCGGCTGTGCCACCGTGCCCGACGGCGACCTGGCCCGGGCGCGGGCCCACACTGCGCCGGCGCTGCCGCCTGCCGCGCCACGCCCCGGTCGCTGGCCCGAGGGCGACGAAGTCGGCGAGGCGGCGCCGACGCTGGCCGCGCTGCTGGCCGACCCGGCTCTGGCCGGCCCCGGCATGCGTGCGCTGGTGGTGCTGCACCGCGGCCGCATCGTCGCCGAGCGCTATGGCGAGGGCTTCGATGCCGCGACGCCGCTGCTC
>JAGTRL010000259.1 GCA_018261815.1 Pseudomonadota bacterium
TCTGCGCTCCGCACAGCGGCCCCGCACCCAGCGGGTGGTGCGCCTGCATCATCGCCCACCACGCACGAGACAACTCGGCTTGCCCAGCGTCCACAGGCACCAGCCACACTCGACCCAGTTGCGCCAGCGGCGCCTCGATCCTCAGCCAACTCGACTGTGCTGCCTGCGCCACCTGGGCGGGGCTACCGAATGAGATCTCCCGTGCCGCAGGTAGCTCGATCAGCCCACGCCGACTCAACTTGAGCAACGCCACCCGGCAGCTCACATCCTTCGGGCGCCCATCGTCGCCTTGCCACTGCATCCACCCACAGACTTCGCGCGACAAGGCGCTGCGCGTCAGCGTCGAATCGTCCAGCACCCGGGTACGGATGCGCGAGAGGATGTGTTCGGAAAAGTCACGCCCCGCCACCAGCATCCGGAAAGGATAGAACTAAAAGTTTGCCGTGTCCAGCACTAAATGTGGGACACGATCAGGGCTTTGCCGGGGGATGGTTACCTGACGCTGTCGGACGGCAAGCTGATCAGCTCGCGTTTTCCCGCGGCCGACACGGCCCAGGCCGAGCGCTTCGACGCGCGCATCCGCGCCGCGCTGGCGGCCATGCCCGGCAAGACGGTGCCGCTGGACACGCTGCTGCTCAGCCTGCGCCAGGCCGGCGAGGCGCCCGGCGCGGTGCCGCTGCAGCACGCGCCGCCGCAGATCTTCTACAGCCAGCGCCCGGCCAGCCTTCTGGTCTTCGACGGCGCGCCGGTGTTGGCGCCAGTGGCCGGCAGTACGCTGACGGTGGCGGTGAATGCCAACTGGGACGTGTTCTTCGACCAGGGCAGCAAGACCTGGTATTGGCTGAACAATGGCGCCTGGCTGCGCGCGACCGATGTCAAGGGCGCGTGGGCGCCGGTCGGCACGCTGCCGGCCGCGTTGTCCTTGCTGCCCAACGACCGCAATTTCGCCGACGTGCGCAAGCAGGTGCCGGGGCGCGCCATCACCGCGGCCGAGATGCCGCAGATCTTCGTGTCGACCACGCCGGCCGAGATCATCGTGGTCAATGGGGCGCCGCAGTACGCCGCCATCCCGGGCACTCAACTGCAGTACGTGGCCAACACCGATGCGGCGCTGTTCCGACACAGCGGCAGCGCTCTGGTGTACTAGCTGGTGTCGGGCCGCTGGTTTTCGGCCCCCAGCCTGCACGGCCCGTGGAGCTTTGCCACCGCCGACCTACCGGCGGATTTCGCGCGGATCCCGCCCGACGGGCCGCGCGGCTTCGTGCTGGCCTCGGTGCCGGGCACGGTGCAGGCCCAGGAGGCGCTGATCCATGCGCAGATTCCCCAGCAGGCCACACTCAGTATCGCCGACACCCGGCTCGAGGTGCTGTATGCCGGCGAGCCGAAGTTCGAACCCATCCCGGGCACCGGCATGGCCTTCGCGGTGAACACCTCGTTCAACGTGATGCGCGTCGAGAACGCCTATTACGCCTGCTACCAGGGCGCCTGGTTCGTTGCACCCGCGCCACTGGGCGGTTGGGCGCTGGCCACCAGCGTGCCGGCCGTGATCTACACGATCCCGCCAGCCAGCCCGCTGTACCCCTGCACCTACGTGCGCGTGTATGCCGCCACGCCCACCACGGTGACCTACGGCTACACCGCCGGCTACTCCATGGCATTCGTCAGCGCCGGCGTCGTCGTCTATGGCACCGGCTACTACTACCCGCCGTACCTCTACCCGGCGCCGATCCCCATCTACTACCCCTACCCCGTCACCTATGCCGGCGCCACCTACTACAACAGCGCCACCGGTGCCTGGGCGCAGGGTGGCGCGATCTACGGCCCGTGGTACGGCGCACGCGGCGGCAGTGCCTACAACCCGGCCACGGGGGCCTGGGCGCGAGGCGGCTCGGTCTACGGGCCCTATGGCGGCGCAGGCGCGTTTTCGGCCTACAACCCAAGCACCGGCAGCTACGCGCACGGCAGCGCCGTCTACGGCCCCGACGGTGCGGCCGGCAATGCCAGCTGGTACAACGCACGCACGGGGTCAGCGGCTCGACGCAGCAGAACACCAACGCCTACAGCCGCTGGGGATCGAGCACGATCTCGGGGCCGGACCAGACGGTGCACACGCAAAGCCAGAGCGATGCGCGCGGCTCGGCCGGCTCGTTCAGTTCCAGCACCGGTGCCGAGGGGGTGGGCGCGCGCGGTGCCGGCGGCAACAGCGCCGGCGCGGTGAAGACCGCCGGTGGCGATGTCTATGCGGGTGCCGACGGCAACGTCTACAAGAAGACCAACGACGGCTGGCAGAAGTACGACAGCGGCTCGTGGAATGCGGTGCAGAAGCCGCAGGCGCCGGCCGCCCGCAATAGCACCACCGCGCCGCCGCAGCGCGCGCCGGCCGAAGGCAACCTGGCCGGCGCCACGGCCGGCGGCGGAGCGGGGCGTTACCAGGGCTTCGACCATGCCGGGCAGCTGGAGCAGGACCATCAGGCGCGCTTCGGCGGATACCAGCGGCAACAGCAGTTCGGCGCGGCACGCGAGGGTGGCTTCGGCGGCGGCCGGCTCAGGCGATAGGCGAGACCCTCATGCGAGGAGATCAGGACATGTGGCAACCCAAAACGATGGTCAGGCTGTGCGTCAGCGGCATGCTGCTGCTGGCCACGGGCACGGCGGCGGCGCAATGGGTGTTCCTGGCCCGGCAGGCCATCGGCCGGGTCGAGCAGATGCAGCAGTCGTCGGCGCAGGCGGCGGGCGGTGCAGGTGCGTCCTACGGCGTGGCCTCGGTGATCATCGAGGTGCCGCCGGCCAAGGTCTTCGACACGGTGAAGTCGATGCTCGGCAAGAACACCGAAGTGCGCGTGACCAAGACCGACGAGGCGCGGCGTTCGGCGGAATTCACCGACGGGCGGCAGATCGGCGGCATCCAGGTCAGCCAGCTCGGCGACAGCTTGTCGCAGCTGATGGTGTCGACCGCACATCCGGGCATTCCCACGTCGACCAGCTCGACCATCGTCGAGCGCATCCTGAACGTGTGCAAGGAACTCGGCGTCAGCTGCCAGCGCAGCGGGTCCTGAGCGCAGTGCGCCGACGTGCTCAGAACAACGGCGGCGGCAACGCGTTCGTCGCTGGCGTCGCCGGCGTGCTGCCGGTCAGCTGGTCGGCTTGGCCGACCCAGCCGCCGCCCATCGCCTTGTAGATGTTCACCGCCGAGGCGAACAACTGCGCGCGGATCGAGGCCAGGTTCAGCTCGGCCGGGAACAGCGCCTGCTCGGCCTGCAGCACCGTGCTGTAGCTGGTGTAGCCGCCGTCGTACTGCAGCCGCGCCAGTTCGTTGTACTGCTGCAGCGCGGCCACCAGCTTGACCTGCGCGTCCAGTTGCTGCTTCAGCTTCTGGTTGGCGATGAGCGCGTTGTCGACATCGGCAAAGGCATTGCGGATCGACAGCTGGTAGTTCAGCAGCGCCGCGTTCTGCGCGGCTTCGGCCTGCGCCACCTGGCCGCTGACCGCGCCGAAAGTGAAGATCGGCCCCACCACCGAGCCGGCATAACTCCACACCCGGGCCGGCCCGCTGAACAGTTTGGACAAATCGGCGCTGGCGTTGCCGAAGGCGCCGGTGAGCGAGATGGTCGGGAAGTACAGCGCCTTGGCCGCGCCGATCTGCGCGTTGGCGGCGACCAGCTGCTGCTCGGCCTGATTCAGGTCGGGCCGGCGTGCCAGCAGTGCCGAGGGCACGCCGGCGGGCACTTGTGGCAGCTGCAGGTCGTAGACCGACTTGCCGCGCACGATGGGCCCCGGGTCGCGGCCGATCAGCACCGCCAGCGAGCTCTGCGTCTGCGCGATCTGCGATTCGATCAGCGGGATCTGCGCGGCGGCCGTCTCGTACTGCGACTGCGCCTGTGCCACGTTCATCATCGACACCTGGCCGTACTGGAACTGCAGCGTGAACAGGTCCACCGATTCCTTGTAGGTCTGCAGCGTCTTCTTCGCCACGTCCAGCTGTGCATCGAGCCCGCGCAGCTGCAGGTAGCTGTTGGCCACCTGCGCCACCAGCGACAGGATCACGCCGCGCCGCGCCTCGTCGGTGGCCAGCACGTTGGCATAGGCGCTTTCAGACTGGCGGCGGATGCGGCCCCACAGGTCGATCTCCCAACTGGCCTGCAGCGCGGCCTGGTAGGCCGAGGCCGGATTCGGGTAGTTGGGGATCAGCGAGGCAAAGGCCGGCTCGCGCGTGCGCTCGCGCTGGGCGCCTGCGCCGTAGCCGACGATCGGGAAGAGCTGCGAGCGTGTCTGCAACATCAGCGCCGCCGCCTGCTCGACATTGGCCGCGGCGATCTGCACGTTGGTGTTGTGCTTCAGCGCTTCGTCGATCAGCTGCTCCAGAACCGGGTCCTGGAACTGCTGCCACCACGGCGTGTCGGCGGTGGCGGCCGCGTCCTTGGTTTCGTACTGGAAGGTGGCCGGCGCAGTGATCTGCGGGCGCTTGTAGTCCGGGCCGAGGGTGCAGGCGGACACCAGGGCGGCGGTGAGGGTGGCAGCCAATGAACGCATCATCGTTGCGATGCGACAGAGAAGCTTCGCTCAGTGCGGTTGGAAATCATGCAGCGCAGGCGAGTAGTGACCTATTCGTACACGTCGTGACCTCACGAGGTCTGCAGCTCCTCGCGCAGAACGCGACGAAGCGTGGCAATCGTCAAGGGCATGTCGTCAGGCTTCGACTTCTTGGCGTTCATGGCAGCCTTGCGCAGAAGTGCATTGATGAGGGTCTGGTAGCCAACGCCCTCGGCTTCCGCTCGGGCACGGAAGTGTTCGATGACGTCGTCATCCAGCATGATGGTGATGCGGGTCTTGCCCGGAGACGGAATGACCGCCCCGCGTTTGGCTTTGCTGAAATCGTATTCGTCACGCATGGTATCGGTTTGCCTCGCCACGACTGGCCTTGCGAGCGGAAATCAGGCGCGTCCGCTCTCCGCGCTGGGTATGAATGACCACGAGCACCCGGCCCAGCGCGTCCACACCCATAGTGACGAAGCGTGTTCACCTCGGGAGTCGGGATCTTCGATGGTGAGTGCCATCGGGTCCCGCAGCGCCTGCTCGGCGTGCGCGAAGCTGACGCCGTGTTTGCGCAGGTTGGTTCGCGCCTTGGCTGGATCGAACTCGAAAGGCATGCTTGATTATGCATATTCAATGCATATATTCAAGTCTGCAATCGTCTGCAATCGTCTGCAAGGAGAGCCGTTTCGGTCTTGCGGCGTCCCGAGCGCCTTTGCGCGCCACGGACAACGACAGGCGCCATCTCAATGCCCCTTACCCGAAGCCGCCGCCGCCTCGTCGCCCGCTGGTGCCGCCTTCGCTGCCGCGCCTTTGGCCGCCTTGGCCTTGCGGCCCTCGCCCCAGCGGTCGAAGATGTAGAAAAACAGCGGCACGTACAGCATCGCGAGCGTGGTCTCGCCGATCATGCCGCCGATGATGCCGGTGCCGATCGAATGCCGCGCATTGGCGCCGGCACCCACCGCGATGGCCAGTGGCAGGCAGCCCACCGCGAAGGCCAGCGAGGTCATGATGATCGGCCGCAGGCGCTGCTCGCCGGCCAGGCGCGTGGCGTCCATGATGCTGTAGCCCTGCTTGCGGAAGTCCACTGCCGC
Organism: Pseudomonadota bacterium; assembly: GCA_018261815.1. GTDB lineage: Bacteria > Pseudomonadota > Gammaproteobacteria > Burkholderiales > Burkholderiaceae_C > Rubrivivax. Next base: position 5,625 of record JAGTRL010000259.1, read on the forward strand.
AGACACGCGCAGCACCGCGTTCTTCGCGCCCAGGCCGATCAGCACCAGCAGGCCGATCTGGAAGTACACGTCGTTCTCCAGTCCGCGGATGTAGTTGACCAGCAACGCGCCCAGCACGCCGAAGGGAATGGCCGTCATCACCGCGCCGGGCAGCGTCCAGCTCTCGTACTGCGCCGCCAGCACCAGGAAGACGATCAGCAAGCCGAAGACGAAGGCCAGCGACGAGGTGCCGCCGGATTGTTTCTCCTCGAAGGCCAGCCCCGACCAGGCGAAGGTGTAGGAGGGCGGCAGCTCGCGCGCCAGCTCTTCCATCGTCGCAATGGCCTGGCCCGAGCTGTAGCCGGCGGCGGCATTGCCGATGACCTTGGCCGCCGGGAAGCCGTTGAAGTGCGGCAGCAG
>JAGTRL010000260.1 GCA_018261815.1 Pseudomonadota bacterium
CTCCCGGTAGTTCGTCGACGACGTTTTCATCTATTGCTCCTTGTTCATCGGGCGGCGGGCCGCTTCAGCAGGGCGGTCAGCGGCAGCAGCAGCGCTGCGGCCGCCGCGCCAAAGCCGGCGGCAACCCCCGCCAGAGCCAGCCAGTCGACCCAATACTTCAACTCACCCAGCGATGACCGCGTCAGACCGGGCAGCGCCAGGAAGCTGAGCACCGCCACCACCAGCGCACCGACCAGCGCGGTGCGCCAGGCGCCACGCCAGTCGCTGCCGCCGCGTGCCAGGGCCGCCGCGGCCAGCACGCCAATGCAGATCAGCAGCGCCAGCACCATCGGCCAGACGGTGAGCAGGATCTCCCAGACGACGTTCATCATCAGCCAGATCTCGTACATCGCAGGTTCCTCGAATGGCAGTCAGACCCGGCCCTTCAGGACCGAGACATAGGCCGGCTTGAGCATGCGCACCTTCATCAGCCAGGCCAGGTAGCTCTCCTGCAGCGGATCGATCATCGGCAGCGAAGGCGTGAGCTTGCCGTCGTAGTCGAACTCGATGAGCATGGCCGAGCCCTCGCGCACGATCAGCGGGCAGGACGTGTAGCCGTCGAAGCGGGCATCGGGCTCGCGCCCGACGATCAACTGCGTCAGGTTGTGCGCCACCAGTGGTGCGCTCTTCTTCACCGTGGCGGCCGTCTTGCCGCGCGGCGTGCCATTGATGTCGCCGATGCCGAACACGTTCTTGTAGCGGCGGTGCTGCAGCGTGGCCCTGTCGACCTCGAGCCAGCCGCCCGGCGCAAAGCCGCCCTGCTTCCAGGCCAGGTCGCTCTTCTTCACCACGTCGGGCGCGCGCATCGGTGGCACCACGTGCAGGAAGTCGTAGGCCAGCGTCTGGCGCTCGCCCTCCGGTGAAGCAAAGGTGGCCTTGCGTGCCCCCGGGTCCACCGCCACCAGCTTGCTCAGGCAATGGTTGTGGATGCCCAACGCCTTCCAGCGCGCGAGCACGTTGTCGTTGACCACCTTCACGCCGAACACCGTGTCGGTGGGCAAGCCTGTGTGGAAGTCGATGCGCGAGTTGGCCAGCGTGCCGGCCTGCTGCAGGCGGTCGGCGACCATGAAGGTCATCTTCAGCGGCGCGCCGGCGCACTTCAGTGGGCCGGCCGGCAGCGTCATCAGCGCCTGGCCGCCCGTTTGCCTGAAAGCATCGAGTGCGGTCCAGCTGGCCACGGCGGCGTCCGGGCCGGCGTAGACGTTGGCCAGGCCGTTGCGGCCGATCGCCGCCACGTCCATGCCCTCGATCTGCGCGTAGTCCAGCTGCAGGCCCGTGGCCACCACCAGGTAGTCGTAGGCGATGCTCTGCCCGCCGCTGGTCACCACCGCATTCGCCGCCGGGTCGAACTCGGCCACCATCTCCGGAATCCACTTCACGCCGGCAGGAATGAAGTCGGCTGTCGGGTCGACCACCTTGTCCACCGGCCACACACCGGTGGCCACGAGCGTGAAGCCGGGCGGGTAGTAGTGCTTCTGGCGGACATCGATGATCGTCACGCTGGCCCCGTCCAGCTGCTTCATCAGCCGGCTGGCCACCGCGATGCCGCCCAGGCCACTGCCGGCAATGACGATGCGCGCGTTGGTCTTCATCGCCGCCTGGGCCGGCTGCGCCGCGATGCCAGCCGCCAAGGGCGCGGCGCCGAATGCGCGCAGCCAGCGGCGCCGCTGCAGGTCGGCTGAGCCGGTTCTCGGCCGGCCCGTGGCCGGGCTCTTTCCAACCACAGGCCGCTGTTTCATGCTTGTCTCTTTGCGGGGTTCTCGGTCGGGGTCAATTGGAAGTCGCCGGAATCAATCCGGCGTTGACCGCGCGCAGTTGGGCCTCGTCCAGTTGCCCGGCCAGCGCGGCCAGGCGCAAGCGGTCGAGCAGCAAGGCCACGCGGGCCTGCTGCAACGCCAGTTCCGCCATCGCAGCGTCGTTCTCGGCGTTCAGCAACTCGAGCGTGGTGCGCTCGCCGACCTGGCGCCCGATGCGCGTGGCGTCAAGCCGCGAGCGACTGGCGACCAGTGCCTCGTTCAGCGCGGCCGCGCGCGAACCGCCCACGGTCAGCCCGAGCCAAGCGGCACGGGTCTGCTGTGTCACCTGCTGGGCGTGGTGCTCGCGATCGGCCACCGCCTTCTCGGCCAGACGCAGGCTCTCGTCCTGGCGTGCGCTGCGCCAGCCGCCGGTGTACAGCGGCACGTTCAGCTGGACGCCGATGCTCGCGTTGCCCGCGCTGGTCACGGCGGCACCAAAGTCGCCGCTGCCGCTGAGCCGGTCCTGACCGACATTGGCCACCAGATCCAGCGTCGGTGCCGCTGCGGCGCTGTACTTGGCCGCCTCCTGGCGCGCCACATCGATGCTCGCGGCCAGCATGCGGAGTTGCAGGTTGCCGCCCATGGCTGCCGCCAGCCAATGCTCCAGCCCGGGCAACTCCTGCAGCCAGCTGCTGTCGCCCGTCGCTAGCGACTGCACGGGCGTGCCGGTCCAACCGGTGATGTCGTTCAGCGCTGCTTGCTTCAGCGTCAGCTGCGACTGCGCGGCCAGCACCTCGGCGCGGATCGACTGCGCCCGTGCAGCCGCCTCGTGCGTGTCGGTGACCGGCGCATCGCCGAGTTTGAAGCGATCGCGGGCCTCGGCCAGCGAGCGCTCCACCGCCTGCTGCTGACGCTGCAGCACGCGCAGCGCCTCGGCGGCCAGCGCGACATCGAAATAGCGCTCGGCCACGCGCAGCACCAGCGCCTGTTCGGCCGCGCGCCAGTCCAGCTCGGCCACGTCGGCCGACAGTTCGAGCTGGCGTTTGTTGGCATCACGCTCCCGGCTATACAGCGGCTGCTTGGCGCGCAGCGCCCAGCTCGTCGCCGTACCGCCGGTCACCGAGGTGTCGAAGTTGGCGCCGTCGACGGTGCCAAAACCGGGCGCCGAGAAGCGCGCGCCGGAGACCGAGGTCTCGCCGTTGGCCACGCCGACGCTGCCGCTAAGCTGCAGCGCCGGGCGCCAGAACGAAGCACCCTGCTCGCGCCGGGCCTCGCCGGCCAGGCGCGCAGACCGAGCGGCGGCGTATTGCATGTCGGCGCCCTGGGCGGCGCGCCAGGCGTCGAGCAGATCGGCGGCCTGCGCCTGGGCCGCCGCGCCCAGCCAGGCCAGCACCGCGAGTTGCCGCAGCGGCTGCTTCATGTCCGTCGCCTCGCCAGGCTCAGGCGCCGGCGCGCACGCCGAGCTTGCGCAGGATCGTCTCCATCAGGCACCACTTCGTCAGCGCGCTTTGCAGCAGGTTGATGCCGACGAAGGCGGTGAAGGCCAGCCACCATGGGCTGACGAATATCGGGCTGCCGGGGATGCCCAGGGCCAGCGAGAGCAGCACGAAGGTGCCGGCGAAAAAGCGTACGAGTTGCCAGGAAGTCATGTCAATCTCCTTGAAGTGACGGTTGAGGAATCAGCTTGGAAAGGTGGTTGCGGTAGGCCACGAAGTACAGCAACGGAATGACCACCAGCGTCAGCAGCGTGGACACCAGGATGCCGAAGATCAGCGAGATCGCCAGCCCGTTGAAGATCGGGTCGTCGAGGATGAAGAAGGCGCCGAGCATGGCCGCCGCTCCGGTGAGCAGGATCGGCTGCGCGCGCGTGGTGGCCGAGTTCACCACCGCCTGCTTGAAGTCCATGCCTTCGCGCAACTGCAGGTTGATGAAGTCCACCAGCAGGATCGAATTGCGCACGATGATGCCGGCCAGCGCGATCATGCCGATCATGCTGGTGGCGGTGTACTGCGCACCCAGCAGCGCATGGCCCGGCATGACACCGATGATGGTCAGCGGGATCGGCGCCATGATGATCAGCGGCGTCAGGTAGCTGCCGAACTGCGCCACCACCAGCAGATAGATCAGGATCAGGCCCACCGCATAGGCCGCGCCCATGTCGCGGAAGGTCTCGTAGGTGATCTGCCACTCGCCGTCCCACTTGATCGTGTAGCCGCGGTACGGGTCCAGCGGCTGGCTGATGAAACGTTCACCCAAGGTGCCGCCGCCCGGCGTGGCGATGGCCGCCACGTCGCCGCGCATCTTGAACATGCCGTACAGCGGGCTGTCCACCGCGCCGGCCATGTCGGCGACCACGTAGTTCACCGGCAGCAGGTCCTTGTGGAACACCGGCTGTTCGCGCTGCGCATCGCTCACCGTCACCAGCTCGCGGATCGCCACCAGCTTGCCCTGCGCGTTGCGTACCGTCAGCTGCAGCAGCGCGTCCAGGTCGCCATGTGCTTCGGCCGGCAGCTGGATCGTCGCCGCGGCCGGGTACTTGCTCTGGTCGTGCAGGTAGGCGGTGGCCTCGCCGGCCAGGCCGGCGCGCAGCGTGCTCACGATCTCCTGCTGCGACACGCCCAGCATCGCGGCCTTGCGCCGGTCGACCACGAGCAGCGCGCGCGGCGCGTCGGCGATGCTGCTGTCGTCGATGTCGACCACGCCCTCGGTCTTGGCGAAGACGCCGCGCACCGCCTGGGCCACCTGGCGCCGGCCTTCGGCTTCAGGCCCATAGATCTCGGCCACCAGCGGCGACAGCACGGGCGGGCCCGGCGGCACTTCCACCACCTTGACGTTGGCGCCGTGGCGCTGGCCGATGGTCTGCAGCGCTGGCCGCACGCGCGTGGCGATGGCATGGCTCTGCTCGTCGCGGTGCTGCTTGTCGACCAGGTTGACCTGGAGGTCGCCGACCTCGCCGCCGCTGCGCAGGTAGTACTGGCGCACCAGGCCGTTGAAGTTGATCGGCGCGGCCGTGCCGGCATAGGCCTGGTAGTTCGTCACCTCGGGCAGCGTGGCCAGATGGGCGCCCAAGTCGTGCAGCACGGCCGCGGTGCGTTCCACCGGCGTGCCGGCGGGCATGTCCACCACCACCTGGAACTCGGACTTGTTGTCGAAGGGCAGCATCTTCAGCTGCACCAGGCCCAGCACCGGCAGCAGCAGGGACAGGCCGATCAACGCGGCCACGCCCGCGGCCAGCAGCCACCGGTTGCGCCGGCCCGATCGCGCGTCCAGCAGCGGCGTGAAGATGCGCTGGAACAGCGGGGCCAGCCTGGCCGACATGCCGTGCGGCTGGCCGTGGCCGGCGGCATCGGCCGGCAGCGCCCTCATCCACAGGCGGGCCAGCCAGGGCGTGACCACGAAGGCCACCGCCAGCGACAGCAGCATGCCCATGCTGGCATTGATGGGGATCGGGCTCATGTACGGGCCCATCAGGCCGGACACGAAGGCCATCGGCAGCAGCGCAGCGATGACAGTCAACGTGGCCAGGATGGTCGGACCGCCGACCTCGTCCACCGCGCCGGGGATGATCTGCACCAACGACTTGCCAGGGTACAGCTGCTGGTGGCGGTGGATGTTCTCCACCACCACGATGGCGTCGTCGACCAGGATGCCGATGGAGAAGATCAGCGCGAACAGCGACACCCGGTTGAGCGTGAAGCCCCATGCCCAGCTGGCGAACAGCGTCACCGTCAGCGTCAGGATCACCGCGCTGCCGACAATGGCGGCCTCGCGCCGGCCCAGCGCGATGAACACCAGCGCCACCACCGCGGCGGTGGCGAAGAGCAGCTTCTGGATCAGCTTGATGGCCTTGTCGTTGGCCGTGGCGCCGTAGTTGCGCGTCTCCACCACCTCGACGTCGTGCGGGATGACGGTATTGCGCAGCGCGTCGACGCGCTGCATCACCGCGTCGGCCACGTCGATGGCGTTCTCGCCGGCCTTCTTGGTGATGCTGATAGTGACGGCCGGGAACTCGCCGCCGCCCTTGCCACCGACGCCGTGCCAGACGTAGCGCGCAGCGGGCAGCGGCCCGTCGACGACGCTGGCCACGTCCTGCAGGAACACCGGCTTGCCGCCCTGCACGCTGACCACCAGATCGCCGACCTCGCGCGCATCCTTCAGGAAGGGGCCGGACTCCACCGCCACGGCATGGTTGCCGGCCAGCA
>JAGTRL010000261.1 GCA_018261815.1 Pseudomonadota bacterium
GGACTCCATATGGGCTGAGGGCCTCGCCCAACGAAAAAGGGCGCCAGCGGGCGCCCTTTTTTCGACCTCAGGTTCCGGCCAGGAAGAACTTGATCAACCCCTTGGCGACGAAGCCGAGCAGGCCGAAGCCCAGCGCCAGGAAGAGCACGAAGGTGCCGAAGCGGCCGGCCTTCGATTCGCGCGCCAGCTGGAAGATGATGAACACCATGTACAGCATGAACGCGCCGACTCCGAAGGTCAGCCCGAACTGCGCGATCTGGTCTTCGCTGTAGCCGAACATCTCAGGCTACCTGGGGCAGGTCGGCCTGGGGCACCAGATCGCGGTACGCATGCCAGCTGGCATAGGACAGCCAGGGTACGGCAATGATCAGGCCGAGCAGAAGGGTGCTCATTCCGACCAGCGTGATGGCCATCAGCAGGGCTCCCCACAGCGCCATCGGCCCGGGGCTTTGCAGCACCGCGCGCCAGCTGGTCAGCACCGCGCCGAGCACGCTGATGCGCCGCTCCAGCATCAGCGGGATGGCCACCACGCTCGACGCATAGACCGGGGCTACCAGCACGCCGCCCAGGGCCAGCCAGCCCTCGAAGAGCCACGACTGCTCGCTCAGCACCACCACGTGCAGGAAGTCCACCGGGTCACTCACTGCCTCTGGCGCGAAGGCCGTGATCATCGACGCCGAGGTCAACACCCAGCAGGTGCCGGCAGCGGCCAGCAGCAGGCCGAACAGTACCAACCGGTGGTCGCGCGGCTTCCACGCGGCCAGCGCAGTGAGCAGGGTTGGCTTGTGCTGCGCCTCCAGGGCGCGGCTGACGGCATACAGGCCGGTGGCCGCCAGCGGGCCGATCAGCAGGAAGCCGCTGAAGGCGCCAGCCAGCAGCCAGAACTGCCGGTAGGCCAGCAGCAACAGCAGCAGGCCGAAGGAGGTGACGGCCAGGCCGTGCAGCAAGCCCGGCACGGGGGCCGCCAGCAGATCGTGCCAACCACGTGCCAGCCACAGGAAGGGCTGCTCGTAGCTGATCGGTGCCAGCTGGCAGCGGCGTGATTGCTCGAGGGCGGATTCGGAGGGCATCGGTGCGATCTCGGGTCGGTGGCCGAATGCCATTGTCGCGGCTGGGCGCGGCCGGCTCAGCCGATCAGCCTGCGGGCCGCCTCCTGCAGCGTGCCGGGTTCGGCGTCGGTCAGCACCACCACGGTGGCCTGCGGCAGCTGGCGGTAGCTGGAGCGGAACGAGCGTTCGTACAGCGGGTCGTAGTGCGCCTGCATCAGCGCCGCGAAGACCTCGGCCCACCGGCCCGAGCGGGCCAGGGCCTGCCAAGCCACGACGGTGTTGCGGCCGCGCAGCGCCAGCAGCCCGTCGAGCAGCCTGCAGAAGCCCTCGGGGTCGGCCGCGAAGTGGCCGTACTCCTGCAGCAGCAGTTGCAGTCGCTCGGCCTGGTCCAGCTCGACGCGCAGGCAGTGCCCGTGCTCGCGCAGCTGCTCGATCAGCGCTTCGGGCACGCGCAGCGTGCCGATCTTGCGGCTTTCGCCTTCGACGAACACCGGCCGTGCCGGGTCGAAGGATTTCAGCGCCTGCCAGACCAGGCTGTCGAAGCGCTTCTGGCTGGGCTGCGTGCAGCCCGGCACGGCGCCCAGTACCGAACCGCGGTGCCCGGCCAGGCCTTCCAGGTCCAGGGTCTGTGCGCCCTGTGCGGCCAGTGCGTGCAGCAACCGGGTCTTGCCGCTGCCGGTGCGCCCGCACAGCACCTGGTAGCGAAATCCCTGCGGCAGCGTCTGCAGCTCGGCACGCACCAACGCGCGAAAGGCCTTGTAGCCGCCCTCCAGTTGCGCGCTGCGAAAACCGATCTGGCCCAGGAACCAGGCCAGCGAACCCGACCGCTGGCCGCCGCGCCAGCAGTACACCAGCGGCCGCCATTCCCGCGGCTTGTCGGCCACCGAGCGATCCAGGTGGTCGGCGATGTTGCGCGCCACCATCGCTGCGCCGACCTTGCGCGCCTGCAGCGCCGACACCTGCTTGTACAGCGTGCCGACGATGCGGCGCTGCTCGTCGTCGAGTACCGGCCAGTTGAGTGCGCCGGCCAGGTGATCGTCGGCGAACTCGGCGGGCGAGCGCACATCGATCACCGCGTCGAAGCGGCCCGCGTCGGCAGCCACCTCGGCCGCGCTGACGGCCACCAGGCTCACGCCGGCGTCACCGCGTCGAGCAGTTCGCTTTCCACCTGCAACTGGGTGCGCGAATGCTGCAGCGCCGGGCCGTCCACCAGGAAGGTGTCTTCGACGCGTTCGCCCAGCGTGCTGACTTTGGCCAGGTGCAGATTGATATGGTGCCGCGCCAGCACCCGGGCGATGGCATAGAGCAGCCCTGAGCGGTCGCTGGCGCTGACGGTCAGCAGCCAGCGCTGTGCACGCTCGTCCGGGTTCAGTGTGACCCGCGGTGTCACCGGGAAGGAGCGCACGCGGCGCGACACGCGGCCGCGCCCGGGCTCGGGCAGCGGGCCGCTGGACGACAGCGCCAGCACCGCCTGGGTCTCGACCAGCGAGATCAGGTCGCGATAGGCACTCGGGTCGCCGGGTTCAATGCGCGTGCTGATGACCTGGAAGGTGTCCAGCGCGTAGCCGGCGCGGGTGGTGTGGATCTTGGCATCCTGGATGCTGAAGCCGGCGCTGTCGAAGTATCCGCAGATGCGGGCAAACAGGTCCGGACAGTCGGGGGAGAACACCAGCACCTGCAGCCCGTCACCCACCGACGAGGGCCGGGCCCGCACCACCGGCTCGGTCGTATCCAGGTGGCGCCACAGCGAACGCGCATGCCAGGCAATGTCGGCGGCGTCGTGGCGCGCGAAGTAGCTCACGTCCAGCGTCTTCCACAGCTGCTCTTCGGTGCCGGGCAGCGCCGAATGCAGCGCCAGCAGCTGGCGGGCCTCCTGCTTGCGCGACTCGATCTCGGCGTCCAGGTTCGGCTTGGCACCGCCCAGCGCGCGCAGCGTCAGGCGGTACAGATCCTCCAGCAGCTTGCCCTTCCAGGCATTCCACACCTTCGGGCTGGTGCCGCGGATGTCGGCCACCGTCAGCAGGTACAGCGCCATCAGGCGCCTGGGTGAGCCGACCAGCCGCGCGAAGGCCTGGATCACGTCGACATCGCTCAGATCCTCCTTCTGCGCGATGCGGCTCATCGTCAGGTGCTGCAGCACCAGGAACTCGATCAGCGCGCAGTCCTCGCGGGAGATGCCGTGGTCGCGGCAGAAGCGCCGTGCCTCGGTGGCGCCGAGCTGCGAATGGTCGCCGCCGCGGCCCTTGGCCACGTCGTGGAACAGCGCGGCCACGTACAGCAGCCAGGGCTCGTCCCACTGGCTGGCCAACTGCGAGCAGAACGGATACTCGTGCGCGTGCTCCGGGATGAAGAAGCGGCGCACGTTGCGCACCACCATGATGATGTGTTGGTCGACCGTGTAGACGTGGAACAGGTCGTGCTGCATGCGCCCGACGATGCGGCGGAAGACCCACAGGTAGCGCCCCAGCACCGAGGTCTCGTTGAGCAACCGCAGCGCGTGGGTGATGCCGCTGGGCTCGCGCAGGATCTGCATGAACACCGCGCGGTTGGCCGGATCGCGGCGAAAGCCCGCATCCATCAGGTTGCGCGCGTTGTACAGCGCGCGCAGCGTGCGCGCCGACAGGCCCTTGATGCCCGGGGTCCGCTGGTACACCAGGAAGGTGCGCATGATGGCGTGCGGATGCTCGGCATAGAGTCGGTCGTGCGCCACCTCGAGCATGCCGCCGCGGTCGAGGAAATGGGCGTCGATCGGCCGCATCGGCGCTTCTTCGGAGCCATTGATGCGCTCCTCGATGTTCAGCATCAGGATCTGGTTGAGCTGCGTCACCGCCTTGGCCGCCCAGTAGTAGCGGTGCATCAGCACCTCGGACGAGCGCTGGCCCTTGGTGGCCTTGTAGCCGAAGCTCTCGGCCACGGCCGTCTGCAGGTCGAAGACCAGCCGGTCCTCGCGCCGCCCGGCGATCAGGTGCAGCCGCGCGCGGATCAGCTTGAGCGTGCCCTCGTGCTTGTGCAACTGGCCCACCTCGAAGGGCGTGATCAGCCCCTTGGCGGCCAGTTCGGTCCAGTTGCGGCCCAGGCCCGCGGCGCGGGCCACCCAGATCACCAGCTGCAGGTCGCGCAGGCCACCGGGGCTTTCCTTGCAATTGGGCTCGAGCGAGTAGGGCGTGTCCTCGTACTTGACATGGCGCTGGCGCATCTCCAGCATCTTCGCGCGCAGGAAGGCCTTCGGATCCATCACCGCGTCGGTGGCCTGGCGGAAGGCGGTGTAGACGCGGCGCGATCCGCACAGGAAGCGCGATTCGAGCATCGCGGTCTGCACCGTCACGTCGCGCCGCGCCTGGTCGACGCACTCCTCGATGGTGCGCACCGACGAGCCGATCTCCAGGCCGATGTCCCAGCAGGCGTGCAGAAACCGTTCGACCGCGGCGCGCAGCGGGTCGGTCCGTGCGTCGGGCGCCGCGTCGCTGCGGGCCGCATCCAGGCCCTGGCCAGCCGGCAGCAGCACCAGCACGTCGACGTCCGAATAGGGGAAGAGCTCGGCGCGGCCATATCCGCCCACGGCCACCAGCGTGGCGCCGGCCGGCATCGCGGCGTGCTCCCACAGCTCGGCCAGGTGGTTGTCGACATGGCGCGTCAGCGCCTTGGTCAGTCGGGTCGAGGCCAAGGCGGTGGCGCGTGATTCGCCGAAGTGCGTCAGCAGCGCCGTCTTGCCTTCGCGAAAGCGCGCGCGCATCGACGCCACGCTGCGCGGCCCATGCGGCTCGCGCGGCAGGGTGAGTTCGGGCAGGGCCGACATCGCTTCAGCCGCTGACGAAGTCTGGCGGCGGCGGACTGGCGGCCGACAAGGTGAGCACCTCGTAGCCGGTGTCGGTGACCAGCACGGTGTGCTCCCATTGCGCCGACAGCGAGCGGTCCTTGGTGACGATGGTCCAGCCGTCGCCCAGCTCGCGGATCTCGCGCCGGCCGGCGTTGATCATCGGTTCGATGGTGAAGATCATGCCCGGCAGCAGCTCGTCCAGCGTGCCCGGCCGGCCGTAGTGCAGCACCTGCGGCTCCTCGTGGAACTTGCGGCCGATGCCGTGGCCGCAGAACTCGCGCACCACCGAGAAGCCCTGGTTCTCGGTGAAGGTCTGGATCGAGTGTCCGATGTCACCGAGCCGCGCGCCGGGACGCACGCGCACGATGCCGCGCCACATGGCCTCGTAGGTCAGCTGGCACAGGCGCCGCGCCTGGATCGAGCCCTCGCCGACGATGAACATGCGGCTGGTGTCGCCGTGCCAGCCGTCCTTGATGACGGTGACGTCGATGTTGACGATGTCGCCATCCTTCAGCGGCCGCTCGTTCGGGATGCCGTGGCAGACCTGGTGGTTGATCGAGGTGCAGATCGACTTGGGATAGGGCACGTAGCCCGGCGGCGCATAGTTCAGCGGCGCCGGCACGCAGCCCTGCACGTTCACGATGTAGTCGTGCGCCAGGCGGTCGAGTTCCTCGGTGGACACCCCGGCCTTGACATGCGGTGTCAGCATGTCCAGCACCTCCGAGGCCAGCCGTCCTGCCACGCGCATGCCCTCGATGTCGTTGCCGGTTTTCAATGTGATCGTCATGGGTCGGGATTATCCCATCCAGCCAATAAAATGCCGGCCACGCGCGTCGATGGCCCGAGTCCGGCGCCCCCTGCCACAGCCCCGCCCTTCGTCACGCGACCGCATGCCCGCCCATTCCCAGCACCTGATGCATTTCGAAGGCGGCAACGCCTTGTCCGCCTTCCGCGCCCGCACGCTGCTGCAGGCCCTTCAGGGGGTGAACGAGCGCATTGCCGGGGTCGCGGCCCGCCATGTGCACTGGGTGCGCTGCACCGAGCCGCTCGACGCCGCGGGCAGCGACAAGCTGGCCG
>JAGTRL010000262.1 GCA_018261815.1 Pseudomonadota bacterium
CGCCGACGGTGAAGAGCAGGTCGTTGGTGCGCTCGCGCAGATCGAAGCGCACGGTGCGCTCGTCGAGCACCACCGCCCGCTCCACCCCGGCCAGCGCGGCTTGAAGCCCGGGCGAGGCGTATTTGCCCGACATGGCCTCGAAGCTGTACTTGACGTCCTCGGCGGTCACCGCGTCGCCGTTGGTGAAGCGTGCCTTCGGGTTCAGCCTGAAGCTGATCGAGGACTTGTCCGGCGCCACCGCGATGGCCTCGGCCAGCAGGCCGTACATGGTCTGCAACTCGTCGCTGCCCAGCACCGTCAGCGACTCGAACATGAAGATGCCCAGGCCGGCCGGGGCGTTGCCTCTAGTAGTGAAGGGGTTGTACTTGTCGAAACTGGAGCGCCGGTCGGGATTGCGCAGGTTGATCGTGCCGCCCTTCGGCGCATTGGGGTCGGCGTAGTCGAAGTGCGCGAAACCGAGTGGGTATCTCGGCTGGCCGAATGCGGCGTAGGCATGGCCCCAAAGTGGAGAAGCATCAGCCGCGGGCAAAGCTGCATATACGCAAGTTGAACTTGCCGCACATACCAGCAGACCAAAACAGGCCCGCGCGAGCCTCAGACGCACCCAACATGTCCTAGCCACGACATTCTGACTACGAAATCAACGAAGGATTGCCGCCAGAATCCTGCGCGCCGAAAGCCCCTCCAACGCAGCGGGCTGCAAGGGAGTGCGCTACAAAGCGATCGAGGTATACCGGGCAGCTACTCATCAAGGCGGCAAGCGGCAGGATGAACTATCCGAAGTTGTCGCACTTGACCGGCTAGTGGAGGAGCGGTCGCAAGCCACCCCCTACCCAACGTGACAACGCGCCCACAAGGGCGCGTCGCAAATGGTGCTTGCGCGATTTCAAGCGTCAACAGGTCTTCGGCGTCGAGACCACACGCCCACAACGGCAAGCGATGCCAATCCCAACAAATAGCCCTGCGGTTCCGGGACAATTGTCATCACTGCCGGGTGATTCACAGAATCGTTATTACTGCACCCCAGATACTGTTGACCGGAGAAATTACAGCTTTTCAGGAATGAATAAGCCTCAAGAGGCACATAATCTCCACCTGGTGCATTATTCAAATTACCATTGAACGACAAAAAGTACTGCGCCTCGGTTGCGTTAGCCAACTTTGCAAAACTCGCGGTTGTCACCAAGGGCGCAAAGTACGAGCCTTCAACGGCCTTTACCATCTTGTTATTATTTTCATCCACATCCACGTACATCCGCAATGTTACGGGACTCTGGCTGGCGCCATAAGAAAGCGTCACATCGTCGGCAGGACCATTTTGCTCACCAACAAGATCGTATAACGTGACCGTCGCGCTGTTGATAGTAACCAACCCCGCACATGAGCCACTGTTACTAACCCAACCATCACCCAACACGGAATCCAAACATGCGGATTTGATCTCAAATTCCGCTTCCCCGCTCCATCCTAGATCAACCAGTGGCGAGCCGAACGGCGGATCCCACTTTCCCTTATATACCGCCGCTACGGATGAGGTCGAAATGCCGAATACACCAGCGCCGATCAACGCCAAGATCAGCGCCCTCACGTTCACACCAAGCTTTGCCATCTTCTTGCTCCCCGACGACGCACGCCCCAGCATGCATACGAAACGCAACCTGTCTACGCACCGACGGAAGTGCGTAATCGCAATATTGACGTCTTGAGTCTAGGGCCCAGATCACGCAAATGAAAGCCCTGTTCCCGCCCCTCCCCCCGTTCGAGGGGTGTACATGCGATAACTGTATCGCAGGACCAAGACCGACCCCATCGACCACAGACGCGACTATGCAGTTGCCGGCAGCTCTAGACTGAGCCGAACCGCATTGTCGACTTCGCGCTGGTCCAGGCCCGCACTCCAAGCCGCCGCGAAGTTGTCGTCAGGCAATGCGTCGCGAAGATCGTCAAGATGCGACTGCCAGCGCTTCTCCCCACGCGGCGCGCGCGTCAGTTTCAGGCGTTGCCGCATTTTGGAGGTGACGGCAGAGACTTGCACCGCCAGCGCCGTCGCACCTTCGCGTTGCATCAACAGTGCATGATCCTCCAGGCAGCCAAGCAATTCGTCCCACATCTCGAAGGCCCGAAACTGCACTAGCGCCTCCCCAAGGTAGCGACGCGCGGTCGCGAGGCCTCCCATTTCCAATTCGAGCTTGCCCAGCCACCACCGAGCGTTGGCTTCGCCGCGCTTGTCGGCCGCCTGCGAGCACGTCTCGAGCGACAACGCCAAGCGCTGTGCCGCACCGGCAAGATCCTGGGCCTCGAACGCACACTTACCCAACATCAGCAGGCACTCTCCCTCGAGTTCGCGGTGTTCGATGTCTCGGGCCAGGTCCAGAGCTTCCTTCAGCAGGCTGGTGGCCTGTTTGTCTTCCCCGACATAGAACGAAATCTGGCCCAGGTGAAGCAGCCCAATCGCTTCACCGACGCGGTCGCCCAGACGGCGAAAGATCTCGAGCGCCTCGTGCTCGCCCACGCGGGCCGCCGCGGCGTCACCGGCACGCAGCCGCGCCGTTGAAAGCGTGGACAGTGTTGCTGCAACGTCGACTTGACTGCCCAATCCGCGGCGCAGTTCCAGGCAGGATTCCAGCATCGTGCGCGCAGCCGTATGGTCGCTTTGCGCTTCGGCCAGGGCCGCTCCGACGTAAAGCGCCCACGCCTGCGCGAGATCGGACACACCAATGGCCGGAAGCGCCAACGCCGACTTGACGACCTCGCGGCCCTCGGACGCATAGCCCCGAAGGATCCAGAAGCCCATCATGGCAACGCAGAACTTCACTGCAATGAAGGGGTCCACGCACCCGCTCATCGACAGCCACACTGCACTGCGGATGTTGTCCAGCTCGGACTCGACGCGGTGGATCCATGTGCCCTGCTCGGCACCATCGAGCCCTCGGTTCGCATCCTTGGCCAACTGGAAGAAGTACTCGCAATGGTGCACCGCTGCAGCCGTGGCATCGTCTGCGTCCTGCCGCAGCTTCTCGCTTGCATAGTCGCGGATCGTCTCCAGCATGCGGTAGCGCGACCCGTTGTCGCGCTCTTCCAGGTTGGCCAGCGACTTCTCCACTAGCGAGCCCAGCAGGTCCAGTACCTCGAAGTCTTCGATAGGCTCGACACCGCACACCCGTTCCGCCGCTTCCAAGTCAAAGCCGCCCACGAACACCGCCAGCCGCCGCAGTACCCTTTGTTCGTTTTCGTTCAGCAGCTCGTAGCTCCAATCCACCAACGCGCGCAAGGTCTGCTGGCGCTCTTGCAGCACTCGGCTGCCCCCGGTGAGGATCTTGTAGCGGTCCTTCAGCCGTGTGTTGATATCCGCCACACTGAGCGAGCGCACACGCGCCGCGGCCAGTTCGAGCGCCAGCGGGATGCCTTCGAGCCTGGCCACGAGTTCGGCCACCGCAGGGGCCTCCCGCTCGTTGAGTTCGAAGGCCGGCTTGTGCGCCTGCGCGCGCTGCACGAAGAGTTGCACGGCCGCCGAACGCTGCAGTTCCTGCAGACTGGCCTTGCGGTCGGGCACCTGCAGCGGCAGGATCGGGTAGGCCTTCTCGCCTGGAACATGCAGCGCCTCGCGGCTGGAGGCGATCATGCGCACGTCCGGCGCCGCCTTGACGATCGCGTGCGCCATGTCTGCCGCCGGCTTGATCAGGTGTTCGCAGTTGTCCAGGATCAGCAGCACGCGCTTGCTCTTCAAGTGCGAGCACAGCGCCTGCAGCAGGGGCCGGCCGGGCTCTTCGGGCACGTCGAGCACACGGGCCGTCTCGCTGACCACCAGTGCCGCGTCGCGCAGCGGCGACAGGTCCAGGAACCACACGCCGTCTGGGAACAGCGCCATCTGTTCGGCCGCCACCTGCAGTGACAGCCGAGTCTTGCCCAGGCCCCCCATGCCCAGCAGCGTGACCAGTCGGGTCG
Organism: Pseudomonadota bacterium; assembly: GCA_018261815.1. Taxonomy (GTDB): domain Bacteria; phylum Pseudomonadota; class Gammaproteobacteria; order Burkholderiales; family Burkholderiaceae_C; genus Rubrivivax. The sequence goes on from JAGTRL010000262.1 coordinate 3,946, forward strand.
CACCGAGCATGGCCTTGACTTCGTCGATCTCGCGCTCGCGCCCGATGAACGAGGTGCCCTGCTGCGGCAGATTGTTCGGGATCTCCTTCACGGGCAGCCATCGCCCGCCACTTTCCACCACCCGATAGACCTTGTCGCTGTCCGGCGGGGCGGCAAAAAGCGACGGGTCAGCGCCGACTTCGAACAACTCCACCGGCGTCGAGACGCCCTTGATCATCCAGTGACCATGCGACAGTGTCGCCAGGCCGATGTCGCCCAGTGCATCGCGAGCTTCGGGCGTGAGCAGCGTCTGCCCGCCACGCGCCAACGACATCACCCGCGCCGCAGTGGGCTTGGCCAAACCATCCACTTCCAGCGGCTTGGCGCCGCGTGCAACGTCCTCGGCGTTGTTCTCGCGCAAGATCACCGGACCCACGTGCAACCCGGCGCGCGCCTTCAGAGGCATCGGCATGCTCGCCAGGGCGCCGTGATAGTGCAACGCATAGCTCACCGCGTCGGCCGCAGTGTCGAACATCAGCAGCATGCCGTCGGTCTTGTCGATCTCGCGCCCGCGCCACTGCGGCAACAGATCCCGCGCTGCACGGTCGTGCGCCGCCCAGACCTCAGCCATGGCTCGGTCCCCGATCGCCTCGGACAGCTTGGTGCTGTCCACGACGTCGGTCAGTAGCAGGGCGCGGAGTTCAGTCATTCGGTCCGTGGTGAATCGGTTCGCATTTCGTCATGTGCAAATCCGAAGGTCCGGTTCGAGCGCGCCGCCTTGCAGCCCGCGCCATTCAAGCGGCGCAACATTGCCGCCTGCTGCGCATGCCGCGATGCAGCAGCGATGCTAAGCGGCAAATGTTGCCAGGTGATCATTCGGTTTGCCAATAAACCGGCTCTGCGAAGACGGCGGGCGACCTCAATCCACTGGCGCCACCCCCTCGCGCACCGGGTCGCTGCGCGAGCCCGCGAACTGCGCCAGCGCCACGCCGGCCAGCGCCAGCGCCGCACCCGCCAGCTTGATGCCGGTGTAGCTTTCTCCGGTCACGGCCCAGGCCACCAGGCCGGCCACCGGCGGCATCAAGTACATCAGCGGGGCGCTGCGCGCCACGCCGCGTACCGCATTGACCCAGCCCCACACCAGCCAGCCGAGGAAGGCCGAGATCAGCACGGCATAGAACATGCCGGCCCAGACCGCCAGGCTGAGCTGCGCCCAATCCACCTGCAGGCCTGCGGGCAGGCTGAGCAGCACCACCGGCGCGCTGCCCAGCAGCACCGCATAGGTCATGACCACCACACCGCCGTGTTTCTCGATCAACGGCTTGGCGGCCACCGTGTAATACGAGAAGAACGATGCCGCCACCAGCAGCACCCCGTCGCCCGCCGAGGCCGACCATTGCCCGCCCAGCAGCTTTTCCGACAGGAACAGCAGCACCCCGCACAACGCCACCGCCACGCCCGCCACCTGGCCGCGCGTCAGCGTCTCGACGCCGGTGGCGCGCAGTATCAACAGCGTGAACAGTGGCCCGCAGCCCAGGATCAGCGAACTGGAAAAGGCCGTCGACCAGTGGATGCCGTAGGTCACCAGACCCACGTGCAGCAGGTGCCCGGCAATACCCAGCTTCAGCAGCGCCAGCTGGTCGGCCCTGGGCACATGCGGCCAGTGCAGACCGAAGCGCCAGCACAGCAGCAGCGCTGCGGCCACGGGCATCGCCAGGTAGCGCGCCATCAGGAAGCCGCCCGGCGACACAGCCGAGAACACCATCTTCTGCACGCTGAAGTTGCTACCCCACACCAGTATCAGCGCAAGGGCCACCCACAGCGCCTTGCGCTCTCGCGCCGCACGGTGGCTCAAGTCGGAGGCGGCGTCGGGCCGATAGCCCTGCGGCGGTGTGGGCATGTCAAGAGGTGAAGGGGCCGACGGGATCCGGGTCGGTGCCGCCGAGCCAGGCTTGCGCGTC
>JAGTRL010000005.1 GCA_018261815.1 Pseudomonadota bacterium
GGCCTGTTCGTCGCCATCAGCATGTGCACCGGCGGCGGCGCCTGGGACAACGCCAAGAAGTACATCGAGGACGGCCACCACGGCGGCAAGGGCAGCGAGACGCACAAGGCCGCCGTCACCGGCGATACCGTGGGCGACCCCTACAAGGACACCGCCGGCCCGGCCGTCAACCCGCTGATCAAGATCATCAACATCGTGGCGCTGCTGATCGTGCCGCTGCTGCCGGTGGTGACCAGCAGCACGCCGGCCGGCGCGCATGGCGCGGCAACGCCGGCCGCGGTGGCCGTAGTGGCCGTGCCGGTGATCGTGGAGGTGGCGCGGATCCAGGTTGAACCCGGTCTGGTGAAGTTCTACTTCGAGAGCGGCAAGACCGAGCTGGCAGGTGGCGCGGCCGCAGCGCTGGTCGACGTGGGCAAGGGCGTGGCCGAGGGCAAGAAGGCCGTGATCAGCGGCTTCCACGATGCCACCGGCGACCCGGCGGTGAATGCCGAGTTGGCCAAGCAGCGCGCCTTCACCGTGCGCGACACGCTCAAGTCGATGGGCGTGCCCGAAGACAAGATCGAGCTGAAGAAGCCCGAGCAGCTCACCGGCACCGGCCCCAGTGCCGAGGCGCGCCGTGTCGAGGTACGACTGGAATAGGCCCGGCGGCTTGCCTGGCCGCGAAGGCCCGGTGCCTCTGGGCATCGGGCCTTCGCTGCTTCAGGCACGCCGACGCGGTACGGTTGGCCGGCTCCGGCTGCAGCCATGCGCCGGCGCCTGCTGATCGCTGGTGCCGCCGGCACGGCCGTGCCGGGTGCCGCCCCTGGGCGGTCTGCCCCACGGCTGGGATTCGCGCTCGGCAGCGGTGCTCTGCACGGCTACGCACACATCGGCATCGTGCGCGGCTGCGAGCGGCTCGGTCTGCGCCCCCACGCGATCGCCGGGACCAGCGTCGGAGCCGCGGTGGGTGCGCTCTGGGCCGCGGGCCTGACGGCAAACGAGATCGCTCGCATTGCCGATGCGCTGGACTGGAGCGCCCGCCCGGCGCTGGGCAGCCTGCTGTTCGGCCGACGGCGCAATGACGCCTTGCGTGAGCAGATCGAACGTGCGGTACAGGGTCGCTCGATCGAGCAACTGCCGCTGCGCTTTGCCGCGGTGGCCACGGATGCACGCAACGGCGAGCCCGTGGTGCTCGAAGCCGGCCCGGTCGGCCTGGCCGTGGCAGCGTCGAGTGCGGTGCCGGTGCTTTTCGAGCCGGTGCGCATCGGCAGCCATGAGCTCATCGACGGCAGCCTCAGCGCACCGGTGCCAGTCGAGGCGGCCCGGCACCTGGGCGCCGAAGCGGTGGTCGCGGTCGACATTGCCTACCGGCCCTACGAAGAAGCCCCGCGGTCAGCGGCCGACTACGCGTTCCAGTCGCTTCACATCGCCACCAATGCGCTGGCGCGGGAGCAGACACGTGGGGTCGAGCACCTGATCAAGCTCGATCTGCACCATCTGATGCATAGCCGTTTCGACGCCCAAGCGTTGATCGATGCCGGCGAGCAGGCCGTGCTGCAGCTGGCGCCGGCGCTGGGGCTGGCCCGGCGCTGAGACTTCGCTTGCCGATCCGCCTCAGCCCCCGGACTTGCCCCACAACTGCTTGAGCCGCGCATCGCGCCCGCAGCCGGTGCGGTAGTACTGATAGCGCACCGGATTCTTCTTGTAGTAGTCCTGGTGGTAGGCCTCGGCCACATAGAAGGGGCCGGCCAGCACGATCTGCGTGACGATCGGCTCGGCGAAGGGCTTGCTCTTCTCCAGCGCGGCCAGCGAGGCCTGCGCCGCCTTCAGCTGCACCGCATCGAGCGCGAAGATCGCCGTGCGGTAGGGCGTGCCCGCATCGCAGAACTGGCGGTCCTTGGTGGTCGGGTCGATGGTGCGCCAGAAGTGCTCGAGCAGTTGTTCGTAGCTGACCTTGGCGGGATCGAAGACGATTTCCACCGCCTCGGCATGGCCGGTGACCTTGGCCGCCACCTGTTCGTAGGTCGGATTCGGCACCTTGCCGCCGATGTAGCCCGAGGTGGTGGACAGCACGCCCGGCAGCTTGTCGAAATCGGCCTCGACGCACCAGAAACAGCCACCGGCGAAGATCGCCTTGGCCTCGCGCTGGGCAGCCGCCCAGGGGGCCAGCGTCACCAGAGTCAGAGCCAAGCTCGCGCCGCGCAGGAAACGGATTGTGTTCATCATGCGGCCGCCACGAATTTCAACGCCACGCCGTTGTTGCAATAGCGCTTGCCGGTGGGCGCCGGCCCGTCGTTGAAGACATGGCCATGGTGCCCGCCGCAGCGCGAGCAGTGGTACTCGGTGCGCGGCATGAACAGCTTGAAGTCGGTGCTCTCGCCGAAGGCGCCGGGCAGCGTGGTGAAGAAGCTGGGCCAGCCGGTGCCACTGTCGAATTTCATGTCGGACGTGAACAGCGCCAGGTCACAGCCGGCGCAGTGGTAGGTGCCCTTGCGCTTCTCGTTGTTCAGCGGGCTGCTGAAGGGCCGCTCGGTGCCCTCGTGCCGCAGCACGTCGTAGGCGGCCGGGCTGAGCCGCGCCTTCCACTCGGCATCGCTGAGTGTCATGGTGGGCTTGGCGACCTTCTTGTCCTGCGCAGCCGATATCGCGGGCGCGGCACCAAGCGCGGAAAACAGGGCCAGCAGCTTGCGGCGGGTCATGGCAAAGAACTCCTTGAACGGGGTGATGTGCATGGGTCGTGGCGGCGCCGGCCGATCTTTCATGCCGTCACCAGGCGCAGGTGGGTGATTTCCGATGGCGCCCCCAGGCGCTTCGGCGGGCCCCAGTAGCCGGTGCCGCGGCTGGTGTAGACCCACAGGCCCTGCCACCGGTTCAAGCCGGCGGTGAATGGCTGCTGCAGCCGAACGAACCAGTTCCACGGCAGGAACTGCCCGCCATGGGTGTGGCCGGACAGCTGCAGGTGGAAGCCGGCCTCAGCTGCCGCCGCCGCGCTGCGCGGCTGGTGCGCCAGCAGCACGCGCACCCGCGTGTCGGCAGGCACACCGGCCATCGCGGCCTGAGGGTCGCTGCGGTGCGACTCGTCGAAGTGGTGGGCACTGAAATCGGCCACTCCGGCCAGCGCCAGCGAGGCATCGCCATGCCTGAGCAGCACGTGCTCGTTCATCAGCACGCTCAGACCCAGCCGGCGCAGTTCGTCGACCCAGGCGTGGGCGCCGCTGTAGTACTCGTGGTTGCCGGTGACGAAGAAGGTGCCGTGGCGCGAGTTCAACCCGGCCAGCGGCGCCACATGGTGGGCCAGCTCCTGCACCGAGCCGTCGACCAGGTCGCCGGTGACCGCCACCATGTCGGCCTGCAGCGCATTGATGCGCTCGACGATGGCCTGCAGGTAACCGCGCTTGATGGTCGGGCCCACGTGCACGTCGCTGATCTGCGCGATCGAAAAGCCGTGCAGCGCCGCTGGCAGCTGCGCGATGGGCACGTCCACGCGCACCACCTGTGCCGTGCGCCGCGCGTTCACCAGGCCCCACAGCGTCAGCAGTGCGGCCAGCGCCGGCACTGCCGCGGCCGAAGCCGGCGCCAGCCAGCCAGGCAGCGGCCACCAGAAGGACGCCGCCCACAGCGGCAACGCAAGCACATCGCGCAGCAGCGTCAGCACGAACAGCGACGAGAACAGGCCCATCAGCAGCAGCCCCGTCCAGGCCAGCCGGTCGGACAGCGGCTGCCGGCGGATGCGCCTCGCCAGCAGCGCCATCGGCATCAGCAGCCACGAGGCCAGCAGCAGCGCGGCGATCAGCCATTGCAGCGGCGGCGCGAAAGCCAGCGCGGGAATCAACCGCCAGCCCACGTAGGCGTGCAGCAGCAGCAGGATGAACATCAGCGCCATGGGGGACCCGGGTTGACTTCGATCTTGATCGACCTTGGCAGATGGGTCCGGCCTGCCGCGGTTCAAGCCAGTGGCGGCGCGGGTTTCTGTATGTCCATCCAGTATAGTGATGACGCCATGCTCGACATGCCGCTGCCCACCCGAGCCGACCCTTTCGACAGCCTGAACGACGAGCAGCGCCAGGCGGTGTTCCACGGCCGCGAGACCGGCGCCGCCGGGCCGCCGCCGCTGCTGATCGTCGCCGGCGCCGGCTCGGGCAAGACGCTGACGCTGGCCGCGCGCGTGGCCCGGCTGGTGCTGGACGGCGCCGATCCGCAGCGCATCCTGTTGGTGAGCTTCTCGCGCCGCGCGGCGCAGTCGCTGCAGCGGCGCGTGGGTCTCATGCTGCACCAGGCGCTGGGCTTCGGCGCCACGCAGCCGCCGCCCGCCCTGCCCTGGTCCGGCACCTTCCACAGCGTCGGCGCGCGGCTGCTGCGCGACTACGCGCCGCGCATCGGCCTGAACCCGGCCTTCACCATTGCCGACCGCGGCGACAGCGAAGACCTGCTCGGCCTGCTGCGCCACGAGCAGGGGCTGTCGAAGACCCATGCGCGCTTTCCGCTCAAGGGCACCTGCCTGGCGATCTACTCGCGCGTGGTCAACGCCCAGGAGCCGCTGGAGCAGGTGCTGCAGCAGCGCTATCCGTGGTGCACCAGCTGGCCGGCAGAGCTGAAGGCGCTGTTCCGCGCCTACGTGGCCGAAAAGCAGACGCAGTGCGTGTTCGACTACGACGACCTGCTGCTGTACTGGAGCCACATGCTCGACGATGCAGCGCTGGCCCGCGAGCTGGGCACGCGCTTCCAGCATGTGCTGGTCGACGAATACCAGGACACCAACCGGCTGCAGGCCAAGCTGCTGCGTGCGCTCAAGCCCGACGGTCGCGGCTTGGCAGTGGTGGGTGACGATGCCCAGTCGATCTACTCGTTCCGCGCCGCGGAGGTGCGCAACATCCTCGACTTCCCGGCGCAGTTCGAGCCGCCTGCCAGCGTGCTGACGCTGCAGCGCAACTACCGCTCCAGCCAGCCGATCCTGCAGGCCTGCAATGCCGTGATCGCCGAGGCGCGCGAGCGCTTCGCCAAGACGCTGTGGAGCGACCGTGTCACCGGCTGTGCGCCGCAACTGGTCAGCGTCGGCGACGAGGCCGAGCAGGCCGGCTGGGTGGCCGACCAGGTGCTGCTGCAGCGCGAGGGCGGCCTGGCGCTCAAGCAGCAGGCGGTGCTGTTCCGTACCTCGCACCACAGCGCCGCGCTCGAACTGGAGCTGGTGCGACGCAACATCCCCTATGTCAAGTTCGGCGGCCTGAAGTTCCTGGAAGCCGCACACGTCAAGGACCTGCTGTCGCTGCTGCGCTGGTCGCAGAACCCGCGCAGCCAGATGTCGGGCTTCCGCGTCGCGCAGCTGGTGCCGGGCCTGGGGCCGGTCAGCGCGCGGCGGCTGGTGGCGGCGCTGGCGCAGTCCGCCGATGCCGCGTCGGCTCTGGCCGCCTTCAAGCCGCCGCCCAGTGCCGCCGCGTCTTGGCAGGGCTTGCATGACTGCCTGCGGGCGATGCGGGATGCGCCCTGGCCGGCCGCGCTAGAGCTGGCGCTGCAGTGGTACCTGCCGCAGCTGCAGCGCCTGCACGAAGACGCGGCGGTGCGCCGCGCCGACCTGCAGCAGTTGGCGCGGCTGGCGCAGGGCTTCGCCTCACGTGAGGCCTTCCTCGCCGATCTGACGCTCGATCCGCCCGAGGCCACCAGCGACGAGGCCCAGGCGCCGCACCTCGACGAGGACTACCTGATCCTGTCCACCATCCATTCGGCCAAGGGCCAGGAATGGGGCGCCGTGTACGTGCTCAACGTCGTCGACGGCTGCATGCCGGCCGACATGGCGGCCGGCAGCGCCGAGGAGCTGGAGGAAGAACGCCGCCTGCTCTACGTGGCGATGACGCGGGCCCGCGACCAGCTGCAGCTGCTGGTGCCGCAGCGCTTCTACGTGACGCAGCAGTCCGCGCGCGGCGACCGACACCTGTGGGGCGGGCTGAGCCGCTTCATCCCGCCGCAGGTGGCGACCTGCTTCGAGCGGGTGTGTGCCTCGCAGCCCGAGCCCGGCACGCCGCTGCGCGTGGCCAGCACCGACGCGCCGGCCTACAACCTGGCGGCGCGGGTGCGTTCGGCCTGGGACTGACGTTCAGGCCGCCGCGGCGCGCCTGGGCCAGCGCAAAGGCCCGAACCAGGAGCCCGCGGCCACCGCGCCGGCATTGACCAACCCGTAGACCACCATCGCCAAGCCCTGCACCAGGAACACCTGCGTCAGCGTGCCGCCCCAGCGCAGCACCAGCCAGCCGCCCAGCGCCGCCACGGCCAGGCGCAGCAGGTTGGCCAGCACCGGCCACAGCAGCTTGCCGGCCCCCTGCGAGGCGAAGTACAGCACCAGGCCCAGGCCAAAGAAGCCGTACAGCGGCCCCACGCTGCGCAGGTAATGCGCGCCGGCTTCGAGCATCGCCGGGTCGTCGCTGAACAGGCGCAGCCAGGTGTGTGGAAAGGCTGCGGCCCACAGGCCGATGGCTTGAGCCATCGCGAAGGACAACGCTGCGCCGATCCAGGCGGCGCGTAGCGCACGCTCGCGCTGCCCGGCACCGATGCAGGTGCCGACCATCGCCACCAGCGGCGCGCCGATGCCGAAGACCAGCGGGATCAGCAGGTACTCCAGCCGCGAGGCGGTGCCGTAGCCGGCGATGGCCGCACTGCCGAAGGCGCCCACCAGCGCCACCACCACGGCGATCGACAGGTTGGTGGCCACCGTGGACACCGACCCGGCCAGGCCCACCCTCAGGATGTCGCGAAACAGCACCCAGCGCAGCCGCGTGCCGCGCAGCGCCGGACGCAGCAGGCTGCGCGGCGACCCCAGGTACAGCGCCAGCACCAGGCTGCCGACCAGGTAGTAGACCAGCAGCGCGAGGGCCCCGCCGACGATGCCGAAGCCCGGCACCGGCCCCCAGCCGAAGATCAGCAACGCCGACAGCGGCACCAGCAGCGGCACGCCGGCACAGGTGACCAGCGCCGGAAAAGCCATGTTGCCGGTGCCGCGGATCACCGCCGCCAGCGAGTTGAACAGCCACACCAGCACCGCGCCGGCGAATACCCAGTTCGAGTAGCTCAGTGCCGCGTCGAGCGCGCCGCCGCTGCCGCCCATGCGGGTGTAGATCCAGCGCCCGCCGCCGAGCAGCGCTGCGCTGAACAGCAACCCGAAGCCCAGCGCGACGACCACTGCATGCAGCACCAGCGCATTGGCATCGTCGCTGCGCCGCGCGCCCAGCGCGCGTGCGATGGCCGAGGCGATGCCACCGCCCATGGCGCCGGCCGAAGTGGTCTGCATCAGCATCACCAGCGGGAACACCAACGCCATGCCGGCCAGCGCATCGGTGCCCAGCTTGCCGACGAACCAGGTCTCGATCAGACCGACGCTGGCCTGCGCCAGCATCACCGCCACGTTCGGCGCGCCCAGGCGCAGCAGCGTCGGCAGGATCGGGCCTTCCAGCAACGCCCGCGTCCTCGGGTTCAGCGCCACCGCAGCAGCGCTGCTCATGCGGCCGCACGCACCACGCGCGCCTCGCGGATCGGCAGGTTGATCAGCGCGGCGCCCACCGCCAGCAGGATGTCCACGTACCAATACCAGTCGTAGCTGCCGGTGACTTCGAAGGCCTTGCCGCCCAGCCACACGCCGGCGAAGGCGCCCACCTGGTGCACCAGCATGACGATGCCGAACTGCGTGCCCATGTTGGCCGGGCCGAAGAACTTGGCCACCAGCCCCGCCGTGGGCGGCACGGTGGACAGGAAGGTCAGGCCCATCACCGCCGCGAACACCAGCACCACCAGCCCGGTCTTCGGCGCCAGCAGGAAAAGCAGCACCGCCACCGCACGCGTTGCATACAGAAGCGCCAGCAGCGAGCGGGAGCGCCAACGCCCCATGGCCCAGCCGATGCCCAGGCTGCCCATGATGTTGAACAGCCCCAGCAGCGCCAGCGACCAGGCGCCGAACTGCAGCGGCAGCCCGCAGGCCGCGATCACCCCCGGCAGGTGCGTGGCCAGGAAGGCGACGTGGAAGCCGCAGACGAAGAAGCCCGCCGCCAGCAGCAGGTAGTTGCGGTCGCGCAGCGCCGTGCGCATGGCCTGGCCGGCGCTCAGCTTCTGCGGCGCGGCCGGCGAGTGCGGCGCGGGTGCGCCCCTGAGGATGAAGGCCGCAGGCAGCGACAGCAGCACCACGATCGCCAGCACCTGCAGCGCGCTCGCCCAGCCGAAGGACAGCATCAGCATGCCGGCAATGGGCGCGATCAGGAACTGGCCGAAGGAGCTGCCGGCATTGACCACGCCGAAGGCGATGCCGCGCCGCTCGGGCGCGATCAGCCGGGTGGCCGCGGGCATCAGCACCGAAGGCCCTGCGAGCCCGGCGCCGCCGGCGGCCAGTACGCCCACCGCGAGGATCAGCCCCAGCGTGCTGCTCATGTACGGTGTGATGAAGGTGCCCAGCGCCACCATCAGCACGCCGAAGAAGAGCACCCGCCCGGCACCGATCTTGTCGGCAATGGCGCCGGCCACCGGCTGCGTCAGCCCCCACCACAGCTGGCCGAAGGCGAAGGCCAGGCTGATGCTGCCGATGCCCAGCCCCGTGGCGGTGTTCAGCGGGCTGACGAACAGCCCCATGCTCTGGCGCACGCCGGTGGTCAGCGCATAGGAGCCGGCCGCCGCCAGCAGCACCACCCACAGCGCGAAAAGACGCGTTGACGGGCTATTCATCCTCGGCCTCCGCTGGCACCGGGTCGAGCAGTTCGAGCGAATCGTCGACCAATGCATGCAGCGCGCGCACGCGCTCCACGCCGAGCAATTGATTCAGGCCCTCCTGCGCCGCCTTCCAGTGGCGCTGGGCCTCGGCACGCTTGTCGCGGCCGGCGTCGGTGATGTGCACCAGGCGGCTGCGGCCGTCGTCGCCGGCCGACATCTGCAGCCAGCCGGCCGCCAGCATGGGCTTGAGATTGCGCGTCAGCGTGGACGCGTCCATGGTCATGGACGCCGCCAGGTCACCCGGACGGATCGGGCCCAAGCGCAACACATGCGACAGCAGCGAGTACTGCGTGGTCTTCAACCCGGCCTTGCCAACCTCGGCGTCGTACAACTGCGAAACACGGCGCACCAACTGGCGCAACTTGAAGTTGGTGCAGCCCTGCGGCTTGGTTTCGACGTTGCCCATCAAAATAATTGTACCTACAATTGTTGTAGTTGCAACTGTAGAGACGACGGATGAACGCTGAAGACACGAAAGCCGCCTGGATCGAGGAGCTCGACGCTGTGCGCCGCCGCGCGATGGCGGCCGGCGCGGAGCCGGGCGTGGCCAGCCCGCAGCAACTGCAGGGCAAGAGCGGCCTGCAGATCATGCAGGCCATGCTGGCCGGCGAGCTGCCCTTCCCGCACATCATGCAGACGCTGGACTATTCGCTGGTGCAGATCGACAAGGGCCGCGCGGTGTTCCAAGGCGTGCCGCAGCTGATGCACTACAACCCGCTGGGCAGCGTGCACGGCGGCTGGTATGCGACGCTGCTCGATTCGGCGCTGGGTTGCGCGGTGCACACCATGCTGGAGCCCGGCCAGGGCTATACCACGGCCGAGCTGGGCATCCACGTCGTGCGCGCGGCGTCGATGAAGAGCGGCCCGCTGCGCGCCATCGGCCATGTGGTGCATGTCGGCCGCCAGCTGGCCACGGCGGAGGCGCGCGTCGTGGGCGCCGACGGCAAGCTCTATGCGCACGGCAGCACCACCTGTCTGGTGTTCCAGGCGCCGCCGCGCTGAGACGCTACAGTCGGTGCCCGACCCGCAGGTGCCGACGATGCATGCCCTGGCCGCCATCCACAGCTATCACGCCCACGTGTACTACGACCCGGCGCGCACCCGCGGCGTGGCCGAAACGCTGCGCCAGCGTATTGGCGAGCGCTTCGGCGTGCAGCTGGGCCGCTGGCACGACGTGCCGGTGGGCCCGCACACCGCAGCGATGTACCAGGTCGCCTTCGACACCGAAGTCTTCGCCAGCCTTGTGCCCTGGCTGATGCTCAACCGCGAGGGTCTGGACGTGCTGGTGCACCCCAACACGCTGGCGCCGCGCGACGACCACCTTCTCCACGCGCTGTGGCTCGGCCAAAAGCTGGCGCTGAAGGAGGCGGTGCTCCCGCTGCGCTTCGGCGCCGACCAGGAATCGCCGATCGAACCCAACACCACGCCCACCCTCGCACCCTGAGCGGGCTTCAACCAGACTCCCGCCCATGATCTTCGTCCCCGCCGTGCAACCGTTGGCCGCGGCCACGCCGCTGGCCTGGTGCTTTGCCTTCTTCGACGGCAAGCTGCTGCTGCCCGACGCCCGGGCCTTGCAGCCGCTGGCGGTTCAAGGCTTCGAACACCTGGCGCTTGCGCGCCACTACCTGGGCCGGCTGGACGAGGTCGATTGCTGGGCTCTGCATCTGAGCGAGGCGCCTGCCGGGTGGAAGGGCACCGCGCTGCGCGCGGCGATGCTGCAGTTTCCCGACGCGCTGATGGGCGTGGCCAGCCGCGCGGCCCAGGTGCTGGAATGGGACCGTGCGCACCGCTTCTGCGGCGTGTGCGGCACGCCCACCGAATTGCAGGCGCACGAACGCTCGCGCAAATGCCCGGCCTGCGGCCACAGCGCCTACCCGCGGCTGAGCCCTGCGATGATGGTGCTGATCTGGCGCGGTCGCGAGCTGCTGCTGGCACGCTCGCCGCACTACGCGCCAGGCATGTTCAGCGCACTGGCCGGCTTCGTCGAGACCGGCGAATCGCTGGAAGATTGCGTGCATCGAGAGGTGGCCGAGGAAGTGGGCGTGACCGTGAGCGGCCTGCGCTACTACGGCAGCCAGAGCTGGCCATTCCCGCACAGCCTGATGGTGGCCTACACCGCGCAATGGGCCGGTGGCGAGGTGATGCCGCAGGAAGACGAGATCGAAGCCGCCGGCTGGTTCGACATCGACGCGCTGCCCGGCATCCCGCCGCGGTTTTCGATCGCCGGGCACCTGATCCGCGACAGCGTCGAACGACTGCGCAACGGCCTGGCACCTTGACCTGCCTGCGCTCGGCTTGGGCGTCCCGGCGCACCGAAGGTCTTCTCAGAGCTGCGCCAACGGCATGCCGGCGGCGCCCGATTCAGGGCGCAGCAGCGCGATCAGTAGTGCAAGGTCGGCTTCGAGCCGGGTCAGCGCCTCGGCGTCGAGCTGCGCGATGGCCGCCGGCAGCACGCCGCTGAACGGCCCCGGTGCACGCCGCAGCACCTCGTCGCCGGCAGGCAGCAGGCGCAGCTGCACGGCGCGGCGGTCCTCGCCCTTGCGTTCGGCCGTGAGCAAGCCCATCGCCACCAGGGCCCGCACCAGGTTGCTGGCGGTCGTCTGCTGGATGTCCATGGCACGCGCCAGCGCGTTGACGCCGATGCCGGGCTGCAGCGCGACGACACTTAGCGCCCACAACTGCGCACCGCCGATGCCGGCGACCTTCTCGACCTGGCGGAAATGGGACTTCACGGCATTGAAGACCTGGCGAAACTGGCGCAGCACGCGTGCGGCCGAGTCCGGCATCGCAGCGGCAGCCGGCGGCGCCGATACGGAATCAGGCACGGTGGGTGTCGTCGAGTTCATCGATCATGGTCTGCAAGGCCACGGCCATTTCGGCCGGGCTGTCGAGAAAGAAGCGCGCCCGTGAGTGCGGATCGTCGCGACCGATGCGCACCGTCAGCCAGTGCGGCGGCGCGGCGACGAACACCGGCTCGTCGTTGACATCGTCACCGGCGAAGAACGCACTGTCGCAACTGGCGCGCGCCACCAGCGAACGCACCGCCTCGGCCTTGTCGGGGGCGCCGGCGGCCACGACATTTTCGACCATCTTGCCGGAGAACAGGCTCAGTGCCGGATCGTCCGTCAGCTGCAGCGCATCGATCGCCGCGCGCGCGCGTTCGCGGTCCGGGGCCAGCCGGTAGTGCAGCGCGATCGACGCGCCCTTGTCCTCGACGAAGACACCGGCGGCGTCGATGGCGCCGCCGTGGGCCTCGATGCGCCCGCGCAGCGGGTCGAGGCGGCGCGTGAGGGCCTCGGCCGCCGCCGCATCAGTGACGTCCTCGGCCCCATGGCTGCCGACGACGAAGCGCGGCTCGAAGCCGAGCCGGCCGCGCAGGTCCGCGACGGCACGCCCGGTGACGATCGCCACCGGCAGCCGCCGCGCCAGCCGCTCAAGCTGCAAGGCCACGGCGCGCGGAATGCGCGCATCGCACGGCCGCGGCACGATCGGCGCCAGCGTGCCGTCGAAGTCGAAGGCCAGCAGCGGCCGCCGTCGCAGCAGCGCGGCCAGCGCTTCGCGCCCCGCCACCGAGAACAGATGCTTCATCATGCAATCCTCCTTCACTCGGCCTGGTAGCGTCGCACGCGCGCCTCGATGCGCGAGCGCAGCCGCCAGCGCCCAGCGTCGGCCAGCATGCGCCCGGCCCAGCGGTAGACGTTGAACTCGCGCACCGTGCTGCGCAGGCTGGCCATGCGCTCGCGCTGCTCGGCCTCGGGCATCGTCGCCGCGCGCTGCAGCGCGTCCGCGGTCTCCTCCACGTGGTAGGGGTTGACGATCAGCGCCTCGTTCAGCTCGCGGGCTGCGCCTGCAAAACGGCTGAGCACGAGCACGCCGCGCAGGTCGTCGCGCACCGCGATGAACTCCTTGCACACCAGGTTCATGCCGTCGTGCAGGCTGGTGACGATGCAGATGTCGGCGGCTCGGAACAGCTCGGTCAGCGCATCGTGCTCGTGGTGCTGCGCCAGCAGCCGCACCGGCTCGTAGCCGGGGCGGCCGAAGCGCTGGTTGATGCGGTCGGCCAGGCGCTGCACGCGCTGCTGGAAGCTGCGGTACTCCTCGAGCGCGCTGCGCGTCGGCGCGGCGACCTGCACGAAGACGAATCGGCCAATCCATTCGGGGGACTTCTCGAGCAGCCGCTCGACCGCGTGCATGCGCTCGATGATGCCCTTGGTGTAGTCGAAGCGGTCGACGCCGACGGCCAGGCAGACGTCGGCGGGCAGCCCGAGCCTTTCGATGACACGGCGCCGGCATGCGTCGACCGGTGCCCATGCCGCAACCTCGGCGTCGCCGGGCCACTCGATCGAGATCGGATAGCTCTCGACCAGCGTTTCCTTCTGCTTGTACGAGATCGTCGAATGTTCGTGCTCGATGCGCGCCTCCAGGTACCGGTCCACCGTCTCGATGAAGTTCTTGCAGTGGTAGCGCGTGTGGAAGCCGAGGATCGTGCTGCCGAGCATGCCGCGCAGGATCTCGCGCCGCCACGGGCAGATGCCGAAGGACTCGGGGTTCGGCCAGGGGATGTGCCAGAAGGTGAGGATCGTGGCCTGCGGCAGCTTCTCGCGCACCATCGCCGGCAACAGCGCGAAGTGATAGTCCTGCACCAGCACCACCGGGTCCTCGCCGCGCGCCTCGGCCACCACCGCGTCGGCGAAGCGCTGGTTGACCTTGCGGTAGGCCTCCCAGTCGGATTCGCGGAACACCGGCCGCACGTGCGCGACGTGGCACAGCGGCCACATGCCTTCGTTGGCGAAGCCGTAGTAGTAGCCCTGCTCCTCCTCTTCGGTGAGCCAGATGCGGCGCAGCGAGTACTCCGGGTGCGCCGGCGGCACGCCGACGCGGTCGAAGGCGTCGACGACCTCGCGGTCGCCGCTGCCGCTGCCGTGCGCGATCCAGGTGCCGCTGCAAGCGCGCATCACCGGCTCGACCGCGGTGACCAAGCCGCTGGCCGGACGCTTGACGATGATGCCGCCGTCGCTGCGCTCGTGGATGTACGGCTCGCGGTTGGAGACGACGATCACCTGGTCGCCGCTGAGCTGCGTGCGCAGCAGCGAGCGCAGCCGCGCAGCGTTCCAGGTCGCGTCCGGCCCCTGGGCGCGGCGGTACTCGTCCTCGAGGTCGCGCAGCCGGGCGCGCAGTTCGGTCGCCAGCGGAGCCAGTTCGGGAGCCGGCAGCCAGGGCGTGAGGATGCCCTCGCCGCGCATCAGCGCGCGCGTGCCCTTGACCCAGCCGCGCCAGCTGAGCTGCGCCACCACCATCGTGATGAATGCGATCACCACACCGAGCGCGGTGATCAGCCCGATCAGGTAGCGGCGCGTGTCCTGACTGCGGCGGTCGATGAAGCTGAGGTCGTGAAGCAGGATCAAGCGACCCAGCAGCTGCGGCGATCCGGGCAGCATCCCCAGGACCGGATGCGATCCGACGTTCACCGTGCCGCCCGTGAGCTGCAGCCGTGGGTCGGCCTGCGCGGACAGCGTCACCGCCTCGGCGCAGCTCAATGCCGGCGGATACCCCGCAGTGCTCTGAAGCAAGCGGTTGTCGGGGCTGCACAGGCCGATCGCGAACAGCCGTTCGTCCTGGGTCGTGCGCTCGAACAGCGCCTTCAGGCGCGTGCTTCGGTCGGCCTGCAGCGCCTCGGCCACCGAATCGGACAATGCGTTGGCCACCAGCATGCCGCGGCTGTTCAAGTCGCGGCTGAACCAGCGCAAGGTCAATTGGTCGAGAAACGGCACCGACAGATAGGCCGCGGCGACCAGTGCCACCAACAGCGGCAGCAGGAAACGCAACTGCAGCCGCAGCGTCTTCAGCACGGCCACGGCCAAGCGAGTCGCCGCGGCGCTAGGACATCGGGTAGGGACAAGGCTTGCATGGCTAATTATATTTGCTCAAATATACAATACCAACATCCAAGCACTTTCGCTTCGACCCGGCCTGCCGCCGGGCGTTCAGCAACGGGCCCGGCATCCAGCATGCCTGCGCGGCCGGGCCATCACCTCAAGGAGGACCCCACCCCATGATCGACACCACCTGGATCGCTGGCCTGCTCGGAGACCGCGAGAGCTGGGGCAGCGTCGCCATGACCGCGTTGCGCATCGCCGCCATCGTCATCGCCGCCTGGCTCTCGATCGTCGTCGGGCAGAACGCCGTGCGCAGGCTGCGCGTGCGCATCGCCAACCGGCTCGACGACCGCGAAGCGGTGCAGCGCGCCGAGACGCTCGGCCGCGTGGTGCGCTACCTGATCGCGGTCGTGGTCTCGGCCATCGCACTGATGCTGGTGCTCGGCGAAGTCGGCGTCAGCGTCGCGCCGATCCTCGGTGCCGCCGGGGTGGCCGGCCTGGCCATCGGCTTCGGTGCGCAAAGCCTCGTCAAGGACTACTTCACCGGCTTCTTCCTGCTGCTCGAGAACCAGATCCGCCAGGGCGACGTCGTCAAGCTGGGCGAACACTCCGGTCTGGTCGAAGAGGTGACGCTGCGCTACGTGCGGCTGCGCGACTACGACGGCAACGTGCACTTCGTGCCCAACGGCCAGATCAGCAGCGTCGTCAACATGGCGCGCGGCTTCGCGCAGGCGGTGATCGACGTCAGCGTCGCCTACGCCACCGACATCGACAACGCAATGAAGGTGATGCGCGAGGTTGCCGCCGAACTGCGCAGCGACCCGGCCTACAGCGGGCGCATCCTCGACGACATCGACATCGCCGGCGTCGACAAGTGGGCCGATTCGGCAGTGATCATCCGCTCGCGCTTCCGCGTCAAGCCGCTCGAACAGTGGGCGGTGCGGCGCGAGTACCTGCGCAGGCTCAAGGCCGCCTTCGACCGCTGCGAGATCGAAATTCCCTTCCCGCAGATGAAGCTGCACCTGCCGGCGTGAAAATTGGCGGCGGCGCTCACCACGGGCTGCCGCCGCCGTCCAGAGCGCGCCGCGCGAGCAGGAAGGTCGCCGCGTTCCAACTCTGCCCGGCCATGCCGCGCGGCTCGAGCGTGCGGCCATGGAACCACTCGGTGAAGCGCCAGCCGCGCTGCGCGTTGGCCTCGGCCAGCGCCTGCAGCGCCTGTGCCGCCTGATCGCACAGCCCGAGCCGGGCGAGCATCAGCACCCAGAAGCCACCGACGAAGGGCCACAGCCCGCCGTTGTGGTACTGGTGCACCAGGTTCTGTCGGTGGCGCCCCATGTACGGCCGCCACAAGGGATGCGCCGGCGTCAGCGGATGCAGCGTGACACGAATCGGCCAGGGCCGGTCGGCGCCTGCCGTGGCGATGGTGTGCGCGATGCGGTGGCCCGTCGACTCCGGCGCCAGGCCGCACAGCACGGCCAGCAGATTGCCGAAGACGTCCCCCTCGTTGCCGGCGAAGGCAAAGTTGACGAAGCTCAGGTACAGGCCCGAGTCGGTGCGGCCACGGCGCGCGTAATGGCGCAGCAGCCGCGCGCGGTGGTATTCGGGCAGGTCGTGCTGGTACGGGTTGAACAGGTGGTTGAAGTGATGGTGCGTCGCGTCGATGGCCTCGAGGCCGTAGCGCCGCTTGACGTCGTGCCACAGCGCGTTGCTGTAGAGCACGTAGCCCGAGCGCGGCATGATGTCGGCCCAGTCGCTGGCCTCGTTCTGCTGCAGCAGGCGGAAGTGCGGATGCTCCTGCGCCTGCAGCCAGGCAATGGCGCGGCGCACCGCCGGAGCCCACCGGCGCTGCGCGACGCAGCCGGCGCGCCGCAGATGGTCGACGGCGATCAGCCACCACAGCGTCGCGTCGATGCAGCCCAGGTACCAGAAGTCGGCGTCCTGCCCTTCGGGATCGACGTACTTCGGAATCTGGCCGTTCGACGCCTGGCACGCCGCCAATGCGTCCAGGCTGGCGACCGCGCCGCGCTCCAGCACTGCGTCGCCGCTGTCGCACATCGCCAGCACGCAGATCGCCGCATCGCGGCCGAAGATGCGCGTGTAGCGGCGCGCGTCGGCAGCGGCGCTGCGCGTCGCCGCCAGGATGCCACTGGACGTGAGGTTGGCGCGCAGCAGCGCCAGCGACGCCGCACTGCAGACGTCGATCAGTGGCGCATCATCGGTCGGCGGTTGTGGCAAGGGGGCGGTCGACGGCATCGGCGGCGGGCGGCACACCGTACAGCGCCGCGACTGGCCATTCTCGCAGCACCTCGCTGAGCAGCAGCACGCCATCCCGCACGGCATGCTTGCGCATCGCGATGCGGTCTTCCAGCCAGGCCGTTGAAGATGTTCTGTCGTCGGGCCAGACGATGGCGGTGTCGCCCCAGCAGTCGCCGACCGGCGCCGCCCCGACAACAGGCCGCAGTGTCGCCGCCAGCCGCGAGGCAATCACCACCAGCCAGCTCGCGCCATCGCGCCGGGCGAAGGCCACGACGTGCTGCGCCGCGCTGCCGCGCACCGCGAGCGGCAGGTATTCGGCGCGACGCAGCATCGCCTCGGCATCGCGGCGCAACTGCAGCGCGCGCCACGTCACCCAGAACTTCGCCCGCCCGTCGACTGCGCCGGTGAGCCACTGCCCCAGCGCGACGGAACGTGCCGGTGCGTCGGCCAGCGCGGCGAGCGCCTGCGCCTCGTCGAGCAGCGCACCGCGGCGTTGGAAATCCACCGCACGGCGGTTGTCGGGGTCGACCAACGACAGCTCGATCGCCTCGTGCCCCTGATAGATGTCGGGAACGCCGGGCGACAGGCATTTCAGCAGCGCCATCGTCAGGCCGTTGAGCGCGCCGAACCAGGCCAGCGTCGCCACGTTCGCCTGCAGGTCAGGCAGGAACAGGTTGCTGTCGCGCCGCTGCAGCAACGCCTGCACGAAGGACGACAGCGCCGCCTCGTGGCCGGCGTGGGGATTGATCCAGCTGGTCACCACCTTGGCCTCGCGCACCGACTTCAGCATCACCTGTTCGATGCGCGACGCGTAGTCGGCCAGCGCCGCATCGTCGATGCCGCCGCACGGCAGGCTGCCGACCAGCAGCTGGTACAGCAGGTACTCGTCGTTGCGCGACGGTGCATCGCGGCCATCGACGGTGCGCTTGTGGCGGCGGTTCAGCCGCATCCAGCGCCGCACCGCCAGGCGCCACGCCGCCGGCATCTCGCTGATCACGTCGATGCGGCAGCGCACGTCCTCCGAGCGCTTGGCGTCGTGCGTCGTCGTGCACAGCATCGTGCCCGGCCAATGCAGCGCGCGGTCGCGGGTGGCCGCATGGAAGGCCGATACCGACAGGCCGAACATCTCCGGGTCGCCGCCCACATCGTTCAGCGACACCAGCCGGTGGTGCCGGTACAGCGCCGTGTCCTCGATGCCCTTGGCCGCCACCGGCGCGGTGTACTGCTGCAAGCGACGCGTGAAGGCCAGGCAGCGCTCGCGCGCGCCGGGCGCGGCACCGGGCAGCGGGCGACCGAGCAGCACGCGCTTCAGGAAGTCGAACAGGCTGGTGTCGGCCCCGAGCGTGCGCCGTCGCGCCAGGCCCACGGCCCAGTCGACGAAGCGCCGGTCCTGGGCGCTGGGCTCGTCGACGATGTAGCTGCGGTACACCGGAAAGGCAGCCACCAGTTCGACCAGCGCGCGCCTCAGCACGCTGAAGGTGAAGTCGCGTGTGCGCCGGTCCTCGCGCGCCAGGCGCAGCAGCGAGTTCGACAACACGCCCAGCTCTCCCGCCAGCGGGCCTGCCATCACGATGCGCCTGCACAGCCAGCTCAGCGCCTCGAACTCCTGGGCCTCGTCGTGCACGGCCACGCGCCAGGCGCGATCCAGCCGCGCGCGGGCACGGTGATCGACGAGCAGCGCATTGACGACGTTGGCGAAGCGGTAGCCGGTGGTGCCATGCAGGGCCCAGTCGCGCGGCAGCTGCTCGTGCGGCGCGAGGATCTTCTCGGCGACCACGTAGAGCGGCCAGACCGCACGGCTGCCGGCGTCGCTGCCGCCCGGCTCGGCGCTGCCACGCAGCTGCGCATAGCGGGACTGCAGGCGGCGGAAGTAGGCCGCCGGGTCGGCCAGTCCGTCGGGATGGTCGATGCGCAGGCCGTCGATCGCCCCGTCGGCGGCCAACTGCAGGCTCAGCCGGTGCGTCGCCTCGAACACCTCCTCGCGTTCCTGGCGCAGCGCGGCGAGCTCGTTGACGTCGAAGAAGCGACGGTAGTTGATCTCGTCGCCGGCCACGCGCCAGTGCGCCAGACGGTAGGGCTGGGCATCGATCAGCGCGTCCAGCGCGTCGAAACTCGCGCGCTGGCCGACGCGGCCGTTCAGCTCGACGCGAAGCGATTCGATGCACTGGCGCAGCGGGGCCGACAGCGACACCAGCTCGGCCAGGCGCGAGCGCAGCGCCGGCAGCTCGTCGCGGCGCCTGGCGCGTGCTGCCACGCTGGCCGCATCGTGCGTCGGCAGCTGCGACAAGGCTGTCGCCAGCGTCTGCACCGCCGCACGGTGCACGTCGTCCCCCGGCAATCGCCGCATCGCGCGCATCAGCAGCGGGCCGAACGATGCCGGGTCGATCGGCAGGCGGTGCTCGAAGTAGTCGATGTCGAGACGGCCGCGGGTGGCATCGAAGCTCAGGCGCAGCTCGCCGCGCTCGAGCACGATGCCGTACTGGTCACCGAGGATCGGCAGCAGCACCTTGCCGCGCAGCGCCGGGTCGGGCACGGCCCAGTCGATGTCGAAGTGGTCGGCGTAGGCTGAAGCCTGGCCGCTTTCGAGTACGTCCAACCACCAGGCGTTGTCGTTGCCGAGCACGCCCATGTGGTTGGGCACGATGTCGACCAGCAGGCCCATGCCGCGCGCATGCAGCTGCTCGACCAGCCGGTCGAAGTCGGCGCGCGTGCCCAGCTCCGGGTTCAGCGCTCCATGGTCGACGACGTCGTAGCCGTGCAGGCTGCCGGGGCGTGCGCGCAGCAGCGGCGACACGTACAGGTGGCTGATGCCCAGCGCGTCGAGGTACGGCAGCAGCGCGGCCGCCTGGGCGAAGCCGAAGCCGGCGTGCAGCTGCAGGCGGTAGGTGGCACGCGGCACCCGCGCCGCACGCGCCGGCTCGACGGTTGTGTTCATCCTGGCTGCCGCGAGACGATCACCGACCAAGGCGGCAGGCCGCTTGCAGCGTCGTGCGTGCGGTACACCACATGTCCCGGCACCTGCCCGGCCAACGCCGAAGGCCCCGATGCATCGGCCAGCTGCGCCAGCAGGTGCCAGCGATGACCCCCGCCCAGCGGCCAGTTGAGCTGCAGGGTGCCCGGCGACGGCTCGGCCCAGGTGCCGCTGCCTGCCGCGGCCAGATGCGGCATCAGCTCGGCATGGCGCAGCCGCAGCAGCCGCGTGGTCAGCGCCAGCCAAGCGGCATGCGGTGCGCGCCGCCGTTCGCGCCGATCGAGCCGGCTGCGGCGAAAGGTGTCTTGCGCATTCGGGTCGGGGATCGCGGCACGCGCTTGCGCATCGGCAAAGCGGGCGAAGCGGCCGAACTCGTTGCGCCGGCCTTCGGTGACGTCACGAGCCAGATCGCCTTCGAAGTCACAGAAATACATGAACGGCGTACGGGCGCCCCACTCCTCGCCCATGAACAGCAATGGCGGCGACGGCGACAGCAGCAGGCAGGCCACCAGCGCGCGCAGCGCGGCCTCGCGTCCGCAGGCCGCCGCGAGCATGCCGATGCGCTCGCCCTGCGCGCGGTTGCCGATCTGGTCGTGCGTCTGCAGCGCATTGACGAAGGCCAGTGGCGGCAGCTGCGTCGATGGCGTACCGCGCGGGCCGCCGCCATAGACAGAGAACTCGCCCTGGTACGAAAAGCCCTCGGCCAGCGCGCGCCCGAGGTGGCGCAGCGGTGCATCGGCATAGTCGGCGTAGTAGCCGTCGTGCTCGCCGGTGGCCAGCACGTGCATCGCGTGGTGGGCATCGTCGTTCCATTGCGCGTCGGCCAGGCGCGCACGGCCCGCGCCGTCGCGCGCCAGACGCTCCGCGTCGTTGGCATGGTTCTCCACGATCACATGCACGTGGCGCGAATCGCCGACCACGCGCCGCACACGCTGCGCCAGCTCGTCGGCGAAGTGCAGCGCAGACCGGTCGTGCATCGCATGCACGGCATCGATGCGCAGTCCGTCGAGGTGGAACTCCTCTATCCAGTACAGCGCGTTGTGGATGAAGAAGTCGCGCACCGTGCCGCGCTGTGGCCCGTCGAAGGCGATCGCCGCGCCCCATGGCGTGTTCACCGCCGGGTCGAAGAAGGCGCCGCCGGCATAGGCATGCAGGTAGTTGCCGTCGGGGCCGAAGTGGTTGTAGACGACGTCGAGCAGCACCATCAGTCCGCGCGCATGCGCGGCGGCGACGAGCTGCTTCAGGTCGTCGGGGCTGCCATAGCTCGCCTCGGGTGCGTACAGCAGCACGCCGTCGTAGCCCCAGCCGCGCCGGCCCGGGAAGTCGGCCACCGGCATCAGCTCGATGGCGGTGACACCGAGCGCGACCAGCTCGTCCAGGCGTTCGATGGCCGCGCGGAAGCTGCCCTGGCGTGTGAAACAGCCGATGTGCAACTCGTAGATCACGGCCTCGTGCCAGGGCCTGCCGCGCCAGGCGCCGTCAGGCCAGTCGAATGCGGCCGGATCGACGAGCTGGCTCGGGCGGTGCACGTCGTCGGGGTTGCATCGCGACGCGGGGTCGGGCACCACCAGGCCGCCGTCGATGCGGTAGGCATAGCGCAGCCCCGGCTGCGCGTCTTCGAGCCGAAGCTCGAACCAGCCGCCGCCAAGCGCCGGCATCGCGTCGACGCGCCCGGCCTGGCGGCCTGCACCCGGCCGCAGCAGTTCGACCCGCCCGGCCCCCGGCGCCCAGAGGCGGAAGCGCGCCCCACCCCCCGGCAGCAGCTGCGCACCGAAGGGCATGTCGTGCGCGCGCTTCATGGCCGTGTCTGCCGGGCGTAGCGCAGCAGCGCAAGCGCGTGCGCGCTCAGCGCATAGCGCTCGGTGCCGGCAGCGAGCCTGGCCGATGGCGCTTCGCCGGCCCACGCCGTATCGACCAGCACCTCGCCGCAGCGCGCGGCCAGCGTTGCCGGCAGCACGAAATCGATCGCTTGTGCGTCGGCATTGAACAGCAGCAGGAAGTCGTCGTCGATCTGGCGACGTCCCCGGCCATCGACCTCGTTCAGGCCCTCGCCGGCCAGGAACACGGCCAGCGCCCGCGCATGGCTGTGCGACCAGGACGCCTCGGTCATCTCGCTGCCATCAGGCTGCAGCCAGACGATGTCGTGCACCTGGCTGCCATACAGCGGCCGTCCCTGGAAGAAGTCGCGCCGGTGGAAGGCCGGGTGCGCGGCGCGCAGCGCGACCAGCCGGCAGCTGAACTCGAGCAACGCGCGCTTCGCATCGTCGAGCGCCCAGTCGACCCAGCTCGTCTCGTTGTCCTGCGCGTAGGCATTGTTGTTACCCCGCTGCGTGCGGCCGATCTCGTCGCCGGCCAGCAGCATCGGCACACCCTGCGACAGCAGCAAGGTGGCGATGAAGTTGCGCTGCTGGCGCGCGCGCAGCGTGCGCACGGTTTCATCGTCGCTCGGGCCCTCGACCCCGCAGTTCCACGACAGGTTGTGGTCGTGGCCGTCGCGGTTGTCCTCGCCATTGGCTTGGTTGTGCCGCTGCTCGTAGCTGACCACGTCGGCGAGCGTGAATCCGTCGTGCGCGGCGATGAAATTGATGCTGGCGTAGGGCCTCCGGCCGCTGCGGTTGTAGAGATCCGACGAGCCGGTCAGGCGCTGCGCGAACTCGCCGATCAGGCCACCCTCACCCTTCCAGTAGGCACGCATGGTGTCGCGGTAGCGGTCGTTCCACTCGGCCCAGCCGACCGGGAAGTTGCCGACCTGGTAGCCGCCGGAACCGAGATCCCAGGGCTCGGCCACGAGCTTGACGCGCGACAGCACCGGGTCCTGTCGCAGCACGTCGAAGAAGCCCGACAGCTTGTCGACCTCGTGCAGCTCGCGCGCCAGCGCCGAAGCCAGGTCGAAGCGGAAGCCGTCGACGTGCATCTCGGTCACCCAGTAGCGCAGCGAGTCCATCAGCAGCTGCAGCACGCGCGGGTGCTGCAGGTTCAGCGTGTTGCCGCAGCCCGTGAAGTCCTGGTAGTAGCGCGGCTCGCCGGGTGCCAGACGGTAGTACGCGGCGTTGTCGATGCCGCGGAACGACAGCGTCGGGCCGAACTCGCTGCCCTCGGCGGTGTGGTTGTAGACCACGTCGAGCAGCACCTCGATGCCGGCGGCGTGCAAGGTGCGCACCATGGTCTTGAACTCGCCCACCTTGCCCGATGCGCTGTAGCGCCGCTCGGGCGCGAAGAAGCCGATCGAGTTGTAGCCCCAGTAGTTGCGCAGGCCGCGTTCGAGCAGGTGGCGGTCGTCAACGAAGGCGTGCACCGGCATCAGCTCGACGGTGGTGGCTCCCAGGCGCTTCAGGTGGTCGATCACCGGCGCACAGGCCAGGCCGGCATAGGTGCCGCGCAGCGCCGGCGGCACGTCAGGGTGGCGCATGGTGAAGCCGCGCACGTGCAGTTCGTAGATCACGGTCTGATGCCAGGGCACGCGCGGCGGCCGGTCGTCGCCCCAGCTGAATGCCGTGTCCACCACCTTGCAGCGCGGCATGTAGGGCGCGCTGTCGCGCCGGTCGATGGACAGGTCGCGATCGTCGTGGCCGATGCGGTAGCCGAACAGCGCGTCATGCCAGCGCAGCGCGCCGACGATGTTGCGCGCATACGGGTCGAGCAGCAGCTTGTGCGGGTTGAACCGGTGGCCGTCGCGCGGCCGGTACGGCCCGTGCACGCGCCAGCCGTACAGCATGCCCGGCCGCGCCTGCGGCAGGTAGGCGTGCCAGATCTGGTCGGTCTGTTCGCGCAGGCGCACGCGCTGCAGCTCGTGTCGGCCGCTGGCGTCGAACACGCACAGTTCGACGCGCTCCGCCGATTCGGCGAACAGCGCGAAATTCACGCCCATGCCATCCCAGGTCGCACCCCGCGGATAGGGCTGGCCGGGCCACACGGCGTCGATCGTGGCACTCATCGCGCCGCCAGCGCTGTCGGCATCTGCTTCAGCGCGGCCCAGGCCCGGGGCCGTCGCGGTCGCGCGGGAACCAGCGTTCGATCAGTGCGGCGGCGCGGTCCCTGCCGCCGATGCCGAAGGCCAGCGCCAGGGCGACCACCACGCCGCCGAGCAGGATCAGGAAGGTCTGCTGGATCAGGCCGCCGCCGACGTCGAGGTGGTCGATGGCCAGCAGCACGACGAAGACCATCACGCCGTACTGCATCAGCCGGCCCAGCAGCTCGCCGTCGGCGATGTCGGCGCCGCGGCAGTAGGTCTGTACGCTGCGGCCGGCAAAGCGCGCGAAGTAGCTGCCGAAGACCACCACCAGCAGTGCGACCAGAAGCTTGGGCACGAACAGCAGCACGCGCCCCAGCAGATCGGTCACCTGGTCGAGGCCGAGGCTGTTGGACGCGATGATCAGCGACGCCAGGATCACCAGCAGGTAGGCGATCGCGCCGAACAGATCGGTGGTGTCCTTCTCGGTGCCGCCTTGCTGCAGGAAGCTGTCGATGCCGGCGCGCTCGGTGAGCACATGGAAGTTCAACGCGCGCAGCGCCTTGACGACCGCCAGGCGCGCGCCCTTGGCGAACAGCCAGCCCAGCAGCAGCACGATCAGCGCCGTGCCCAGCCGCGGCAGGAACACACCGACCTGGTGCAGCAGTGCGCGCAGCGAATCCACGACCATGTTCAGCTCTTGCATCACGTTCTCCCGCTTTCGCCTGGTTTGTCCTGCGGCGCCGCCAGGGCCACGAGCCCGGCCAGCGGCACGCCGATCCAGTCGGGCCGGTTGTCGATCTCGTAGCGCAGTTCGTACAGGGCCTTGCCGATCTCGAACAGGTCGAGCACGGCGAGCATGTCGTCGCGCTGCCCGGCCTGGTACAGGCCCCCGGCGACCACGGCGGACCAGTAGGCATGCAGGAAGGCCTCGCGCGCGCGCCGCTCCCAGTAGCGCGCCGCCGCTGTCAGCGCCTCGCGGTGCAGCACGCCATGGGGCATCGCCTGCAGTGCCGATTCGCGCGCATAGTCGAAGGAGCGCAGCATGCCGGCCACGTCTCGCATCGGGCTGGAGCGCGCACGCCGCTCGGCGATCGGCCGCGACGGCTCGCCCTCGAAATCGATGATCAGGAAGTCGTCGCGGCAGACCAGGATCTGCTGCAGGTGCAGGTCGCCGTGGATGCGTGTCTTCCATCCGGCCGGCGCAGCCCGTGCCGAACGCTCGATGCGCGCGCGCAGCGCATCGCGTGCGGCCAGCACCGGCGCGGCCAGCGGATGCGCGCCTGCGGTGGTGGCATGGCGCTCGAGCAACGCCATCGACGCCTGCAGTTCGGCAGCCACCGCATCGACCCAGTCGCGCTGGTCCGCCGTGGTGACGGGCTCGGGGTCGAAGTCGGGGTTGCTTGTGCGCCGGCCGAGCGCGACGTGCAGCTCGGCGATGCGCTGCGCCAGCCGTTGCAGGCGCTGCACCGTCGCCTGCGAGGCCTGGGTGGCCACGGTTTCGCTCGCCTCGCCCTCGTGTCCCTCGAGCAGCCGCACCAGCTGCTCGACGAAGTGCACCCAGGCGTCACCCTGGTTCTCCACCTGCGCCTGCAGCAGTGCCAGCGTGGTCGCCTGGCCGTCCTTGCCGACCCATTCCAGGCTGCCCAGCACCGGCACGCAGCCGTCGAATTGCAGCACGTCGGTCAGGTAGCGGCCGACCTCGACCTCCAGGCTGACGCCCGGCTGCAGCCGCCGGTAGGCCTTGAGGAACAGCTGGTCGCCGAGCAGGCTGACCGAATTGCTGCTGGTCGTCAGGCGCTGCAGCGGCAGCTCGCCGCGCAGCGCATCGGCGGCGGCCTGCGCATAGCTGGCACCTGCCACGCCGCGCAGCGTACCGCTCTCGGTCTTCAGCGTGCGGCCGCGGCCCATCCACTCGATCAACGCGCGGCAGAACGCCTCGTCGCCCATCGCGTCGGCCAGCACTCCCATGCTCGCCTGCTGGCGGATCTTGCTCAACGCCACCGGGCCGAGCGCGTGCATGCGCTCTTCTTCGCTGTCCTCGAAGGCGATCGCCAGCGGCAGGAAGTAGCGCGTCCGCTGCGCGCTGTCGTCGACATCGACCAGCGCGATCAGCCACTCGCTGCGGCCGGTCTCGAGCATCGCGTGCTCGACGATCTGCGCGCGCTCGGGCTTCACCGACTTGGTCGCGTACCAGCGCTGGCGCTGCATGAAACTCGGCATCGTCTCGCGCTCGAGCGTCTGTCGCGTCCTCTCGGCCAGCGAGATTCGCCAGGGCACCACGCGATGGCGGAAGAAGCTGTTCCAGCCGTCGAACAGCACCAGCACCGGCAGGTCGTCGAGCGCAAGGCGCTCGCTGTGCCACTGCGGCGGCTCGACATCGAGCGCCAGGCGGAACCAGAAGAACTCGTGGCCGGGCAGCGTCAGCAGGTAGGGCAGCTCGCCGACCGGCGGAAAGGCGTTGCGCCCCATCATCTCCACCGGCACGCGGCCCTTCCAGGCATGCAGGTCGAGCTCGACGGCCTGCGCCACGCGGCTGACATTGGCCACGCACAGGACGACGTCGTCTTCGTGCTCGCGCAGGTAGGCCAGCACCTTGCGGTTGCCCGGATGCAGCATCGTGAAGCGGCCGCGGCCGAAGGCCTGGCTGCTGCTGCGCACGGCCAGCAGCCGCCTCGTCCAGGCCAGCAGCGACCCCGGCTCGCGCGCCTGCGCCTCGACGTTGACGGCCTCGAAGCCGTAGATCGGGTCCTGGATCGGCGGCAGGTACAGGCGCTGCGGGTCGGCGCGGCTGAAGCCGCCGTTGCGGTCGCTGGTCCACTGCATCGGTGTGCGCACGCCATCGCGGTCGCCGAGGAAGATGTTGTCGCCCATGCCGATCTCGTCGCCGTAGTACAGCACCGGCGTGCCCGGCATCGACAGCAGCAGGCTGTTCATCAGCCGGATGCGGTCCATGTCGTTCTCGAGCAGCGGCGCCAGCCGCCGCCGGATGCCCAGATTGATGCGCGCGCGCGGGTCGGCGGCATACATGCTGTACATGTAGTCGCGCTCCTTGCTCGTCACCATCTCCAGCGTCAGCTCGTCGTGGTTGCGCAGGAAGATCGCCCACTGGCAGCCGCTGGGGATGTCGGGCGTCTGCGCCAGGATCTCGACCACGGGGTGGCGGTCTTCCTGCGCGATGGCCATGTACATGCGCGGCATCAGCGGGAAGTGATACGCCATGTGACATTCGTCGCTGTCGCCGAAGTACTCGCGCACGTCCTCCGGCCACATGTTGGCCTCGGCGAGCAGCAGGCGACCCGGATACTTGGCGTCGACGCGCGCGCGAATCTTCTTGATGACCTCGTGCGTCTCGCGCAGGTTCTCGTTGCTGGTGCCGTCGCGTTCGATCAGATACGGGATGGCATCGAGCCGGAAGCCGTCGACGCCCATCTCCAGCCAGAACTCCATGACCTGCAGCACCGCCTCGAGCACCGCCGGGTTGTCGAAGTTCAGGTCCGGCTGGTGGCTGAAGAAGCGGTGCCAGAAGTACTGCTGGGCCACCTCGTCGAAAGTCCAGTTCGACTTCTCGGTGTCGGTGAAGATGATGCGCGTGCCGGCGTACAGCTTCGGGTCGTCGCTCCAGACGTAGAAGTCGCGTTCGGGCGAGCCCTTGGGCGCGCGGCGTGCGGCCTGGAACCAGGGGTGCTGGTCCGAGGTGTGGTTGACCACCAGCTCGGTGATGACGCGCAGGCCGCGGCGGTGCGCCTCGGCGACGAAGGCGCGGAAGTCGTCGAGCGTGCCGTAGTTGGGGTGCACGCCGCGGTAGTCGGCGACGTCGTAGCCGTCGTCGCGCAGCGGCGACGGATAGAACGGCAGCAGCCAGATGGTGTTGACGCCCAGCGACTGCACATGGTCGAGCTTGTCGGTCAGGCCGCGGAAGTCGCCGATGCCGTCGCCGTTGCCGTCGGCGTAGGCCTTGATGTGAAGTTCGTAGACGACCGCGTCGCGGTACCACTGCGGATCGTCGGTGTTCGCCGCGGCCGTCAATGGCGCCTCGGCGAGCAGGTTGCTGGCATCGGCTTTCACGCGTGGGGCCCCGCTGGCATCAGAGGAAGTAGTCGAAATCGTTCTCGCGGCGCAGCCGCGAGCGCAATTGCATCACGTGCGCCGGGCAGCGCTGCGGGTCGAGGCTGACATAGTTGCGC
The DNA here is from genome assembly GCA_018261815.1 of Pseudomonadota bacterium. Lineage (GTDB taxonomy): Bacteria > Pseudomonadota > Gammaproteobacteria > Burkholderiales > Burkholderiaceae_C > Rubrivivax. The sequence goes on from JAGTRL010000005.1 coordinate 27,958, forward strand.
GGCCCCTGCCACAGGAAGTGGGCGCCGGTCAGCACGTCGTGCATCTGGTAGGCCTGCTTCGCCTCGAGGCCCAGCGCCGGCAGGTCCAGATTCAGCCAGCCGCTTTGCACATGGTGCGGGTCGAGGTTGACCACGCAGACGACGACGTTCGAGCCGTCCGGCGTCGACTTGGCATAGGCGATCATCTGCTCGTTGTCGATGCCGATGAACTGCAGGCCGGTGTCCTGCTGCAGCGCCGGGTTGTCGCGACGGGTCTTGTTGAGCAGCGCGATGAACGCCGCCAGCGACGCCGGGTCGTCGCGGTTCCAGACGCGCTGCTCGAACTTTTCGGAGTCGAGGTATTCCTCGCCGCCGGGGCGCAGCGCCTGGGCCTCGAGCAGTTCGAAGGCCGGGCCATAGATGCCATAGTTTCCGGCCAGCGTGGCCGCCAGCGACACCCGCGCCATGAACACCGCGCGGCCGCCCCACTGCAGCGCGGCGGGCAGGATGTCGGGCGTGTTCGGCCAGGCGTTTGGCCGGAAGTAGTCGCGGCCCGGGCCGCGCGCCAGTTCGGTGAAGTACTCGGTCAGTTCCTGCTTGGTGTTGCGCCAGCTGAAGTAGGTGTAGGACTGGCTGAAGCCGAGCTTGGCCAGCCGGTGCATCACCTTCGGCCGGGTGAAGGCCTCGGACAGGAAGATCACCTCCGGATGCCGCTCGCGTACCGTGCGGATGGCCCATTCCCAGAAGCCGAAGGATTTGGTGTGAGGGTTGTCGACGCGGAAGATCTTCACGCCTTGCGCGATCCAGAACTCGAACACGCCGGCCAGCGCCTGCCACATCGCCGCCCAGCCCTCGCTCTCGAAGTCGAAGGGATAGATGTCCTGGTACTTCTTGGGCGGGTTCTCGGCATACTGGATGCTGCCGTCGGCACGCCGGCGGAACCACTGCGGGTGCTCGCGCACCCACGGGTGGTCCGGCGCGCACTGGAACGCGATGTCCATCGCGATCTCGATGCCGTGTTCGCCGGCGCGCCGCACCAGCCGACGAAAGTCGTCGAGCGTGCCCAGCGCCGGCAGGATCTCCAGGTGCCCGCCCTCGTCGGCGCCGATGGCCCACGGGCTGCCCAGGTCCTGCGGCGTGGGTTGCAGCGTGTTGTTGCGGCCCTTGCGGTTGATGCGGCCGATCGGATGGATCGGCGGGAAGTACAGCACGTCGAAGCCCATGCCGGCGACATAGGGCAGCCAGGCTTCGCAGTCGGCAAAGGTGCCGTGCCGCGACAGCTCGGGCGAGGCCGAGCGCGGGAAGAACTCGTACCAGCTGGAGAAGCGCGCGCGCTCGCGCTCGACCGACAGCGGCAGCTCGGGGGCGTAGGTCCGCGCATGGCGCAGGTCCGGGTGGCGCGAGGCGACCGCGGCGCGCGCCTCGTCCATGCCCAAGCGCTGCAGTTCGCCGGCAGCGGCACCGCCTTGCGCCGCGCGCTGCAGATCCTGCGCCCAGGCCTGCAGCAGGACCGCATCGCTGCCGGGCCCGGCGCGCTGCGCGGCCTGCTCGATCAGCGCCGCGCCGGTCAGCGCGGCCAGGTGCAGGTCATCGATGTCGACGCGCCGGCTGAAATCGTGCCGCCACGACAGGAAGGGGTCGACCCAGGCGCGCACCGTGTACCCCCAGCTGCCGAGCGCGTCGGCGACGAAGCTCGCGCGCCAGCGGTCGTTGCCCAGCAGCTTCATGGTCACGCTGCGCCAGCCCGGCTCGCCGGCCGGCCGCCACAGCAGGCTGCAGGCCACCACGTCGTGGCCGTCGGCGAAGCAGTCGGCCTCGACGATCACCTCGTCGCCGAGCACGCGCTTGACGGCAAAGCGGCCGCCGTCGATCGCCGGGCTGAGGCCCTCGATGACGACGCGCACGCGGCCATCGGTGGCATCGACCGGCTCGGCTGGGGGCAATGCGTTCATTGACTGGGGCCTTCCGCGGAATCCGGCTCGAACATCAGCAGGCCCAGCGGCGGCAACGTCAGGTTCAGCGCGTGGTAGCGGCCGTGCGCGCACACCGGCACCGTGTCGACGCCGCCCTGGTTGCCGACGCCGCTGCCGCCGTAGAGTGCGGCGTCGCTGTTCATGCGCTCGCGCCAGCGTCCTGCGCGCGGCACGCCGACCAGATAGTCGGCGCGCGGCAACGGCGTGAAGTTGGCCACCACCAGCAGCAGCCGGCCGTCGCGCGACTTGCGCAGCCAGCTCAGCACGCTGTTCTCGGCATCGTTGCAGTCGACCCATTCGAAGCCGCCCGCTTCGCAATCGCGGTTGTGCAGCGCCGGGTTCTCGCGCAGCAGCCGGTTCAGGTCTTCGACCCAGCGCGCGATGCCGGCATGGGCCGGATCGTCGAGAAGTTCCCAGTCGAGCTGGCGGTCGTGCGACCACTCGCGCCACTGGCCGAACTCGCAGCCCATGAACAGCAGCTTCTTGCCCGGGTGGGCCCACATGTGGCCGAGCAGCAGGCGCAGGTTGGCCCGCTTTTGCCAGTCGTCGCCGGGCATCCTGCCGATCAGCGAACCCTTGCCGTGCACGACCTCGTCGTGCGACAGCGGCAGCATGAAGTTCTCGCTGAACGCATACACCAGCGAGAAGGTCATCTGCCCATGGTGCCAGCGGCGGTACACCGGGTCCTCTTGCATGTAGGCCAGCGTGTCGTGCATCCAGCCCATGTTCCACTTCATGCCGAAACCCAAGCCGCCCAGATAGACCGGGCGCGACACCATCGGCCAAGCCGTGGACTCCTCGGCGATGGTCTGTGCGCCCGGATGATCGCGATAGACGGCCTCGTTGAGCAAACGCAGGAACGAGATGGCTTCGAGATTCTCGCGGCCGCCGAAGCGGTTGGGGATCCACTCGCCTGCATTGCGCGAATAGTCCAGGTACAGCATCGACGCGACGGCATCGACGCGCAGCGCGTCGATGTGGAATTCGTCGAGCCAGTACAGCGCGCTCGACAGCAGGAAGGAGCGCACCTCGTTGCGGCCGTAGTTGAAGATCGACGAGTTCCACTCCGGATGGAAGCCCTGGCGCGGGTCTTCGTGTTCGTACAGGTGGGTGCCATCGAACTGCGCCAGGCCATGCGCGTCCGCCGGGAAATGCGAAGGCACCCAGTCGAGGATCACGCCGATGCCGGCCTGGTGCAGCACATCGACCATCGCCTTGAAGTCCTCGGGCGTGCCGTAGCGGGCGGTCGGCGCGAAGTAGCCCGTGGTCTGGTAGCCCCATGAACCGTAGAACGGGTGCTCGGTCACGGGCAGCAACTCGACATGCGTGAAGCCCAGACGCTGCACGTATTCGACGAGCCTGGCCGCCGCGTCGCGGTAGCCGAGCATGGCGCCGTCGGCAGCGCGCCGCCACGACCCCAGATGCACCTCGTAGACGGCGATCGGCGCATCCAGCGCGGTCTTCGCGGCGCGCTGTTCCATCCACAGCGAGTCGTGCCAGTCGAAGGGCACAGGCTCGTGCACCACCGAGCCGGTCGCCGGCGGGCATTCGGCGCGGCGCGCGAACGGGTCGGCCTTCTCCAGCCACTGCCCATCCCGTGTGCGGATGGCGAACTTGTAGCCCTGACCGGGCAACACGCCCGACAGCTCGAGTTCCCAGATGCCGCTGCCGTCGCTGCGGGCCTTCGCCGGAGCGGCATCACGCTGCCAATTGTTGAAGTCGCCCATCACCGACACCGCCTGGGCATTCGGCGCCCAGACGACGAAGCGTGCGTCGCTACCCGCCGCCGTGCATCCGAAACGGCGGTACAGGCGGCCGTGGGTGCCTTCGCGAAACAGGTGGATGTCCTGCTCGCCGAAGCGCGCGCTCTCGATGCCCGGGTTCAGTTTCATGTTCGGCCGGCCTGTCGGGCGACGCAGGCCTGCAGTTCGTGCAACAGGCCGGCAAAGGTTCGCTCCACCTCCGCCGCACGGCGCATCGGCTCGTCCAGACTGCGCGTCAGGCCCACCAGGCGATGGGTGTCTGCGCTCATGTAGAGCTGGCCGATCTGCTCCGCCGCGGCACGGTAGTGCTCCTCTGCACCCCGTGCATGGCGCACCAACTCAGCCAGCACCGGAGCGCTCGCGTCCTGCAACTCGTGCCGGTCGAGTGTCAGCGTCCGGCGCGTCATCGGCAGCGCTGCCGCGCTGAGCACGGAGTCGTCGGGTCGATCCACCTCATGTCGTCTCCTTCTAATCAGCGGCAACCTTAGTTTTTCATCGCTGCAAAGTAAACTGCAAATTTGCAAGACGTAGTTTGCATTCCTGAAAATGAGCTCCAACCGCACCGCGCGGCCATCGCTGGCATGGTCGGACTTCCTGGTGGTCCATGCGATCGCGCGCCATGGCAGTGTCGCCAAGGCCACCACGCCGCTGGGCATGTCGCACGCAACCCTGCTGCGTCGCCTGGAGCAGATCGAGACGCGCATGCAGACGCCTCTGTTCGAACGTGTGCGCGGCCAGTACACGCTCACCGCCGCCGGCCACGAAATCGAACAGGCGGCGCGAGCGATCGAGCCCATCGCCATGGCCGCCGAGACGCGCGCGCGCGGCACGGATCCGCGGCCCAGCGGCGAGGTGCGCCTGAACACCTCGTCGATCATTGCCACCCACCTGCTGCCGGTGGTGCTGGCGCAGTTCGGTACCGCGTTTCCTGAAGTGCGCATCGAACTGTCGACCTCGCGCGACCATGTCAACCTGCGGCGCCGCGATGCCGACGTGGCGCTGCGCATCGCCGACACCGTGCCCGACTGGCTGGTCGGGCGCGAACTCGGCCTGTTGCGCTTCAAGATCTATGCGCGCCGCAGCGGACGCACGGCAGTACCGCTGCGCGACGTGGCCGAACTGAGCCGGCAACGCCGCTGGATCGCCTTCGAGCGCGATGCCATCGATCAGAAGTTCGATCGCTGGCTGGCGTCGGAGGTCCCGGATGCACACGTCGTGCTGCGCGTCGACAACTTCACGCATGCTGCGGCGATGGCTCGTGCGGGCCTGGGCATCGCGCTGCTGCCCACATTCATCGAGGGCAGCCTGGTGGACCTGCAGCCCCTGACCGCGCCGATCGCGGCACTGGACACACCGCTATGGCTGGTGACGCATGCAGAGTTGCGCAACGTCCCGCGCATCCAGGTGATGTTGCGCGCCTTCGGTCCGGCGCTGGCGAATCGGCTTGCCCGCATGCGCGCCTGAACGCCTGCGCATGCGCCCTCCACCTTGGGCCTGCCAACGACACCGCACGCCACAGTGGGCGAACCCAAGGCACGCGGACACGCAGACACCATGGCGCAGCGAACCCCGAAAGTCACCCCTGCTCGGCGGCGCTTGGCGCCATCAATTCCGGCGTCGACCTGTCCCAGCCCCTCAGCGATACCGAGTTCGCGACCATGCGCCAGGCCTTCCACGACATGGCGTGATCTTCTTCCGCGACCAGCAGATCACGCCCGAGCAGCACCTGGCCGCTGCGCGGCATTCGGCGACGATCGACACCAATCGCTTCGGCAAGCCGGTGGACGGCTGTCCACAGATCGCCGAACTGCGCAAGGAGGCCGACCAGAGACCACCCACATCGGCGGCGACTGGCACACCGACCACAGCTACGACAAGGTGCCGGCGATGGGTTCGTTGCTGCTGGCGTGCGAAGTGCCGCCGCACGGCGGCGACACGCTTTTCGCCAACATGGCGCTGGCCTACGAGACGCTGTCAACCGGCCTGAAGAAGACGCTCGATGGCCTGCCGGCGGTGCACTCGACCGCGCATGTGTTCGGCGCGCAGGGCGGTTATGCCAAGGCTGCCGACCTGGGCGGGCGCATCGGCAATGCGGCCGCGGTGACGCAGGACGTGGTGCACCCGGTGGTGATCCGCCACCCCGACACGGGCCGGCGCACGCTGTACGTGAACGCGGCCGTCACCACCCACTTCGAAGGCCGGACCGCCGCCGAGAGTGCGCCGCTGCTGAAGCTGCTGTACGAGCACGCCTCCAAACCCGAGTCAGCTGCCGCTTCGTCTGGCAACAGGGCTCGCTGGCCTTCTGGGACAACCGCGCCACCTGGCACTACGCGCTGAACGACTACCACGGGCACCGTCGGCTGATGCACCGCATTCCCGTGCAGGGCTCAGCGATCCCGGCGGCGTAGCGCGGGCGGGTTCGACGCCGCCTGCCGGGCGTCGTCGGGGAACTGCGCGGCGAAGTCGGCTTCGACACGCAGTCCATCGATGACGTGATGGGGCGCGCTTCGGGTCAGCGGATGGCGCTCCTGCCACAGACGCTGCAGTTCCTTGAAGTACGGGTCGACGCGCTCGACCGCAATCACGCACCGGCCGGCAGCCTCGCCCTCGTGGATGACCGGCACGTACAAGGCCATGGTCGTGCCAATCCAGCGGTTCCAGACGCCACAGAAGCGCTGCCGGACCAGCGGCCGGCTGAAGTCCAGGAAGAAGGCTCCATTCGGCAGACAGTGATCCAGCTTGGTAGCGGCGATCTCTTCCGGGTGCGCCGCGAGCTGGAGCAGCAGCAAATGCATGCGCAGCGGCCTCGGGCGCCGGGATCAGACGCTGTCGGCGGTCTCAGACAATCCGCGACTTGTGCCCCGCCCAGTACTTCTCGCGCAGCGGCTTCTTGTACAACTTGCCGGTGGGCAGCCGCGGCAGCGGGTCCATGAAGTCCACGCTGCGCGGGCACTTCAGCTTGGCCAGGTGCGCCTGGCAGAAGGCGATCAGCTCGGCCTCCAGCTCGGGGCTTGCGGCAACACCCGGCACGGGCTGCACCACGGCCTTGACCTCCTCGCCCATCTCCTCGTTGGGCACACCGAACACCGCCGCATCCGCCACCTTGGGGTGGGTGATCAGCAGGTTCTCGCATTCCTGCGGGTAGATGTTGACGCCGCCGCTGATGATCATGAAGCTGGAGCGGTCGGTCAGGTACAGGAAGCCGTCATCGTCGACATAGCCCACGTCGCCCACCGTGCTCATCGTGCCGTCGGCCGAGCGCGTCGCTTGAGTGCGCTCGGGGTCGTTGAAGTAGACAAAGGGCGTGGCCGTCTTGAACCAGATCTCACCGGGCACGCCCTTGGGCGCCGGCTGCATGTTCTCGTCCAGGATGTGCAGGTCGCCGATCATCACCTTGCCGACCGAGCCCTTGTGTGCCAGCCACTGTTCGCTGTCGCAGGCGGTGAAGCCCAGGCCCTCGGTGGCGCCGTAGTACTCGTGGATGATCGGGCCCCACCATTCGATCATCTGCTCCTTCACCTGCACCGGGCAGGGAGCGGCGGCATGAATCGCGATCTCCAGCGTCGAGCGGTCGTACTTGTTGCGCAGTTCCGGCGGCAGCTTGAGCAGACGGCTGAACATCGTCGGCACCAGCTGGCTGTGCGTGACCTTGTACTTCTCGATCAGGCTCAGGTACTGCTCCGGGTCGAAGTGCTCCATGACGATCACCGTGCCGCCCACGCCCAGCGTCAGGCTCACTGCCGCGTTCGGCGCCGAGTGGTACAGCGGCGCCGGCGACAGGTAGATCATGTCCTCGCGATAGCGCCACAGCTTCTGCAGGAACCCGAAGATCGGCAGCGCCTCAGTCGGCGGACCTTCCGGCAGCGGCCGCAGGATGCCCTTGGGCCGGCCTGTCGTGCCCGATGAGTACAGCATCGCCGTGCCCAGCCATTCGTCGGCGATCGGCGTGTCGGGAAAGGCCGCGGTGGCGGTGGCGAAGTCCTGGAAGGGTGCGGCCATGTCAGGGCTGCCGTCCACCACCAGGCACAGCTTGACCTGCGGGCAGGACTTCAGCGCCTCGGCCGCCACCGCCAGCTTGGCGCGCGAGGTGATCAGCAGCTTCGATTCGCTGTTCTTGACGATGTAGGCCAGCTCCTCGGCCGTGAGGTAGCTGTTGATGCAGGTGAAGTAAAGCCCCGCGCGGTAGCCGGCCGAGCAGCTTTCCAGGAAGCGGTTGTTGTTCTCCAGGAACATGGCGTAGTGGTCCAGCCTCTGCAGCCCCTGTGAACGCAGCAGGTGCGCCAGCCGGTTGCTGCGCGCTTCGAAGTCGCGATAGCTGACGGCCTCACCGGTGCTGGCCATGATGAAGGCTGCCCGGTCAGGGTGCTGGGTGGCGTACTTGCCTGGGTACATCGTGTCGTCTCCTTGTCGAATCAGTGGGGCGTGAACAGATTGCGGCCTTCGGCCTGCGTCACCCGCCCGGGCCGGCCGAGGCTGTCGCGATTTTGCAGATCCCACAGCGCCGCCGGGTCCTCGCTCAGGTTGGCGATGAAGCGCTGGCCGGTGGCGTTCAGGCGTCCGAAGACCACCGCGAACTCCGGTCCCGCCTTGCCGTGCATCACGGTATAGGTTTCGATGGTGGCCTCGCCCTGCGGCGTCTCGGTGAACGGCGCCTTCGGCAGCGCGTCCATGCGCGATTGCAGCGCCGCCGGGCGCTCACGCCACCAGGGCCCGGCCGGCGCTGCGGTCGAATACACGCCGAAGGAGTGTTTGGTGACGTAGTTGCCGTTGGCGGTCACCAAGCCAAAAGCGCCGGGCCGCGCGCGCATCCGCCGCATCATCTCGCTGATCGAATGCGTCACGTAGTTGTTGCCCGGCCCGCCGAAGAAGGGCAGCCCGCCGGTGACCGTCAGGCCGCGCAGATCGTCCTCGGCCAGGCCGATCTCGCGGCAGCCGATCTGCACCGCCGAAGCGAAGCAGCTGTACAGGTCGATCACGTCGATGTCGGCCAGCGTCTTGCCGGCCATGTCCAGCGCCTGGCGCGACGCGGCGCGGATGGCCGGCGACGAATGCAGGTCGATGCGCTCGCTGACGTACCAGTGGTCGTGCGCATCGGCACAGCCGTGCAGGAACACCCACTTGTCGCGCGGAATGCCGAGTTCGCGCGCCGTGGCCACGCTGGTCATGACCACGGCCGCCGCCTGGTCGATGAAGGCATGGGCGTTCATCAGCTTCGGGTAGGGGAAGCCGATCCAGCGGTTGGCGTCGTTCACCGTCACCAGTTGCTCGGCGCTGTAGCCCTGGCGCCGCGTGGCCAGCGGGTTCGCGGCGGCCACGGCGGCAAAGCGGGCCATCAGCGTGCCGATGGCCTGCTGGTGCGCCTCGATCGAGCGCCCGCGCGCGCCGCGGATCGCGTTCTCGAACAGCGGGTACATAACGATGGCCGCGCGCATGCGGTGCAGCTCTTCATGCTCGTTCCAGCCCCGGCGCGCTTCGCCGATCAGCTCGGGCGTGCCGCCGGGATCCTCGTTCCACACGCCGGCGGCACCCGTGCGTTCCAGCCCATGCTGGGTGCGCAGCGCCTCGCCGCCGCACAGCAGCACGGTGTCCATCTCGCCGCGGGCGATGGTTTCGGCAAACTGGTTCAGCAGGTACTGCGGCATGTTGCCGCCGCTGTAGCTGTAGATGTGGCGAGAAGCGTTCAGCCCCAGCCGCTGCGCCACGCTGCGCGGCGGATTGGTCGAGGTGCCGAGCTTCGTCGCGAAGCGCGGCGAAGTGTCGGCAAAGCTGCGGATCATCGCCACCGTGTCGATGGCCTCGCCGATGCCGGCGGCACCCGCATCCCGCAGCGCCAGCCGCGCCGCCTGCGCGATCAGGTCGTAGGGAGAGCGGCCGGCCTCGGCCGACGTGTCCAGGTCGGTGACATCGCCGCAACCGACGAGCACCGGCATGCGCCCATCGATCGCCTCCATGGGCGCGCTACTTGCCCAAACCCATGGACCGTGCGATCACCTCTTTCATGATCTCGTTCGTGCCGCCGTAGATGCGCGACACCCGCGTATCGGCATAGGCGCGCGCGATCGGGTATTCCCACATGAAGCCGTAGCCGCCGTGCAGTTGCAGGCATTCGTCGATGACCTTGCCGGCCATGTCGGTGCAGTTGAGCTTGGCCATCGACGCGGTGGGCGCGTCCAGCTCGCCGGCCAGCAGCAGGCTCATGCAGTGGTCGACGAAGACCCGCGCCATCTGCACCTGCGACTGCATCTCGGCCAGTTTGAAGCGTGTGTTCTGGAAGCTGGCCACTGCATTGCCGAAGACCTTGCGCTCGCGCACATAGGCCATCGTGTCCTCGATCGCCTGCTGCGCCGAAGCCACGGCGCCGATGGCGATCTGCATGCGCTCCCAGGGCAGTTCCTGCATCAGGTAGACAAAGCCCTGGCCCTCGGCGCCCAGCAGGTTGGCTTCGGGGACTTTGACGTTGTCGAAGAACAGCTCCGACGTGTCCTGCGCCTTCAGCCCCAGCTTCTTCAGCCGCTTGCCACGCTCGAAGCCCGGCATGCCGCGCTCCACCAGCACCAGGCTCGTGCCCTTGGCGCCGAGGGCCGGGTTGGTCTTGGCCACGGTGATCACCAGGTCGGCATTCCAGCCGTTGGTGATGAAGGTCTTGGCGCCGTTGACGGTGTAGTAGCCCTCGCCGTCCTTGACCGCGCTGGTCTTCACCGATTGCAGGTCGGAGCCGACGCCGGGCTCGCTCATCGCGATCGCGCCGATGATCTCGCCGCGCGCCATGCGCGGCAGGTAATTGGCCTTCTGCGCGTCGGTGCCGTACTTCAGGATGTAAGGCGCGACGATCTCCGAGTGCAGTGAAAAGCCCAGGCCCGTGGTGCGAGCCTTGGAGGTCTCCTCCATCATGGCCATGCTGTACAGACGGTCGGCCCCCGAGCCGCCATAGGGCTCGGGCATGCTGGGGCAAAGGAAGCCGTTGGCCCCCGCCTTATGCCAGACCTCGCGGTCGACATAGCCACGCTCTTCCCACGCCTCATGGTGCGGAATGACTTCCTTCTCGAGGAACTTGCGAAACGACGCGCGGAAACTCTCGTGCTCTTCGCTGAACAGCTTGCGGGGGATCATCGCGTCGCTCCTTTTCGCCTTACAGCCGTTCCACGATCGTGACGTTGGCCTGGCCGCCGCCCTCGCACATGGTCTGCAGACCGTAGCGCTTGCCGCGCGCATGCAGCGCATGCACCAGCGTGGTCATCAGCTTCGTGCCCGACGCGCCCAGCGGGTGGCCCAGCGAGATGGCGCCACCATTGACGTTGAGCCGGGCCGGGTCGGCGCCGGTGTTCTGCAGCCAGGCCAGCGGCACCGAGGCAAAGGCTTCGTTGACCTCGAACAGGTCGATGTCGTCGATCTTCATGCCGGCCTTCTTCAGCGCATGGTGCGTGGCCGGCAGCGGCGCCTCGAGCATGATCACCGGGTCGCCGCCGATCACCGTCATGTGGTGGATGCGCGCCAACGGCTTCACCCCCAGCGCCTTCAGGCCCTTCTCGTTGACCACCATCACGCCGGACGCGCCGTCGCAGATCTGGCTGGCGCTGGCCGCGGTGATGTAGCCACCTTCACGCAGCAGCTTGACGCCGGCGATGCCTTCGAGCGTGGCGTCCATGCGGATGCCTTCGTCGGCTACATGCAGCTCGTTCAGCTCGGGCCCTTCGGCCAGCTTGGCTGCGATCGGCACGATCTCGGCCTTGAAGGCCCCTTCCAGCGTGGCCGCCTTGGCGCGTTGGTGGCTCAGCA
>JAGTRL010000263.1 GCA_018261815.1 Pseudomonadota bacterium
CACCACGCGCATGCCGCGCCCGCCGCCGCCGCCGGCCGCCTTGACGATCACCGGGTAGCCGATGCTGCGGGCGATGCGGATGATCTCCTTCGGGTCGTCCGGCAGCACGCCTTCGGAGCCGGGCACGCAGGGCACGCCGGACTTGATCATGGCCTGCTTGGCTGCGACCTTGTCGCCCATGATGCGGATCGAGGCCGGCGTCGGGCCGATGAAGACGAAGCCGCTGCGTTCGACGCGCTCGGCGAAGTCGGCGTTCTCCGACAGGAAGCCGTAGCCGGGGTGGATGGCCTCGGCATCGGTCACCTCCGCCGTGGAGATGATCGCCGGCATGTTCAGGTAGCTTTGCGACGAGGCCGCCGGGCCGATGCACACCGCCTCGTCGGCGAGCTTGACGTACTTGGCCTCGCGGTCGGCTTCGGAATAGACGATCACCGACTTGATGCCCATCTCGCGGCAGGCGCGCTGGATGCGCAACGCGATTTCGCCGCGATTGGCAATGAGGATCTTCTTGAACATGGCCGCGCTATTCGATCACGAACAGTGGCTGACCGAATTCAACCGGCTGGCCGTTCTCGCACAGCACCTTGCTGATCGTGCCGGTGTGGGTGGCCTCGATCTCGTTCATGATCTTCATCGCCTCGATGATGCACACCGGCTCGCCTTCCTTGACGCTGCTGCCCACCTCGACCAACGGCTTGCCTCCGGGGCTGGACGCGCGGTAGAAGGTGCCGACCATCGGCGAAGTGACGACATGGCCGGCCTCGACGGCCGGCACCTCGGCTTCCGCCGCGACGGCCGGCGCTGCGGCGCGCGGCGCCTCGGCGGCCGCGGGCATCGCTTGCGGCATGGCATAGGCCATCATCTGCGTCGGCGCGGCAGGCGCACCGGCCTTGACGATGCGCACCTTGCCTTCGGCTTCGGTGATCTCCAGTTCGGAGATGTTCGACTCCGACACCAGATCGATCAAGGTCTTCAGCTTGCGCAGGTCCATGGGGTTCCTTCTCTGGCAACTCTCGGTGGCAGCGCGCGGGCGCTTCCTGGGCCGAGCTGGGGGCGGGCAGCCCGGCAGATTTGCTGCCGGGACTGCCGCTTGTCACTTGTTCATCAACGGCGATGAACTGGCGGGTTTTGGGTGCGAACGTCGTCGAACTGCTTGCGGATGGTTCTTTGCGGGTATGCCGGCACTACCGCAAGCTGCGGATACAGAATGTTTCGGACGGCGGATTGTGCCCGATTGCGCAGTCCGCCCAACGGATGGCAAAAGCGTCTGCCCCGCAGGCATGAAACCAACTTGCCGGCATTAGCGCGCAGATGCAGGAACTTTGGCTGCGAAATGCCGCAAGCTCAAAGCCGCCTGGCCCAGGCTTCAAGCTCGGACAGCTGGGTTTCACCCAGCTTGCGCTGCGCTACCGCTCCCTTGGCATCCAGCAGCACGGTGAAGGGCAGCGCGCCGGTGCTGTTGCCCAGGCTGCGCGCCAGGTCGGTGCCGGCAAAGCCGGCCAGACCAATGGCAAAGCCGACCGGCTGCTTCTTCAGGAATTCCTGCACCGGCGCCAAGCTGTCGATGGCCAGGCCGACCACGCGCAGCTGCCCGGCGTGGCTGCTCGCGAAGCGATCGAATTCCGGCAGTTCCTTGATGCATGGCGGGCACCAGGTGGCCCAGAAGTTGATGAGCAGCGGCTGGCCGCGCAGCTCGGCCATCGCCAGCTCGCCGCCCTCCGGCCGAGGGAAGCGCAGGTCCCACAGTTCGACGGGTTCTGCGCTCGCGGCGGCCAGTGTTGCGTCAGGCGCCGTCGACCGCCGGCCGTACCAAAGCGCGCCGCCGGCAGCGGCCAGCACGCCGACCCCGGTCAGCAGCGCGCGACGGGTGGTGCTGCCGCTCATGCGGTGTCGGCGTCCAGCAGCCGCTGCAGCCCGGCGGCGTCGCCGCGCCAGCTGCGGCCACGCGCGTCGGGCTTGAGGGCGCCACGCTGGTCGTCCAGGTCTCGCACCGCCAGGTGCAGCGTCACCGGGTCACTGAAGCCCGGGCAGCGATCGGCCACGCTCAGATAGTGCAGGTCGTCGTCGCCCGAGGCGTCGTACTCGATGCCCAGGTTGATGAGCGCGATCTCGGCGGCCTTGGGGTCGTCGCAGTACAGGTCGATGTGGACGGCCGACAGCCGCGTGGCGGTGCCGCGCCAGACCGCGCCGCTCAGGTGTGGACGGAACTCGGCCAGCCGCTGCATCCAACGCAGCGCCAGCTCGCGCAGCGCGCGCAGCTCGCCGGGCTGCGTGTCGGCGCAGAACAGCTCGATGTAGCTGCGCACCTCGTCCTCGACGAGTTCATTGGGAGGTAGTTCGGCACCGCCGCGTGGTGTGCGGCCCAGCGCGCGTGCCGCCTTGCGCTTGGCCTGCGCGTACTCCATGCCTTCGTCCACCACCAGCCGGGCGGCGGCGCTGGCGATCTCCACGGCAAGCGACGCACTCATCGCTCGATTCTAGGTCGCAGGCCCTGGGCTCAAGGCAATTCCACGCCACCCATGCGGGCCTCGATGGTGGCGGCGCGCGCGCCGACATAGGCCGAGCCGGGCCGCTTTTCGAAGCGCTTGGGCGCCGGCAGCATCACCGCCAGCTTTGCCGCCTCCTGCGGGCCCAGCCGAGATGCGTCCTTGCGGAAGTAGTGCCTCGCCGCCGCCTGCACGCCGAAGATGCCCTCGCCCCATTCCACGTTGTTGAGGTAGATCTCCAGAATGCGCCGCTTGGACAGCAGACCTTCGAGCATCAGCGTCAAGACGAATTCCTGGGCCTTGCGCGGCACCGTGCGCTCGCCCGACAGGAACAGGTTCTTCGCCAGCTGCTGGGTGATGGTGGAGCCGCCCACCACCTTGGCTGACACCGGCCGGTTCGACGCGCGTGCCTGGGCCTTCTCGGCCCGCGCCTCGGCGCGCTGGTTCCTCTCCCAGGCCTGCTCGATCGCATCCCATTCCACGCCGCTGTGTTCGGCAAAGCCGGCGTCCTCGCTGGCAATGACGGCGCGCTTCAGGTGCGGGCTGATCTGGTCGTAGGGCACCCATTGCTGATTCCACCGGATCGGCTGTCGCTGCAACAGCAGCCGCCAGGCCTCGCTGCGCTGGAAGCTGGTGGACTGCGGATCGATGAAGACCATCGCGCCGATGCGCAGCGCAAAGCTCAGCTGCAAGGCAAGCAGGCACAGCAGCGCCAACGCGAGCAGCCTGCGCGCAGCCTTCATTGGGACCGGGCGGCGCTGTCCAGTTGCCGGCGCAACCGCTGCAGCACCGTGGCCGTCTCGGGCATGACCTGCCGCCACAGGAAGAAGGCCTCGGCAGCCTGCTCGACCAGCATGCCCAGCCCGTCGCGCGGCACCGCGCCGTGGCGATCAGCCCAGGCCATGAAGGGCCGCGCAGCCGCGCCGTACATCAGGTCCACCGCCAGCGTGCCGGGCTTGAGTACCCGGTCGTGCACCGGCACCGCGGCGCCGCCCAGGCTGCTGGCGCTGCTGTTGAGCACCAGGTCGTAGGCCTCGCCTGCGCCGTCCAGGCCACTGCAGGACAACACCGTGCCGCACCGCTCGGCCAGGGCCGCATGGCGCCGCACCAGTGCATGGGCCTTTTCAGCCGTGCGGTTGGCCACGTGCAACTGCGCCGGCCGCGCCTCGATCAGTGGGCCCATCACGCCAGCGGCGGCGCCGCCCGCGCCGATGAGCAGCACGCGAAGCCCCTGCAGCGCCACGCCGGCATTGCGCTGCAGGTCGCGAACCAGACCGATGCCATCGGTGTTGTCGGCCAGCCAGCCGTCGGTATCGAAGCGCAGCACGTTGGCGGCCTGGGCCAGCGCCGCGCGCGGCGTCACCACCTTGGCCAGCGCGCCCGACTCGAACTTGAAGGGCACGGTGACGTTGCAGCCGCGTGCTCCCGATTCGGCAAAGGCGCGCACTGCCTCGACAAAGCCATCCATCGCGCACATCACGCGGGTGTACTCCAGGTTCTGCCCGGTCTGCCGGGCAAACTCGGCATGGATGAAGGGCGACTGGCTGTGCGCCACCGGGTTGCCGAGCACCGCATAGCGGTCAGGAGCCTTTGTCACAGGTATTCCTCCGTGCAGCGCGTTGCGCTGCGAGCCTCCTCGGGCGGCCGGGCGGGCCTCATTGCGTGGCATTGCTCAGGGAGGTCTCCAGACCCTCGTCACGCGTGAAGCGGAAGCGCGAGGTGATGACGATCTGGTCGGCCTGCTTGCGCATGGCCGCGCTGAAGGGGCCGTACGGCGCCGCGGCGCGCACGATGGCCAGGGCGCGCTGGTCGAGCAGCTTCTGGCTCGACGGGCGCACGATCTCGGCATCGACCACGCGGCCGCGACTGTCGACGGTGACGTTCATCGTCAACTCGCCATAGAGCTTGCGGCCGCGGTACTCGGGAAAGTCGCGCGTGCCGCGCGCCTCGATCTTGCGGCGCAGCGCGTCGTAATAGATGGCGTACACCTCCTCGCGCGTGGCCGGGCTGATGTAGCGCTTTTTCGGGCGGGCGTTCTCCTCGTTGATGCGCTTTTCGATCTCGGCCAGCAGCCGCAGCAACTGGCGGCGGCGTTCCTCCTGCTCGGTGTATTGCGGGTCGCCGTCGTCGCGCTTCGGGTCGGGCGGCGGCAGGGCCGCCACCTCGCGGCGGATCTGCGCCAGCAACTGCTGCTGCTGCTCCTGCAGCTTGTCGATGCGGCGGTGGGCGTCGGCCGGCGCGTCGCCCACCTCCATCTGCGTGGTCGGCGGCAGCGGCGAGGTGGCGCGCCCCTTCTCGGCCTCGCCGCCGCCGGCCAGCGAGGCCTGGGCGATGGCCTGGGCGCGCGTGGGCTTGTCGGTGGAGCGTGCATTGACCAGGATCACCTCCAGCGGCGTGTCCTCGAAGATGCGGTTGAAGCCCTCGGGGTTGATCACCCGCACCGTCAGCGCCGCGGCATGCACACCCACCGACACCAGCAGCGCCCATTGAAGGGTGCTCAGGGTGCCCAGGCCGCGAAACCAGCTCACGGCGTGGCCCCTCAGGCTGCGGCCGCCGGCGGCGCGTCGTCCGCGGCAACCGCCGGTTCTTCCAGGTCGATCGCCAGGCGCAGCGCCCCGGCGTCGGGGCTTTCGTCCTCGGCCTCGGGCTCGGCCAGCGCGGCCTCCGCTGCGACCGGCGCCTCGATGCGCGCCAGCAGCGTGGCATGCAGTTCCAGCGTCAGCAGGTCACTGCCGGTCAGGCGCACGCGCACGCGTGCACCGCGCGGCAGGCTTTCGGTGCCCAGCGCGCGGAACACCAGCGGCAACGTATCCGCACGCACCAGGCCCTCCTTCATCACCGTGGCTTCGAGTTCGGTGACTGCGTTCTGTTCCAGCCAGCGCAGCGTCCAGAAGCGCTCGATCGCGTTCTGGAAGTCGTTGTAGGCCGCATAGGCCGCGTCGAAGCCGGAGATGATGGAAAACAGCCCCGCATCCTTGGCCTTGAAGGGCGCCGCCAGTGCGGCGGTGCGGCCATGGCGTGCACAGGCGATGATCTGCCACTGGTTGACCAGGTCCACATAGCGGCGCAGCGGCGAACTGGCCCAGGTGTACTGGGCCACGCCCATGCCGGCATGCGGCGCCGGTCGGATGCCCATGCGCACCTTGACGCCGGGGGCCAGCGCCGCCTGGCTGCGGTAGATGCCGGGCACGCCGCATTCGGCCAGCCAGGCGCCCCAGGTGCTGTTTGCCAGGATCATGGCCTCGGCGACGATCAGGTCCAGCGGCGCGCCGCGCACGCGCGTGCCGATGGTCACGCGCTCGTCGCCCATTGGCTCGCCGCCCGAGCCTTCGAGCTTGAAGTTG
>JAGTRL010000264.1 GCA_018261815.1 Pseudomonadota bacterium
CCATTTTGCGCGAGCGCGCCAGGCGCGCAGGCCCGCTACAACACCACCTTGACCATCGGGTGCGCCGACAGCGCGAGGTACAGCGCGTCGAGCTGCTCGCGCGATGTGGCGGTGATGTCCAGCGTCAGGCCCAGGTACTTGCCGCCGCTGCTGGGCCGAACTTGCAGCGTGCTGCGGTCGTAGGCCGGGTCGAACTGCATGGCGATGTCGACCATCGCCTGTTGGAAGCCCGGGTCGTTGGCCCCCATCACCTTGATGGGAAAGCGGCTCGGGTACTCGATCAGCGACGGGCGCTCGGGCGTTGCCACGGCGCGGCCTGAAGGAGTCAGATCGCCTGCAGCGCCTTGGCGCGCTGGTAGGCCTCGTGCAGCCGCGCGTAGACCGGGCCGACCTTGCCGCGCATCGCGCCATGGCCCACCGCCTCGCCGTCCAGGTGGGTGACAGCCAGCACCTCCTTGGTGGCCGAGCTAAGCAGCAGCTCGTCGGCGCTGCGAACGTCGGCCTCGGGGATGGGTCGCAGGTTGTAGGCGATGCCGACCTCCTCGCACAGCTCGCGCAGCAGGTCGAAGCGGATCCCCTCGAGCACATGCTCGCTCTTCGGCGGGCCGAGCAGCGCACCTTCGTGCACCAACCACACGTTGCTGGCCGAGGCTTCGGTGAGGTAGCCATCGCGGAACATCACGGTTTCCACCGCACCGTGGTCGGCAGAGATCTGCCGCGCCAGCACGTTGCCGAGCAGCGAGATGCTCTTGATGTCGCCACGCTCCCAGCGGAAGTCGCGTGCTGTCACGCAGGCTACGCCGTGGTGTCGCTGCTCGGCGGTAGGCGGCTTCATCGGCGTGACCATCATGTAGACCGTCGGCGTGATGCCCACCGGCATGACATGGTCGCGCGGCGCCACGCCGCGCGTGATCTGGATGTAGACCAGCTGGTCCTGAGCCCCGGTCTGCGCCGCCAGTGCGCGCACCAGGTGGCGGCAGCGCTGCAGCCAGCCTTCGCGGTCGTGCGGGTTGTCGATGCGCACCTTGCCCAGGCCGCGCTGCAGCCGCGCCATGTGCTCGTCGAAGCGGAACAGCCGCTGGCCATAGACCGGCACCACCTCGTAGATGCCGTCGCCGAAGATGAAACCGCGGTCGAGCACCGACACCTTGGCGTCGCACACGCGGGTGTATTCGCCGTTCAGGTAGCAGGGGGTGTCGGGCAGGGGGTGGGACATGGCGGCTTTTCCTCGCTGGGCGCGCCCAGCTTACTTGATCCAAAGACGCAGCGCGTCCCAGGTGCGGCTGACGATGCCGGCCAGCTCCACCGGCTGCATCACGACCAGCGGCACGGTGGCCACAGGCGTACCGCCGGCCGTGCTGACCTTGATCTGCCCGACCTGCTGGCCCTGAGCCAGCGGCGCGAGCAGCGGGTCGGTGCGCTCGATCTGCGTCTTCAGCCTGTCGCCCTCGCCCTTGGGCACGCTGACGAACAGCGCGCCGGGTGCGCCCAGCTGCGCCTCGGCCAACTTGCCCTTCCACACCGGCACGATGGCGATCGGCTTGCCGGCCTCGAACAGGCGGATCGCGTCCCAGGCCTGGAAACCCCAGTTCAGCAGTTTCTGGCTTTCACCAGCGCGGGCCTCGCGCGAGGCCGTACCCAACACCACGCTGACCAGGCGGCGCTTGCCGTTGGGCATCTCGCGCACCGCACTGGCCACCAGGCAGTAGCCGGCGGCCTCGGTGAAGCCGGTCTTCATGCCGTCCACCGTCGGGTCGCGGCCGAGCAGCAGGTTGCGGTTGTCCTGCTTGATGCGGTTGTAGGTGAACTGCCGGATCGAATAGAGGGTGTAGAAGTCCGGGAAGTCGGTGATGATCTTCGCCGCGATGGTGGCCACGTCGCGTGCCGAGGCATGGTGGCCGGGCTCGCTCAGGCCGGTGACGTTGCGGAACTGCGTGTTCTTCAGGCCCCAGGCCTGGGCCTGCTTGTTCATCATGCCGACGAAGACATCGAGCGAGCCGCCCACGGCCTCGGCCAGCACCACCGACGCGTCGTTACCGCTCTGCACGATCATGCCCTTGAGCAGGTCGTCGACCTTGGGCGACATCGTCGTGTCGATGAACATCAGCGAACCACCGCCCTTGCGCTCGGCCCAGGCGCGCTGCGACACCGGCAGCGTCTGCTCCAGGCTCAGCTTCTTGTCGCGCAGGGCGGCGAACACCAGGTAGGCGGTCATCAGCTTGGTCAGCGAGGCCGGGTCGGCCTGCATGTCGGCCGCGCGCTCGGCCAGCACCTGCTGGCTGTTGAGGTCGAGCAGGATGTAACTGCGTGCCGCGATTTCCGGTGGCTGCGGGGTCTGGGCCAGTGCGCAGAAGGTCGTGGCCGTGGCCATACAGAAGGCAAGGAGTCTTTTCATCGGTACTCTGAAGCGTCGAAGACGGTAGGGTTCCCTAGCGCGGCCAGGCGCCGACCACCAGGGACTTGAGCAGCGGCAGCTGCCCATGGAAGAAATGCCCGGCGCCAGGGACCACGGTCACCGGCAGCGACTGCGGCCGCGCCCAGTCGAACACCGCGGCCAGCGGCACCACGTCGTCGCTCTCGCCGTGGATCACCAGCGTGTCGGGCGGCACCCTTGCCATGTCGAAGCGACTGGCCGCCGGAGCGATCAGCACGAGCCTCTCAACAGGTGCACCGTCGGCGGCCAGGCGGGCCGCGACGTTCGAGGCCACATAGGCGCCGAAGGAAAAGCCGGCCAGCACCAGCGGCTGGCCCGCGGCACGGAAGGCGGCGACCACGGCCAGCGCGTCGTCGATCTCGCCCGGCCCCTCGGCCCAGGCGCCTTGAGATGCCCCGACGCCGCGGAAATTGAAACGCACGGCGGTGTAGCCCCGCAGCACGAAGGCCCGTGCCAGCGTCTGCACCACCTTGTTGTCCATGGTGCCGCCATGCTGCGGGTGCGGGTGGCACACCACGGCCACGCCACGCGGCCCGCCGGTCGGCGCGTCGACGGCGCATTCGATCGCCCCGCTGCGGCCGGCGACACTCTGGCGTTGCGTGTGCGCGTTCATTCGCGGCGCTCAGCGCCCCACCTCCGGCGCCATCAACAGACGCTCGACCACCTGGCCGTTCTTCAGGTGCGAATCGACGATCTCGTCGATGTCCTGCTGATCCACGTAGGTGTACCAGACGGCTTCGGGATAGACCACGGCCACCGGGCCACCGGCGCAACGGTCCAGGCAACCGGCCTTGTTGACGCGCACGCCGCCAGGCCCGGCCAGACCGGCCGCCTTGACGCGCGACTTGCAACGGTCCAGCGCCGACTGCGGGTCATGCTGCGAGCAACAGGCCTCGCCGTTTTCGCGCTGGTTGACGCAGAAGAAGATGTGGTGCTTGTAGTAGCTCAAAGGCGTCCTTCTGGCGCAATGCGGCGCCGTCGGGCCGCGGAAACGAATTGTAGGCAGCGCCGAGGCCCGGCCCGGCGCCAAAACCCCTCAATCCGGGGCGGCGCGGCCCAACCGGCCGAGCAGCCAGACCATGGCCGCATAGGGCCACAGCCAGCCAATCCACAGCGCCAGGCCATGGAAGCGGATGAAGCGGCCCTGCTCCCATCTCTGCAGGCTTTCGGCGAAGTATGGGTCGACCGGCGCCTGGCTGACCAATACCACCAGCGCACCCAGCACCGCCAGGCCCAGGCCGGCGGCGGCGCGCGGTTCGAGCAGCGCGCAGCCTGCGGCCAGCAGCGCACCGAACCCGAGGGCCGGCAGCGTCTGCGGTGTCTGCCAAGCCAGCGCGTTGGCCGGGCCGAAGCTCAGCGCGGTGGACAAGGTCGTGGCCAGCACCCCCAGCAGGAGCAGCCCGAGCACCAGCGCCGCACGGCGCAGTCCGCGCCGCGCCACACTGAAGGCCACCAGACAGGGCGCTAGCAGGCCCAGCAACTGCACCAGCCCGTCCGACAGGGGCGGCAACGGCTGCGAGCCCGCTTCCGCGCCCCGCAGCAGTTCGACGAAACCGTGGGCCCAGGGCGCGTGCTCGAACAGGGCGAGCAGGGTATCGCGCAGTTGGTTGGCCACATGGCCCACGCCCAGCGGTACCGGCGTCGGGAAGAGCAGCCCGACGGGCCACAGCGCCAACAGGCTCAGGCCGCCGGCGCTGTCGCGCAGGAACCAGCGTTCACGCACTGCCTGCCAGCGCTGCAGCAGCCCCAATGCCTGCAGCATGGCGGCCAGCGCCGCGCCGGCCGCCGCGCCGGCACTGTTCAGCGCCCAGTCGACGCGCGATGGCACCCGCCCGGGCAGAAATTGCTGCACCACCTCGGTCAGGTACGACAGCACACTGGCCGCCAGCAGCGCGACCAGAGCAGAGCGCCAGGCGGCACGACCGCCGCGCACCTGGGCCACGTAGAGCAGCGCGCCCAGCGGCATGTAGCCGAGCACGTTGGACCAGACGTCGAAAGGGTCGCGCCAAGGCGGCCAGGGCAGCGCCAGCAGCGCGCCCAGCGTCGGTCCCGGCGGCCAGCGCCAGCCAGTGAAGGGGTACAGGCTGGCATACAGCACCAGCGCCGCGTAGACCAGCGCCAGCGGCGCCGCGGAACTGCGTTGGCGCAGGGACAGGGCGGCCACGGGTCAGAAAGGCTTGACGACCACCAGCACCACGATCGCCATGAACAGCAACACCGAGCTCTCGTTGAACACCCGGTACCAGCGTTCGCTGCGCGGGTTGCTGCCCTGCTCGAAGCGGCGCAGCAAGCGGCCGCAGCCGTAGTGGTAACCCAGCACGCCCAGCACCAGCGCCAGCTTGGCATGCATCCAGCCGTTGCCGGTGCCCAGACCGACGCCGTAGTACAGCCACAGGACCAGCCCCAGCGCCACCGCCGGCACCATCAGGATGCCTGCAAAGCGGTACAGCTTGCGTGCCATCAGCAGCAGCCGGGCGCGTTCGGCCTGGCTGTCCGGTGCGACCATCGCCAGGTTGACGAACAGCCGGGGCAGGTAGAAAAGGCCGGCGAACCAGCTGGCGACGAAGACGATGTGGAAGGCCTTGACCCAGAGATACGCGCTGCCCATGGCGCGATTATCGGGGCCGCTGCCTGCAGGATCGGCGCCACGAAAAAGGCCCCGGCACGAGGCCGGGGCCGGCAAGCCTTATCGCTGTCAACACGTTAAGGCGCCTGCTCAGGGAGGAAAAGCAGGGAATGAACACCTTGCGGCTATCATTCATTTTCCACTCTAGCAGCAGCCAAAGCTTCTGTGATAGAGCGGTTTTCCCGGGGTCGGCGGCGGCCTCGTTTGGCCCCGTTGCGGGGCCTGCGAGTCAGGGCCGCAGCCGCAACTGAACACAGGACGCTCGACTTGCATACGCCCCCGCCCTACCCTGCCAGCCGCCCCCGCCGCCTGCGCCGCGATACCTTCACGCGCGCGTTGGTGCGCGAACAGCGCCTCGCGCCCGAAGACCTGATCCTGCCGGTGTTCGTGCTCGACGGCACGCAGCAGACACAGGACGTGCCCAGCATGCCCGGCGTGCAGCGGCGCAGCATAGACCGGCTGTTCGCCGCGGCCGAGGAATGCGTCGCGCTGGGCATCCCGGTAATGGCACTGTTCCCGGTGATCGAGCCCTCGCTGAAGACGCCCGACGGACGCGAGGCCACCAACCCGGCCGGGCTGGTGCCGCGCGCCGTTCGCGAACTGAAGAAACGCTTCCCCGAACTGGGCATCCTGACCGACGTGGCGCTCGACCCCTTCACCAGCCACGGCCAGGACGGGCTGCTGGACGACAGCGGCTACATCGTCAACGACAGCACCGTGGCCGTGCTGACCGAGCAGGCGCTGGTACA
>JAGTRL010000265.1 GCA_018261815.1 Pseudomonadota bacterium
TGATGAACGTCAACCTGCGCGGCGCCTTCCTCTGTGCGCGCGAGGCGGTGCGCGAGTATTTGCGCCGCGGCGTGCGCTCCGAGGTGTCGGTGTCGGCGGGCAAGATCATCTTCACGAGTTCGGTGCACGAAGTCATCCCCTGGGCCGGGCATGTCAACTACGCGGCCAGCAAGGGCGGCCTGATGCTGCTGATGAAGAGCCTGGCGCAGGAGGTGGCCGAGAAACGCATCCGCGTCAATTCCATCGGTCCCGGCGCGATCCGCACGCCGATCAACACCGCCGCCTGGGGCACGCCCGAGGCCTATGCCGAGCTGATGAAGCTGGTGCCCTACAAGCGCATTGGCGAGGTCGACGAGATCGGCCGCGCCGCCGTGTGGCTGGCTTCGGACTTCAGCGACTACATCGTCGGCACCACGTTGTTCATCGACGGCGGCATGACGCTGTACCCCGGCTTCGAGACGGGGGGTTGAAGCCGATGGCACGCTATCCCGCGCTGTACCAGATCAACAGCCGTCTGCGGCTGACCGAGCTGTCGCACGCGCTCGGCCGCGCCACCACGCTCGACGACTTCAGCGACGCCGAGCTCGATCGCCTGGCCGAGCAGGGCTTCGACTGGATCTGGCTGCTCAGCGTCTGGCAGACCGGGCCGGCGGGGCAGCGCATATCGCGCAGCCAGAGCGACTGGCGGCGCGAGTTCGAGCGCACGCTTCCCGACCTGCGCGAAGAGGACATCGCCGGCTCCGGCTTCGCCATCCGCGGCTACAGCGTGCATGCGGCGCTGGGCGGCGATGCGGCACTGGCGCGGCTGCGCGAGCGGCTGCGCGCTCGCGGCCTGAAGCTGATGCTCGACTTCGTGCCCAACCACGTGGCGCTGGACCATCCGTGGGTGGATTCGCACCCGGAGTTCTTCATCACTGGCAGCGCGGCCGAGCTGGAGCAGGCGCCGCAGAACTGGTGCCGGCATCGCGGCAAGGGCGGCACGTTGATCCTGGCCCATGGCCGCGACCCGTACTTCGATGGCTGGCCCGACACGCTGCAGCTGAACTACGCCAAGGCGCAGCTGCAGCAGGCGATGATCGTCGAGTTGCAGCGCATCGCCGGCCAGTGCGACGGCCTGCGCTGCGACATGGCCATGCTGCTGCTGCCCGAGGTCTTCGAACGTACCTGGGGCCGGCGCAGCGAGCCTTTCTGGCCGAAGGCCATCGCCGCGGTGCGCCACCAGCACCGAGACTTCAGCTTCATGGCCGAGGTCTACTGGGACCTGGAGTGGACGCTGCAGCAGCAGGGCTTCGACCACACCTACGACAAGCGCCTGTACGACCGCCTGCAGGCCCTGCAGGCCCAGCCGGTGCGCGAGCACCTGTGTGCCAGCCTCGACTACCAGGACCGCCTGGCGCGCTTTTTGGAGAACCACGACGAGCCGCGTGCGGCCAGCGCCTTCGCGCCGCAGGTGCATGCCGCTGCGGCGCTGATCGCCTATGGCACGCCGGGGTTGCGCTTCTTCCACCAGGGGCAGCTGGAAGGCCGGCGCGTGCGCCTCTCGCCGCACCTGGTGCGCGCGCCGGACGAACCGGTGGATGCTGCCCTGGCGAAGTTCTACGTCAAGCTGCTGGCCGTGCTGCGCCACGAGGCGCTGCGCGACGGCACCTGGTCGCTGTTGGACTGCAGCGATGCCTGGTCCGGCAATGAAAGTACCGCGCAGTTCATCGCCTGGCACTGGCAGGGGCCGGGCGAGGCCTGGCTGTGCGCGGCGGTGAACTACGCGCCGCAGCCGGGCCAGTGCTTCGTGCAGCTGCCGTTGCCGGACCTGGCAGGCCGCCTGCTGCGCTTCGAGGACCTGCTCGGCGACGCCGTGTACGACCGGCTCGGCGACGACCTGCTGCAGCGTGGGCTGTACCTGGACCTGCCGGCCTGGGGCTACCACCTGTTCGAGGTGAGCGGCTTGCCCCTCGCCGCGGCGCGGGCAGAATGAGGCCAATGAGCGGCACTCCCCCCACCCCGCGCTTCAGCCATCCGGCGCGGCTGCGCAATGGCACGGCAGTGCTGATCCGCGCCATCCGACCGGACGATCGCCAGCGCATCATCGACGCCTTCCACAAGCTGGAGCAGGAAACGATCTACACCCGCTTCTTCAGCGCCAAGAAGGAGCTGACCGAAGCCGACCTGGGCCGCATCGACGCGGCCGACTTCGAGCATGCGGTGGTGCTGGTGGCCACGCTGCCCAGCGGCGACGACGAGATCATCATCGGCGGCGGCGCCTACACCGTGCTCGACCGTCCCGGCGAGCCGAAGACGGCCGAGGTGTCTTTCACCGTCGAGGAGGATTACCACGGCCAGGGCCTGTCGGGCCTGTTCATGCGGCTGCTCACGCAGATCGGTCGCGAACACGGCATCCAGCGCTTCGAGGCCGAGGTGCTGGCCGGCAACGTGGCCATGCTCAAGGTCTTCCAGCGCAGCGGCCTGCCGATGAGCAAGCAGGTCGAGGACGGCGTGGTGCACGTGGCCATGGACCTGGACAAGGCCGCGGCGTGATGAGTGCGGCCCTCGACGCGCCGCCCAGGCGCTGGGCCGTTGATCAGCGCGCCTGCCGCTCCAGCAGCACACGTAGCGCGCCGAAGGCGATCAGCAGGCCACAGACCACCGACACGATGCCCAGCACCTGCAGCAGGGTCGGCACTTCGCCGAGCACCGGGATGGCCAGCAGCGACGCGGCACCGGGCACCATCGCACCGAAGAAGGCGGCCCGGCCCGAGCCCAGCAAGGCTGCGGCGCGGCTGTAGGCCAGCACGGCCACCAAGCCCGCGCCCAGGCCCTGTGCCAGCAGCTGGACCGTCAGCATGCCGACTCCGGCGTTGGCGAGCCGGCCCAGATCGGCCAGCACCAGGTAGGGCGGCGTGAAGATCAGGAAGGACAGCACCACCACGACCACGGTCACGCGCAGCGGGTCCACCTGCCAGCGCCGCGACAGCGTGCCGAACAGGCCCCAGCAGAAGCCAGCCACGGCGAAGAGCAGGTCGCCAAGCAGCGTGGCGCGGCCTTCGCCGTGCAGCAGGCTGTCGCCGCCCATGAAGACCAGGCCGAGCAGCACGAAGGCCGCGCCGAACAGGCTCTCGCGCGACAGGGGCTGGCGCGCCAGCCAGGCCGACAGGCCGAGCCCGGCCAGCATCTGGCCCGACGGCGCGATCACTGCGCCATGCGCCAGCGGCGCGAGCGAGAAGCCGGTCATGAACAGCAGGCTGAATCCGGGCCCGGCCAGCAGCGTCAGCAGCAGGCCGCGGCCCCAGCCGATGCCGGCCAGGTCGCGCCAGCCCCAGCGCCACATCAGCGGCAGCGTAAGCAGGGCGCCGGGTGCAAAGCGCAGCAGGCTCATGTCGGCCGGGCTCAGGCCGGCCTTCACGCCCAGCCGTGCCAGCACCGAATAGCTGGCCCAGATGGCCGCGGCCAGCAGGCCCCAGCCCAGGCCCGCCATCAGTGGACTTGCGCCAGGGTCGATGGCAGGGCGTTGCATGGCCGCAGGCTAACAGCGCGAGCGAGCCGCCGCCATGGCGGGGAAATGGCCGTACTCCCGTGCAGCGCGCCACGAAGGCCGATGGCGGCGCGGGCAAAACCGGTGCATGCTGCGCCCATGGACACCAACACGATCTTCCAGCACAAGGGCTACGAACTGCGCTGTGGCGCCCGGGCACTCGACAGCGGCAGCTTCATGCCGACGCTGGTGGTGTCCAAGCACCTGTGGCCCAGTCGGCCGCGCACCATTGCCGTGGACAGCGAGGCCTGCCGCAACGCCGACGAGGCCATCGCCTCGGCCCATGCCCAGGGCCTGGCCTGGGTGCGCGACTACGGTTGAGCCGCTAGCCGAGATCCAGCTCGGGGTAGTGGCGGAAGATGCCCTGTTCGTTGAACGCAATGCGCCGCGGGCTCGCCAGGTAGGCCGCGACGCGCGGCAGCGCGGCGACGCGGTCGTGCAGCGCCACCACCGCCGGCGTGGTGCGCAGCGTGCGCGCTGCGGCCCGCGGGAAGGCATAGCGCAGACCCTGGACCAGCTGGAACAGCGACAGGTCGGCATAACTCAGCCGGCCGCCCACCAGATGTCGCGGACCGGCGGGGTTGCGCAGCAGCACAGCTTCGTGCCACTGCAGGAACTTGGGCAGCCGTGCCTGGCAGAACTCACGTGCGCGGCGCAGCGCCTCGGGCTTCTGTTCCTCGTAGTACAGGCCCGCGCCGACCGGGTGATGCGTGTCGTGCGCCTCGGTCACCATGTCGCAGATCGTCAGCTGGATCTGCTGCGTCCACGTGCGCACCGCCTCGCTGCGGCCCACCAGCTTGAGCCTGGGCCCGAGGTGGTGCAGGATGGCGGCGGTCTGGCCGACCAGCAACTCGCCATCCTTCAGAAAGGGTGGTGCAAAGGGCGGATGGGTCTGCGCCTCGTCCTGCATCAGGCGCTGCATCGCCGGCATGCCCAGGCCGGCGCTCACGGCGCCGCGTGCCACGTCGACGTAGGGCGCGCCGGCGGCTTCGAGCGCCAGGCGCACGAACTCTCCGCGGCCCTGGATCGTCGGCCAGTAGTGAAGCTCGTAGCTCATGATGGGGGACTACTGTACGCGCCCCCGGCGCGCCGCCTCAGCGGCCGCTTCGGCCCCGGCCGCCAGGCCCACCGCTCGCGGGACGTGACGCGCTGCCGCCATCGCGGCGCGGCGCGGCTGGCGAACCGCGGCCGCTGGAGGCGCTGCCTCCGCCGCGACGGTCGCCGCCGCCGGAGCCGCCTCTCGGGCTGGCGCCACGGCCACCGCCACCCCCGCCGCCACTGTTGCGGCGGGTGCCGCCGATGCCGATGGTCATGCGACCGAGCACGATCGGCTCGGCCTTCTCGCTCGGGTCGGGCTCGAAGCCGGGCACCACCTCGCGCGGGATGCTGCGCTTGATGAGCCTTTCGATGTCGCGCAGGAAGATCTCCTCGTCCACACAGACCAGCGAGATCGCCTCGCCGCTGGCGCCGGCGCGGCCGGTGCGGCCGATGCGGTGCACGTAGTCTTCGGGCACGTTGGGCAGCTCGTAGTTGACGACATGCGGCAGCTGGTCGATGTCGATGCCGCGCGCGGCGATGTCGGTGGCCACCAGCACCTGCAGCTCGCCGCGCTTGAAGTCGGCCAGCGCCTTGGTGCGCGCGGTCTGGCTCTTGTTGCCGTGGATCGCCATCGCACTGATGCGCTGGTCGTTCAGGTAGTCGGTCAGGCGGTTGGCGCCATGCTTCATGCGCGTGAACACCAGCACCTGATGCCAGTCGCCGCTCTTGATCAGGTGCGCCAGCAGCTCCTTCTTGCGCTCGCGCGGCACCGGGTGCACCTTCTGCGCCACCAGCTCGGCGGTCGAGTTGCGCCGCGCCACCTCGATCAGCACCGGCTGGTTGAGCAGCCGGTCGGCCAGCGCCTTGATCTCGTCGCTGAAGGTGGCGGAAAAGAGCAGGCTCTGCTTCTTCGGCGGGATGATCGCCAGCACCTTCTTGATGTCGTGGATGAAGCCCATGTCGAGCATGCGGTCGGCCTCGTCGAGCACGAAGATCTCGACATGGCTCAGGTCGAGCGTGCGCTGCTGGTGGTGGTCGAGCAGCCGGCCCGGCGTGGCTACCAGGATGTCGACGCCGCGGCGCAGCTTGTCGATCTGCGGCTGCATGCCGACGCCGCCGAACATCACCATGCTGGTGAGCTTGCTGTACTTGCCGTAGACGCGCACGCTTTCTTCCACCTGCGCGGCGAGTTCGCGCGTGGGCGTGAGGATCAGCGC
>JAGTRL010000006.1 GCA_018261815.1 Pseudomonadota bacterium
CGCACTGCTGGGTGACCGGCCGGAGCAGCGCGTGCCGATGTCGCGGCTGCGTGCGCGCGTGGCCGAACGGCTGCTGCAGTCGCAGTCCAGCAATGCCATCCTGACGACCTTCAACGAGGTCAACATGGCCCCGGTGATGGACATGCGCAAGCGCTTCCAGGAGCGCTTCGAGAAGGAGCACGGCGTCAAGATCGGCTTCATGAGCTTCTTCGTCAAGGCTGCGGTGGCAGCGCTGAAGAAGTTCCCGCTGCTCAACGCCAGCGTCGACGGCACCGACATCGTCTACCACGGCTACTTCGACATCGGCATCGCGGTGGGTTCGCCGCGCGGGCTGGTGGTGCCGATCCTGCGCAACGCCGACCAGATGAGCTTTGCCGACATCGAGAAGAAGATCGCCGAGTTCGGCGCCAAGGCGCGCGACGGCAAGCTGTCGATGGAGGACCTGACCGGCGGCACCTTCTCGATCAGCAACGGTGGTGTCTTCGGCTCGATGCTCAGCACGCCGATCATCAACCCGCCGCAAAGCGCGATCCTCGGCGTGCATGCCACCAAGGAGCGCGCGGTGGTCGAGAACGGCCAGATCGTGATCCGCCCGATGAACTACCTGGCGATGAGCTACGACCACCGCATCATCGACGGACGCGAGGCTGTGCTTGGCCTGGTGACCATGAAGGAGGCGCTGGAAGACCCGGCGCGCCTGTTGTTCGACATCTGATCCCTGCCTGCCCTGGGAGTCCGCCATGAGCCTGGTCGACGAACTCGCCCGCCTGGAGGAGATGCGTGCCCGCGGCACGCTGTCCGAAGACGAGTTCCAGCGCGCCAAGGCCCGGCTCATCGACACCCAGGCCGAGCCGTCCACGCCGGCCGCGGCAGCCATCAACCGGCTGCGCCGCAGCCGCAGCGACAAGTGGCTGGGCGGCGTGTGCGCCGGGCTCGGCCAGGTGTCCGGCATCGAGCCGTGGATCTGGCGTCTGATGTTCGCGTTGCTCTTCATGTTCGGCGGCACCGGCCTGTTGGTCTACCTGCTGCTGTGGATCTTCGTGCCGCTCGACTGAGCGGCCTCACCCTGGAAAGACCATGTCCAAGAACTTCGACGTCGTCGTCATCGGCGGCGGCCCCGGCGGCTACATCGCCGCCATCCGTGCCGCGCAACTGGGCCTCAACACCGCCTGCATCGACGAGTGGAAGAACGCTGCAGGCGGCCCGGCGCCGGGCGGCACCTGCACCAACGTCGGCTGCATCCCGAGCAAGGCGCTGCTGCAGTCGAGCGAGCACTTCGAGCACGCCGGCCATGCCTTTGCCGACCACGGCATCGGTCTGTCCAACCTGAGCATCGACGTGGCCAAGATGGTCGGCCGCAAGGACCAGGTGGTGAAGCAGAACAACGACGGCATCCTCTACCTGTTCAAGAAGAACAAGGTCAGCTTCTTCCACGGCCGCGGCTCGTTCGCGAAGGCGGAAGGCGGCGGCTACCAGATCGCGGTGGCCGGCGACAAGCCGGAAACGCTGGTCGCGAAGCACGTGATCGTCGCCACCGGCTCCAACGCGCGCGCGCTGCCCGGTGCGGACTTCGACGAAGAACGCATCCTGTCCAACGACGGCGCGCTGCGTATCGGCGCCGTGCCCAAGACCCTGGGCGTGATCGGCTCCGGCGTCATCGGCCTGGAGATGGGCTCGGTGTGGCGGCGTCTGGGTGCGCAGGTGACGGTGCTCGAGGCGCTGCCGGTCTTCCTGGGCGCGGTCGACGAGCAGATTGCCAAGGAGGCGCACAAGGCCTTCACCAAGCAGGGCCTGAAGATCCAGCTCGGCGTCAAGATCGACAGCGTGAAGTCCGCCAAGAAGGGCGTGACGGTGGCCTACACCGACAGCGCCGGTGCCGCGCAGACACTCGACTGCGAACGGCTGATTGTCTCCATCGGCCGCGTGCCCAACACCACCGGGCTGAACGCCGAAGCGGTGGGCCTGAAGCTCGACGAGCGCGGCTTCGTCGCGGTGGACGACGATTGCCGCAGCAACCTGCCCA
The DNA here is from genome assembly GCA_018261815.1 of Pseudomonadota bacterium. Lineage (GTDB taxonomy): Bacteria > Pseudomonadota > Gammaproteobacteria > Burkholderiales > Burkholderiaceae_C > Rubrivivax. The sequence goes on from JAGTRL010000006.1 coordinate 2,024, forward strand.
ACGTGTGGGCAGTGGGTGACGTGGTGCGCGGCCCGATGCTGGCGCACAAGGCCGAAGAAGAGGGCGTGGCCGTGGCCGAACGCATCGCTGGCCAGCACGGGCACGTCAACTTCAATACCATCCCCTGGGTCATCTACACCAGCCCGGAGATCGCCTGGGTCGGCCAGACCGAACAGCAGCTCAAGGCCGAAGGCCGCGCCTACCGCGCCGGCACCTTTCCGTTCATGGCCAACGGCCGGGCAAGGGCGCTGGGCGACACCACCGGCATGGTCAAGATGCTGGCCGATGCCGCCACCGATCAGATCCTGGGCGTGCACATCATCGGCCCGATGGCCAGCGAACTGATCGCCGAGGCCGTGGTGGCGATGGAATTCAAGGCCAGCAGCGAGGACATCGCGCGCATCTGCCATGCGCACCCGTCCTTGAGCGAAGCCACCAAGGAAGCGGCGCTGGCCGTGGACAAGCGCACGCTCAATTTCTGATCGGCGCTAAGCCGATGGGCGTGCGCGCGCTCTACCAACGCACGCTGGCAGAGCGTGGCTACAGCGCCGATGCCGCACAGCTGCGCGCCATCGACGCGCTGGAGCGCTGCGAAAACGAATGGCTGGCCTACCTGCGCCGTCGCGGCAACGCACTGGCCAAGATGATCAACCGCCCGCCGATCCCGCGCGGTGTGTACATGCACGGCGGGGTCGGTCGCGGCAAGAGCTTCCTGATGGACTGCTTCTACCAGTCCGTACCGCTGAAGCGCAAGACGCGCTTGCATTTCCACGAGTTCATGCGCGAGGTGCACCGCGAGTTGCACGAGTTGCGCGGCACCGCCAACCCACTCGACGAACTGGGCCGGCGCATTGCCCGGCGCTACCGGCTGATCTGCTTCGACGAGTTCCACATCGCCGACGTCACCGACGCGATGATCCTGCACCGGCTGCTGGACGCGCTGTTCGCCAACCGCGTGAGCATCGTCACCACTTCGAACTTCCACCCTGACGCGCTGTACCCGAACGGACTGCACCGCGAGCGCATCCTGCCGGCGATCGAGCTGCTGAAACAGCATCTGGAGGTGCTGAACGTCGACGCCGGCACAGACTACCGACAGCGCACGATGGACCAGGTCAAGGTCTATCACACGCCGTTGGGGCCGCAGGCCGATGCGCAGATGCTGGAGGCCTTCGTGCAACTGGCTGAGGTGCGCGACGAGGAGCCGCGGCTGAACATCGAGCAGCGCGAACTGAAGGCGCGGCGCCGCGCCGGTGGCGTGGTCTGGTTCGATTTTTCGCAGCTCTGCGGCGGGCCGCGCTCGCAGAACGACTACCTGGAACTGGCGTCGCGATTCCACACGATGCTGCTTTCCAATGTCCCGGCGATGTCGCCGCGCCTGGCCAGCGAGGCGCGTCGATTCACGTGGCTGGTGGATGTTCTTTACGACCGGCGGGTGAAACTGATCCTGTCGGCCGAGGTCGAACCCGAGTTGCTCTACACCGAAGGCCCGCTTTGCCACGAATTCCCGCGCACTGCCTCGCGCCTGCAGGAGATGCAGACTGCGGCCTACCTGTCGTTGACTCGGCGCGACGTGGACACCGCGCTCACATGAGCTGGCTGGGGCGTTGGCGTGCTGCCGGTCTCGGCCTGCTGCTGGGGTTGACCGCGGTCGTGGCCGTGCATGCGGCCGAGCCCGATGCCGCGGTGGCCGAGCGCAATCAGATCCAGGCCGAACGCGCAGCGGCCGAAGCCCGCTACAAGCAGGCCGAGGCCGAATGCAACCGGCGCTTCGCCGTCTCCGGCTGCATCGCCGAGGCCCAGGCGCAGCGCCGCGAGGCAATGTCCGGCCTGCGCATGCGCGAGATCGTGCTCGACGAGGCCCAGCGAAAGGCCGATGCGGAAGAGAGCGCGCGGCGCATCGAGGCCAAGCGGGCCGAGGCTGCGAGCAAGCCGGCGCCGGTGCCGCGCGCGGCATCAGCGCCGCCAGCCGTACCGGCATCGGCCGCGGTCGGCCGTGCGAGCACCGAGCGCGCCCGCCGGCGGTCCAAGACCGCCGACGACGCCACGGCCGCCGTAGCGCGCGTGGCGGCACAGCAGCGCCGTGCCAGCGAGGCCGCGGCGCACCGGCTGGAAGTGGAGCAGCGCAATGCCGAACGCAGCGCGCGGGGCAAGAAGTCGACGCCGCTGCCGGTGCCGTCCGCCGCCAGCGTGGCCGCGGCGACCAGCGCTGCGGCGAAATAGCGCGGGCTCAGGCCAACGGGTCGACGCGCAGGATGGCCAGCGACAGGTTGTCACCGCCGCCGCGGGCGCGTTGCCGCGCCTTGTTGACCATCATCTCGCTGGCCTCGCGCGGCGGCAGGGCGCTGAGGATCGCGCCCATCTCCTTGGGCGTGAAGTAGTGCCACAAGCCGTCGCTGCAGGCCAGCAGCGCATCGCCGAATTCGAGCCTTTCGACCAGCGAGACCGAGATCGGCGGGTCCTGATGCGTGCCCAGGCAGCCGGTCAGCAGGTTGCCCTGCGGGTGCGTCAGTGCCTCTTCCTCGCTGAGCCGGCCCTCGTCGATCAGCCGCTGCACGAAGGAATGGTCGGTGGTGCGCGTCACCATGTCCGGCCCGCGGAAGTGATACACGCGCGAATCGCCAGCATGGATGATGGCGCATTCCAACGTCGGATCCACGAGAAAGGCCGCCAGCGTGCTGTGCGGCTCTTCCTCGGACGTGATGGCCGTCAGCTTGATCATCAGGTGCGACTCCATCACCACCTGGCGCAGCGTGGCGGCGGCATCGTCCTTCGACGGCACGTAGCGCTCGAAGATCTGCCGCGCCGTCAGCATCACCTGGTCGGCGGCCTTGCGCCCGCCGCTCTTGCCGCCCATGCCGTCGGCGACGATACCCAGCGCACAACCCGGCACCCGGTCGTGGGCCATGATCTCGACCTGGTCCTGCTGGTAGGCACGGTCGCCCCGGTGCAAGCCGGTGGCCGCAGAGATCCGGAACGCCTGTTCTGGTGCATTCATGGCTGCGAATATAAACTCGCGGGCATGGCCGAAAGTCTGCAAATCAATGACAACTTGCACTCGGTGCAGCGGCAATTGATCGAACTTCGCATGGAACATGCGGATATGGACGACATGATCGACCGCCTGGCACTGAGCCTGCCGCACGATGACTTGGCGTTGCGGCGCCTGAAGAAGCGACGCCTGATGCTGCGCGACCAGATCTCGCGCCTTGAAGTGGAGCTCGATCCTCCGACCCCGGCTTGAGCACGCCCGCAGCAGGCCCGTCGGGCGCGTCGTGTGCCGTGGAGGGCAGCCTGGCGCAGGACGTGGCGCTGGCCTTCTCCAGCCAGGGGCCGCTGATACGCAGCGACCCTTCGCTGGCGCAGCGCGAGGTACAACTGCGCCTGGCCGAGCAGGTGGCGCTGGCCATCGAACAGCGCAGCGCGCTGGTGGCGGAGGCCGGCACCGGAGTCGGCAAGACCTTCGCGTACCTGGTGCCGCTGCTGCTGTCGGGCCGGCGCGCCTTGGTCAGCACCGCCACCAAGAGCCTGCAGGACCAACTGTTCCTGCGCGACCTGCCTCGCCTGTGCGACGCGCTGGGCGTGCCGGTGACGCTGGCGCTGCTGAAGGGGCGCTCCAGCTACCTGTGCCTGCAGCGCCTGCAGGTCGCACGGCAGGGCGCCGAACTGCCCGACCGCTGGGCGCTGCGCGCATTGGCCCGCGTCGAGGCCTGGGCCCAGTCCACGCGCAGTGGCGACCTGGCCGAGATCGAGGGCCTGGACGAGCGCTCTCCGGTGATCCCGCTGGTGACCTCGACCCGCGAAAACTGCCTGGGCAGCGAATGCCCGCAGTACAAGGCCTGCCATGTGATGCAGGCGCGGCGCGAAGCCATGGCCGCCGACGTGGTGGTGGTGAACCACCACCTGTTCTTTGCCGACATGGCCCTGCGCGACAGCGGCGTGGCCGAACTGCTGCCCACGGTGGATGCGGCGGTCTTCGACGAGGCGCACCAACTGGTCGAGGCCGGCGTGCAGTTCCTGGGCACCACACTCGGCACGGCGCAGCTGATCGACTTTGCCCGTGACTTGCTGGTCATCGGGCTGCAACAGGCGCGCGGCCTGCGCGACTGGAACCTGCTGGCTGGCACGTTGGAACAGGCGGCGCGGCAGTTGCGCCTGCTGTGCGCCGGGCCGTTGCGCGAGCTGCGTGGCGTGATCAAGCTGCGCTGGGACGAGCGCGCATCGTCCGACGAGTGGGCGAGCGGCTTGCAGCTCGTGGCCGACGCCGCGAAGGCGGTGGCCGACGCGCTGGCCGAGCTCACCGCCATCGGCCCGGACTTCGACAGGCTGGAACAGCGCGCCCTGACGGTCGCTGAGTTGGCGGCGCTGTTCGTGCAACCGGCGGGTGCCGACCAGGTGCGCTGGATCGACGTGTCGCCGCAGCAGGCGCGGCTGGTCGAGTCGCCGCTGGACATCCGCGAGATGCTGAGCGAGCAGCGACGCGCTACGCCGAAGGCCTGGATCTTCACCTCGGCCACGCTGGGCGACGATGACAAGCTCAGCTGGTTCACCTCGGCCACCGGATTGGAGGATGCGGTGACGCTGCGCGTCGGCAGCCCCTTCGACTATGCCGCCCACGCCCGCTTCTGGGTGCCAGCGCGCTTCCCCAGGCCCAACGACAGTGCGCACCCGGCGGCCGTCGGTGCGCTGGCGGCGCGGTGTGCGCAGGCGCTGCGGGGCCGCACCTTCGTGCTGACCACCACGCTGCGCGTGCTGCCGTTGATTGCCGAGGCGCTGCGCCAGGCGCTGGCGCAGGACGGCGTCGCGATGGAGGTGCTGGTGCAGGGCAGCCAGCCCAAGCGTGCGCTGCTGCAGCGCTTCGGCAGCGGACGCGACTGCGTGCTGGTCGGCTCGCAGAGCTTCTGGGAAGGCATCGACGTGCCCGGCGATGCGCTGCAGTGTGTGCTGATCGACAAGCTGCCCTTTCCGCCGCCGAACGACCCGCTGGTGCAGGCCCGGGTGAAGAAGATCGAAGCGCGCGGCGGCAATGCCTTCGCCGAGTACTTCGTGGCCGAGGCGGCGGTGTCGCTGAAGCAGGGTGCCGGGCGCCTGATCCGCAGCGAAACCGACCGCGGCCTGCTGGTGGTGTGCGACCCGCGGCTGCGCCAGATGAACTACGGCGCACGGTTGCGCGCCGCATTGCCACCGATGGCCGAGTTGTTCGACGAGGCGCAGGTGTTCGAGTGGCTCGCGGCCCTGGCCGCCGAGCACTGAATGGGGGCGATCGGTCGCGCCTTTGTGCGGCCGCTCGCCACACGAAGGCCCTGACCCTCTCTGTGGCCAGGGCTGAGCGCGCCGTTCAGGCGCCGGGCCTCAGTTCCAGATGTGCCACCAAGCCTTGCCGGAGCGGCGCAGGCCTTCGCTGGGCAGCTTGCTGTTCGGGAAGTTCTGCACGAACACGCGGTTGGCATCGTCGCGCAGCGTCTCCAGGCCGAGCCGGTCGTAGCTCTGCACCATGATGTACAGGGCCTCCTCGGTGGCCGGTGCGCCCTCGAAATCGACCACCGCCTGCTGTGCCCGGTTCACGGCCGCGACAAAGGCACCGCGGCGGAAGTAGTAGCGCGCGACATAGAGCTCGTATTCGGCCAGCGTGTTCAGGATGTAGTCCATGCGCACGCGCGCGTCTTCCGAATAGGGCGACTGAGGAAACTGGGTAACCAGCTGCTTGAAGGCCTGGTACGAATCGCGCGAGGCGCGCGAGTCGCGCTCGGCCAGGTCCTGTCCGGCCAGGCTGCCCATGACGCCGATGTCGTCGTTGAAGTTGATCACGCCGCGCAAGTACAGCGCATAGTCCAACGCCGGGCTCGAGGGGTTTAGCTTGATGTAGCGCTCGATCGCCGCCAGCGCTTGCGCGCGTTCGCCACTGCGCCAGTAGGCATAGGCCAAGTCGAGTTGCGCCTGCTGCGCCAGCAGGGTTCCGGCGGCGCGGCCTTCGACACGCTCCAGCGTCTTGATGGCAGCATCCCAGGCACCGGAAGCCATGTCCGACTTGGCGTCTGCATACAATTGTTCGACACCTGGTGGCAGAGCCGACGAACCGGCCGGCTGCCCCGGCGGGCCCGGTGGCTGCGTCGGCTTGGAACTGCAGCCCGCCAGCGCCAGACATAGCAGTAGCAAGCCGGCCGCAGTCGAGCGCCAAACATGGAGAACGGTCATTGACATGGTGGCACCGGCGGCGCCCGCTGCGGCAGGGGGTGATGACGGCGCGGATTATAGGGAGCCGCCTGTGCCTTCGAGCCTGGACGGCACCGACGATCCGCCCGACAGCGACGACACCGTTGGCCACGAATTGCGCGAGCTGACGGTCGACGCCGCGCTGCACGGCCAGCGGCTCGACAAGGCGCTGGTCACGCTGGCGCCTGAGTTCTCGCGCAACCACCTCCAGTCGCTGGTCGAGCGTGGCCACGTGTGTATCGACGGCAAGGTGGCCGAGGTGGTGGCGCGCAAGCTGCGTGCCGGCCAGAGCCTGCAGTTGGAACTGGTGCCCACCGAAGAGAGCCTCGCCTTCCGGCCGCAGCCGATGGCGCTGGACATCGTCTTCGAGGACGAGCACTTGCTGGTGCTCGACAAGCCGGCTGGCCTGGTGGTTCACCCGGCAGCCGGCAACTGGTCCGGCACCTTGCTCAACGGTCTGCTGGCCCATCACGCTGCGGCAGCGCTTCTGCCGCGCGCCGGCATCGTTCACCGCCTGGACAAGGACACCTCGGGCCTGATGGTGGTGGGCAAGACCCTGCCCGCGGTGACCGCGCTGTCGCGAGCCATCGCCGCACGCGAGGTGCACCGCCACTACCTGGCGCTGGCCCACGGCCGCGTGCCCTGGGACGAGCGAAGCGTCGATGCAGCCATCGCCCGTGATCCGGTCTCCCGAGTCCGCATGGCGGTGCTGGCCTCGGGCAAGCCGGCACGCACCGACCTGCAATGTGTCGCCCGGGCCGCGGCCTACAGTGCGCTGGCGTGCAAGCTGCACACCGGCCGTACCCACCAGATCCGCGTGCACCTGGCGTGGCTGGGCCATCCACTGGTGGCGGATCTGCTGTATGGCGGCGCGCTTGCTCTGGGGCTGCGCCGCCAGGCGCTGCATGCCGCGCGGCTGCGGCTGCAGCATCCGATCGGCGGCGCCTGGTTGGACTTCGAGCGTCTGCCGCCTGCCGATTTTTCCAAGGCCTGGGCACAGGTCACGCAAGGCTGAAGCCGCCGTCCCGGCAGCGGCGTTACAATGCGCCGAAATTGGCGCTGCGCCCGAACACGGCAAACCGATCCGGGCCGCACCCGACGCCATCCATCCGCCCCCGAGGCGCAGGACCTTCTACTGTCGAGTAGCACCAGGGCAAGCCTGATCCGGCTGTCCCTACTGACATGAGCTTCGATCCACCGACGGTGCGTGACGCACCGCGAACCACGGGTGAACCCCGCGGCCTTCGGGCCTAGATCCAACCACAAGCACGTTGTCCATGAATACACAGGATGCGAAACGCGTCCTCGAGACGGCGCTGATCTGCGCGCAGGCTCCGTTGCCGTTGCGCGAGTTGCTGGCGCTGTTCGACGAACAGGTCGGGCCCGATACGGTGCGCAGCCTGCTCGACGAACTGGCCGGCGACTGGAAGGGCCGCGGCTGTGAGCTGGTCGCCCTGGCCTCGGGCTGGCGCTTCCAGAGCCGCCCCGAGATGCGCGAGTACCTCGAACGCCTCAACCCCGAGAAGCCGCCGCGCTATTCGCGCGCGGCGATGGAGACGCTGGCCATCATCGCCTACCGCCAGCCGGTGACACGCGGCGACATCGAGGACATCCGCGGCGTCGGCGTCACCACGCAGATCATCAAGGCGCTCGAAGATCGCGGCTGGATCGAGACCATCGGCTACCGCGAGACCGCTGGCCGGCCGGCGCTGTACGCCACCACGCGACACTTTCTCGACGACCTGGGCCTTGCCAGCCTGGACCAATTGCCGACGGTGTTGAGCGTCGACGGCGGCGCTGCGCTGGCGGAAGGCATGCCAGCCGAGCAGGCGTCGCTGCTGGATACTGCCGAGCCCCCCACGCCGGCTGAGCCGCAAGACCCGGCCGTCGACACCGAGGCCGAAGCGCCGGCGCCCGTTTCTGCCGAGTCCCCCCCTGCCATCCAATCCGCAAACGCATGAACCCACAAGATTCCGATTTGCCAGGCGTCAGCGCGCCGCAGGCCGACATGGCCGAAGGCGCCACACCGGATCCGGCTGCGCCCCAGGAAGCAGCGGTCGTGGTCGAAAAGCGCCGGCGCGCGCCACGCAAGAAGCCGGTGGTGGCTGTTTCCGATGCGCCTGAATCTTCGGCTGCCAATCTGCCCGAGGCCGTGCCCACCGAGTCGCCCGCCGAGCCGGCGACGACCGAAGCCGCGAGCACGGCTCAGGCTTCCGAGCCGGCGTCATCCGCAGAACCAGCGGGCGATGCACCGAGCTCTGCGCAAGGTAGCGCCGTGCCGCGCGAAGGCGGGCGGCGCAACCGCAACCGCCGGCGCGGCCGGCGTGGCGGCGACGCAGCGCGTGACCTGGCCGGCAACGCTGCCGTGGACGGCGTGACCGCCGGCGAAGGCGATGCCGCGCCCGCTGCGGCCGAGGCACGCATGCATTTGCCCCAGCCCGAGGTCGGCGAGGTCTTCGCCAACGTCGTGTCCGGCGCCTATGACGTCGAGACACCGCCGGCAGAGGGCGAAAGCCTGCCGCTGGTGCCGCCCAAGCGTGTGCTGGCGGCGGAGCCCGATGCGCCCAAGCTGCAGAAGGTGCTGGCTCAGGCCGGCATCGGCTCGCGTCGCGACATGGAGCAGCTGGTGGCCGAAGGCCGCATCACCGTCAACGGTGAGCCTGCACACGTGGGCCAGCGCATCTCCTTCGGCGACCAGCTGCGCATCGACGGCAAGGTGATCAAGGCGCGCATCGCGCCGCCGCCGCCGCGCGTGCTGGCCTATCACAAGCCTGCGGGCGAGGTGGTCACGCACGACGACCCGCAGCACCGGCCCACCGTGTTCCGCCGCCTGCCGCGCCTGCCGCAGGGCAAGTGGCAGTCGGTCGGACGCCTGGACATCAACACCGAAGGGCTGCTGCTGTTCACCAACTCGGGTGAGCTGGCCAATCAGCTGATGCATCCGCGCTTTGGCGTCGAGCGTGAGTACGCCGTGCGCGTGCTCGGCGTGGTCGACGAGGCCGAACGCGAACGCCTGCTGCAGGGCGTGGAGATCGACGGCCAGACCTGTGCCTTCAAGAGCATCGAGGACGGCGGCGGCGAAGGCGCCAACCGCTGGTACCGAGTGGTCATCACCGAAGGCCGCAATCGCGAGGTGCGCAGGCTGTTCGAGGCCGTGGGCCATGCGGTGAGCCGGCTGATCCGCGTGCGCTACGGTTCGGTGGTGCTGCCGCGCGGCCTGCGCCGCGGCCTGTGGGTCGACCTGGATGAGGTGGACGTGTGGACGCTGCGCCGCATGGCGCGGCCGAACCCGCGGCCACCGGCACCCAATGGCGAGGGCGCCGAGGCCGGGCCGCCGCAGCCGCGTGCCGACAGCGAGCGGCGCGGCCGCCGCGGTGGCCGCAAGGGCCGCAACGATCGGCGCCGCGAGGGCGGTGAGCGTCCGCCGCGCATCGATGCCGCCTTGCCTTTCGAGCGTCCCGAACGCGGCCCGCGGCCTGAGCGCGCTGAGCGTGGCGAAGGCGGCCCGATCCCCAACCCGCTGCAGCAGACCTTCGACAAGCGCGCCATCCAGCAGGCGCGTGCGCAGCGCGAGATCAACGAGGACGGGCCGATCCCCAACCCGCTGCAGCAGACCTTCGACAAGCGCGCCATCCAGCAGGAGCGTACGCGCCGCGTCGAGATCAGCGAGGACGGCCCGATCCCCAACCCGCTGCAACAGACCTATGACAAGCGCTTCGTGCAAAAGGGTCCGGGGCTGAACCTGGGCCGCGGCGGCGGTGGCGGCAAGAAGAAGCCGGCCGCACCGCGTCAGCCCGACCCGATGCAGACCGCGGTGGGCTACATCGGCGCCGATGCATTCACCCGCAAGTCGGCTGCGGGCCGCGGTGCGCGGCCGAACCGCGGCAAGCCCGGCGGGCGCAGCGGCGGTGGCGGCGGAGGTGGCCGCGGCCGCTAGGTCCGCCGGCTCGCGCCCGCGCGACTGCGCGGACGGCCTGCCGGGTTAGAATGCAAAGCTTTGCCAAGTCCTTGATTCAGGAGAGTTTTTTCATGGCCACCGAACGTACCCTGTCGATCATCAAGCCCGATGCCGTGGCGAAGAACGTGATCGGCCAGATCTACGCCCGCTTCGAATCCGCCGGCCTGAAGATCGCCGCCGCGCGCATGGCCCATCTGTCGCGTGCCGAGGCCGAGGCCTTCTATGCCGTGCACAAGGCGCGTCCGTTCTTCAACGACCTCGTCAGCTTCATGATCTCCGGCCCGGTGATGATCCAGGTGCTCGAAGGGGAAGGTGCCATCGCGCGCAACCGCGAGCTGATGGGCGCCACCGACCCGAAGAAGGCCGAGAAGGGCACGATCCGCGCCGACTTTGCCGACAGCATCGACGCCAACGCGGTGCATGGCTCCGACGCCGCGGAGACCGCGGCGGTGGAGATTGCCTTCTTCTTCCCGGGCATGAGCATCTACAGCCGTTGACGGCGGCGAGCGGCAGGTCGCAGCAGCGCATGGGCGCGGTCAACCTTCTCGAATTCGACCTCGACGGCCTGGCAGCCTACTGCGACGGCCTCGGGGAGAAGCGTTTTCGTGCGCAGCAGCTGTTCCGTTGGCTGCACCAGAGGGGTGAGGCCGACTTCTCGCGCATGTCCGACCTGGCGCGTTCGCTGCGCGACAAGCTGGCCGGCGTGGCCGTGGTGCAGGCGCCGGCCTTGATCAGCGAGCAGGCTTCCGCCGACGGCACCATCAAGTGGCTGTTCGACGTGGGCCAGGGCAATGCGGTGGAGACGGTGTTCATCCCCGAGGTCGACCGCGGCACGCTGTGCGTGTCCTCGCAGGCTGGCTGCGCGGTGGGCTGCCGCTTCTGTGCCACCGGCCACCAGGGCTTCAGCCGCAACCTGCGCACGGCCGAGATCGTCGGCCAGCTGTGGTTTGCCGAGCGGCGCCTGCGCGAAAAGCTGCAACTGCCCGAGGGCGAGCGTGCCGTCAGCAACGTGGTGATGATGGGCATGGGCGAGCCGCTGCAGAACTACGCGGCACTGGTCCCGGCACTGCGCGTGATGCTCGACGACCATGCCTATGGCCTGTCGCGGCGCCGGGTCACCGTCTCGACCTCGGGCGTGGTGCCGATGATCGACCGACTGCGCGACGATTGTCCGGTGGCGCTGGCAGTGTCGCTGCATGCGCCGAACGATGCGCTGCGCAGCGAACTGGTGCCGCTGAACCGCAAGTACCCGCTGGCCGAGCTGTTGCAGGCTTGCACGCGCTACCTGGACGCGGCACCGCGCGACTTCATCACGCTGGAGTACTGCATGCTGCACGAGGTGAACGACACGCCCGAGCTGGCCCGCCAACTGGTACGGCTGGTGCACGGGCTGGAAGGCGATGCGCCGGCGCTGCGCTGCAAGCTGAACCTGATTCCCTTCAACCCCTTCCCGGAATCCGGCTTGGTGCGCTCGACGCCGCAGCGCGTGGCCGCCTTCGCCGAGTTGCTGCGCGAGGCGGGCGTAGTGACCACAGTGCGCAAGACTCGCGGCGACGACATCGCCGCCGCCTGCGGGCAGCTGGCCGGCGAGGTGCAGGACCGCACGCAGGTGCATCAGCGCATGCGGCGCGTGCCGGTCCGCATCCATGCCGCGGCCTCGGGCGGGGGCGTGGCATGACCCGCCTTTTGGCCTGCTTGGTGTCCGTCCTGCTGGCCTTTGTGCTGGCAGGCTGCACCAGCACCGTCACCCGCACCGAAGCCAAGGCCGACGCCAAGGAGGCGCCGGCCAAGCCGGACGCGCAGTCGCTGCAGCGCAGCGCTGCAGTGCGCCTGGAGCTGGCGTCGCTGTACTTCGGCAAGGGCGAATTTCAGACCGCGCTGAACGAAGTGAAGCTGGCCATCCAGGCCAACCCCGAATACGGCGCGGCCTACAACCTCAGCGGCCTGATCTATGCGGCCCTGGGCAACATGGCACAGGCCGATGCCAGTTTCAACCGCGCGCTGCAGATCAACCCGCGCGACGGCGACACGATGCAGAACTACGGCTGGGTGCTGTGCCAGAACAAACGTTTTGCTGAAGCCGACGTACAGTTCCAGCAGGCCCTGGTGCAGCCCAACTACCGCGGCGCTGCCAGGACGCTGCGTGCCATGGGCCTGTGCCAGGCGCGCGACAACCGGTTGGCCGACGCCGAGGCGTCGTTGCTGCGCTCCTACCAGATCGACCCAAGCAGCGGCGAAACCGCCTATACGCTGGCCGACGTGCAGTACCGCCGCGGCGAGTACGAGCGTGCACGCTTCTATATCGACCGCGTCAACAAGTCGACCGAACAGTCCAACGCACAGACGCTGTGGCTGGGTTCGCGCATTGAATACAAGCTGGGCAACCGGGCGCTGGCGTTCGGCCTGGGCGACCAACTGCGCAAGCGCTACCCGCAGTCGCCGGAAGCCTTGGCCTACGAACAGGGCCGTTTCAATGACTGAGCGCGAAGGCGCGGCGGATGGCGGCCTGGGCTCGGGCGCCGGTGCGATGCTGCGCGCCGCGCGCGAGCGCCAGGGCTTGCACATTGCGGCGTTGGCCGCAGCCATCAAGATTCCGCAGCGCAAGCTCGAGGCGCTCGAGGCCGACCGCTTCGACGAACTTCCCGACGCCACCTTCGCCCGTGCGCTGGCCATGACGGTCTGCCGCGCACTGAAGATCGATGCCGCGCCGGTGCTGGCGCAGCTTCCACAGGTGGGCGGCAAAGGCCTGGCTGCTGTCGCCGGCGGCCTGAACGCCCCTTTCCGCGATCGTCCGGGGCGTGCCGAACCGACTGACTTCAGCCCCCTGCGCCATCCGCTGTCCTGGGCTGCATTGGCGGTGCTGGGGGCGGCCGCTGCGGTGTTCGTGCTTCCCCCAGGCTGGTGGGAAGCCTTCTGGCCTGCCAGCGCACCGGTTCAAGTACCCGCCGCGCCGGCGTCCGCCTCCGCTGCAGCCGCCGCAGCGTCCACGGACCCCTCCGTGTCGCCAGCGTCGGCACCGTCCCCGGCGGCTTCGGACAACCTTTCAGCCACGCCCGCGACTTTCAGCGGCAGCGCGGCGGTGGCGCCCGCGGTGGAGGTGGTGCATTCGGTTCCGGGCGCCGAGACGGGTGCCAGCGCTGTGGTCGACACTGCCGGCGGCTTGGCCGTGCTGCGGGCCACGGATGCCACCTGGGTCGAGGTGGTCGATGCCGGCGGGCAGGTGCTGGTGCAGCGGCTGTTGCAGCCCGGCGAAAGCCTGGGGCTGAACGGGAAACTGCCCTTCAAGCTGAAAATCGGCAATGCCGCGGCCACGCAGTTGCAGTTCCGCGGGCAGGGCGTGGACCTGGCCCCGGTCACGCGAGACAACGTGGCCCGTCTCGAACTGAATTGACGCGCAGACTATGAACGATGAGCCGCTCGCCGCTGTGATCCGGCCCGCCACGCTGGGTCCGCGGAGCACGCGCCAGGCCTTGGTGCGTTGGGGCAGCCACACGCTGACGATCGGTGGTGACGCGCCAGTGCGCGTGCAGGCCATGACCAACACCGACACGGTAGACGTGATCGGTACCGCCATTCAGGTCAAGGAGCTGGCGCAGGCCGGCTCGGAGTTGGTGCGCATCACGGTCAACACGCCCGAGGCTGCCGAGGCGGTGCCGCACATCCGTGAGCAGCTCGACCGCATGGGCATCGTCGTGCCGCTGATCGGCGACTTCCACTACAACGGCCACCGCCTGCTCAGCGACTATCCGGCGATGGCGCAGGCGTTGAGCAAGTACCGCATCAATCCGGGCAACGTCGGCAAGGGCGACAAGCGCGACCGGCAGTTCGCGATGATGATCGAAGCGGCGATGCGCCACGACAAGGTGGTGCGCATCGGCGTCAACTGGGGCAGCCTCGACCAGGAACTGTTGGCCGCGCTGATGGACCAAAACGCGGCGCGCGCCGAGCCCTGGGACGCCAAGTCGGTGATGTACCAGGCCCTGGTGCAAAGCGCGCTCGCTTCAGCCGACCATGCGCGCGAGCTGGGCATGAACCCCGACCAGATCATCATCAGCTGCAAGGTCAGCGGGGTGCAGGATCTGATCACCGTCTACCGCGCGCTGGCCCGGCGCTGCGACTACGCGCTGCACCTGGGTCTGACCGAAGCCGGCATGGGCACCAAGGGCACGGTGGCTTCGGCTGCGGCGCTGTCGGTGCTGCTGCAGGAAGGCATCGGCGACACCATCCGCGTCAGCCTGACGCCGCAGCCCGGCGAGGCGCGCACGCAGGAGGTGGTGATCGCGCTGGAGATCCTTCAGGCGCTGGGCCTGCGCAACTTCAACCCCAGTGTTACCGCCTGCCCGGGATGCGGGCGCACCACCAGCGAGACCTTCCAGGTGCTGGCCAAGCGCATCGACGACCACCTGCGCGCGATGATGCCGGTGTGGAAGGGCCGATATCCCGGCGTCGAGAACCTGAAGGTGGCGGTGATGGGCTGCATCGTCAACGGCCCCGGCGAAAGCAAGCACGCCGACGTCGGCATCAGCCTGCCCGGCACCGGCGAGGCGCCGGCCGCGCCGGTGTTCATCGACGGAGCCAAGGCACTGACGCTGCGCGGCGAGGGCATCGCCGAAGAGTTCCACAAGATCGTCGAGGACTACATCCAGCGCAGGTTCGGAACAGAACTGACGACCCCCCCGTAGCGCCAGCGGCGCTCCCCCCAGGGGGCGCCGCTGGCGGCCCGGCAAAGCCGGCTCCGCGGCGGCTACTTGAAGGTACGGCGCGAACAGCAACAACCCATGGCAGAACCCATCCAGGCCGTCAAAGGCATGAACGACATCCTGCCGCCGGAATCGGCGCGCTGGGAATGGTTCGAGCTCCAGGTGCGCGAGCTGATGCACCGCTACGGCTACCTGAATGTGCGCACACCCATCGTCGAGCCCACGCCGCTGTTCGTGCGCGGACTGGGCGAGGTCACCGACATCGTCGAGAAGGAGATGTATTCCTTCGTCGACAGCATGAACGGCGACCCGCTGACGCTGCGCCCCGAGGCCACCGCGGGCGTGGTGCGAGCGGTCATCGAGCATTCCCTGCTCTACGACGGCGGCAAGCGACTCTTCTATGTCGGCCCCATGTTCAGGCACGAGAAGCCGCAGCGCGGCCGCTACCGGCAGTTCCATCAGGTGGGGGTCGAGGCGCTGGGCTTTGCAGGCCCCGATGTGGACGCCGAGGTGATCCTGATGGCGCGCTCGCTGTGGCGCGACCTGGGCCTGGCCGAGGTGCGGCTCGAGGTCAACAGCCTGGGCCAGCCCGAGGAGCGGCGCGCCCACCGCGCGGCCTTGGTGAAGCACTTCGAGCAGCACCAGGAGTTGCTCGACGCCGACGCGAAGCGCCGCCTGCACAGCAATCCGCTGCGCATCCTGGACTCCAAGAACCCGGCCATGCAGGCAATGGTGGATGCCGCACCGAAGCTGATGGACTACCTGGGCGAGGCCTCGCTGAAACACTTCGACGCGGTGCTTGCCGTGCTTGATGCGGTCGGTCAGCCCTACCGCATCAACCCGCGGTTGGTGCGGGGCATGGACTACTACAACCTGACGGTGTTCGAGTGGGTCACCGACAAGCTCGGTGCGCAGGGCACGCTGTGCGGCGGCGGGCGCTACGACGGCCTGTTCGAGTTGATCGGCGGCAAGCCGGCACCGGCGGTCGGTTGGGGCCTGGGCATCGAACGCGTTCTTGACCTGCTCAAGCAGGAAGGCATCGACCCCGCGGCGCGCCCCTGGGACGCCTATGTGGTGATCCCCGAAGCGGCCGCGCTGCCGCTGGCCACCGCCACCGCCGAGGCGCTTCGCGCTGCGGGTCTGTCGGTGTTGCTGCACGCCGCCGGCAAGGACGGCCCGGGCAGCATGAAGTCGCAGTTCAAGAAGGCCGATGCCAGCGGCGCGCGGCACGCGCTGATCTTCGGCGCTGACGAGCTGGCGCGCGGCGAGGTGGCCATCAAGCCGCTGCGCGATGCCGCGGCGGTGCAGCGCACCCGTTCGCTGGCCGGCGTGGCGCAGTGGGCGCAAGAACTGCGCACCCCATAATCCGGCACTTTTTCGAATCCGTCTCGCTCGAAGGACCCATGGCACAACCTCTAGACCTGCAGGAGCAGGAACAGCTCGACGCGCTCAAGACCTTCTGGAAGAGCTACGGCAACCTGATCACCTGGGCACTGATTGCCGCGCTGGCGGTGTACGCCGGCCTGAACGGCTGGAAGTGGTGGCAGCGCGACCAATCGGCCAAGGCTGCGGCCATGTTCGACCAGCTCGAGCTGGCCGCACAAGGTGGTGATGCGCAGCGCGCCGGGCAGATCTTCAGCGACCTGAAGGAGCGCTACCCGCGCACCGTGTTCGCCGAACAGGCCGGGCTGCTGGCCGCGCGGGTGCAGTTCGATCGCGGCCAGGCCGATGCGGCCAAGGCCAGCCTCAGCTGGGTGGCCGACAACGCCAGCGAAGACGAATACAAGACCGTGGCGCGCCTGCGCCTGGCGGGCTTGCTGCTGCAGGCCAAGGACTACGATGGCGCGCTCAAGCAGCTCGACGCCGCCAAGGCGCCGACCTTCGAAGCCCTGGTCGCCGATCGCCGTGGCGATGTGCTGCTGGCACAAGGCAAGACGGCCGAAGCGCGCAGCGCCTACCAGTCGGCCTGGAAGGCGATGGACGAGAAGGTCGAGTACCGGCGCCTGATCGATGCCAAGCTGACTGCGCTGGGCGCGCCGCCCGCCGCGGCCTCGGCGCCCGCCGCCGCCAAGGTCATGGAGGCCGGCCAGTGAGGCCGTGGCGCCACCGTGCCTTCGCGGGCTGGGGCGCCGTGCTCTTTGCGCTGGCCGCGCTGGTCGGGTGCGCGGCCGACAAGCCCAAGCCCAAGGCGCTGGAAGCGGTGACGCCCAAGATCGCCGGCCGTCAGGTGTGGGCTGCCAAGGTTGACGGCGTGCGCTTCCCGCTGTCGGTGGTCTCGCGCGACGGCAATTTCATCGTCGCCTCCAGCGGTGGCACGCTGCTGGGGCTGGAGGCCGAAAGCGGCCGCCAGCTCTGGACCGCCAATGCCGGGGCCCCGCTGAGCGCGGGCGTCGGCAGCGACGGACGCTTCCACGCCGTGGTGACGGTCGACAACAAGCTGGTCACCTTCGAAGGCAGCAAGGAGCTGTGGCGCGAGCAGCTGAAGTCGCGCGTCAGCACGGCGCCGCTGGTGGCCGGAGAGCGTGTCTTCGTGATGGGTGTGGACCGCGCGGTCCATGCCTACGATGCCAAGGACGGCAAGCGCCTGTGGACGCTGCAGCGCCCAGGCGAGGCGCTGACGCTGCTGCACATCGGCGTGCTCGCCGCAGTGAAGGACACGCTGGTCGCAGGGCAGGGCCCGCGCCTGGCCGGCATCGACCCGACTCGCGGCACGCTGCGCTGGGAGGTGCCGGTGGGCTCGCCGCGCGGCACCAACGAAGTCGAGCGATTGGCCGACCTGATCGGCCCTGCGCTGCGGCTGGGCACGCGGCTTTGCGCGCGCTCCTTTCAAGCGGCGGTGGGCTGTGTCGATACCGAGACCGGCCGCCTGCTCTGGGCGCGCAACGCTGGCGGGGTCAATGCCATCGGTGGGGATGAAGAGCTGATCTTCGGCGCCGATGCCACCGACCGCATCGTCGCCTGGAAAACCGACAGCGGCGAGACCGTCTGGACCAGCGAACGCATGCTGTTCCGGGGCCTGAGCGCGCCAGCCAGCATCGGCCCGACCGTGGCCTTCGGCGACTTCGAGGGCTACGTGCACTTCCTCGACCGCAAGGACGGTCAGACGTTGCTGCGCCTGCCCACAGACGGCGCGCCGGTGGTCGGCAAGCCGGTGCTGTCGGGCACCACGCTGCTGGTGGTGACGCGCAACGGCGGGCTGTTCGCCTTCCGGCCGCAATGAAGCCGGTTCTGGCCATCGTCGGCCGGCCCAATGTCGGCAAGTCCACACTGTTCAACCGACTGACGCACAGCCGCGACGCGATCGTCGCCGACTTCGCCGGTCTCACACGCGACCGCCATTACGGCGACGCCAAGGTCGACGGCCGTGAGTTCATCGTCGTCGACACCGGCGGCTTCGAGCCCGACACCACCGACGGCATCTTGCGCGAGATGGCCAAGCAGACGCGCCAGGCGGTGGCCGAGGCCGACGTGGTGGTTTTCGTGCTCGACGCGCGCAGCGGGCTGAGCGGACAGGACCACGAGATCGCACGCTACCTGCGCAGCACCGCAAGGCGCGTGCTGCTGGCGGTGAACAAGGCCGAGGGCATGAACGATTCGCCGAGGCTGGCCGAATTCCATGAGCTCGGCCTGGGCGAACCGCACCCGATCTCGGCGGCGCATGGGCAGGGTATCCGCAGCCTGATCGAGGCCGCGTTCGAGGGCGAGCCGGAGCCCGAGGCCGAGCCACTGGAAGAACTGGGCGCCGACAAGCCGATTCGCTTGGCAGTGGCCGGGCGGCCGAACGTCGGCAAGTCGACGCTGATCAACACCTGGCTGGGCGAGGAGCGGCTGGTGGCCTTCGACCAGCCCGGCACCACTCGCGATGCGATCCACGTGCCTTTCGAGCACCACGGCAAGCGCTTCGACCTGATCGATACGGCAGGGCTGCGCCGCAAAGGCAAGGTGTTCGAGACCATCGAGAAGTTCTCGGTGGTGAAGACGCTGCAGGCCATCGCCGATGCCAACGTCGTGCTGCTGCTGCTGGATGCCACGCAGGGCGTCACCGACCAGGATGCGCACATCGCCGGCTACATCCTGGAATCGGGCCGCGCGGTGGTGCTGGCCGTCAACAAATGGGACGCAGTGGATGCCTATCAACGCGAGACGCTGGAACGCTCGATCGTGCAGCGCCTGGCCTTCCTGAAGTTTGCGCCGGTGCAGCGCATTTCGGCCAAGAAGCGCCAGGGCCTGGGCCCGCTGTGGAAGGCCATCGCCGACGCCCACGCCTCGGCGGTGAAGAAGATGCCCACGCCGGTGCTGACGCGGCTGCTGCTCGACGCGGTGCAGCACCAGGCGCCCAAGCGGGCCGGCAACTTCCGCCCCAAGCTGCGCTATGCGCATCAAGGTGGCATGAACCCGCCGATCGTCGTGATCCATGGCAATTCGCTGGAGCACGTGACCGATGCCTACAAGCGCTATCTGGAGGGGCGCTTTCGCGAACATTTCAAGCTGGTGGGCACGCCGATGCGTGTCGAAATGCGCTCTTCGAAGAACCCTTTTGTGGACCGCGCTTGATGATCGTGGAACCGGCGGGCCGATTGGCTACTCGAAGCCTGCGTCGCGGACAACCGCCTACCACGGTCATGTTGCAGTGCACGACGAAGCTGTCGTGCCTGTGATAAGGTCCTTCTTCCAAGAACTTTCATCACGGAGCATATCGTGAGCAATAAAGGGCAGTTGTTGCAGGACCCGTTTTTGAACCTGCTGCGCAAGGAGCATGTTCCGGTGTCCATCTACCTGGTCAACGGCATCAAGCTGCAGGGCCACATCGAGTCCTTTGACCAGTACGTGGTGTTGTTGCGCAACACGGTCACGCAGATGGTTTACAAGCATGCCATTTCCACGGTCGTGCCCGGGCGAGCGGTGAACTTCCACGCCAGCGAACCTGGCGAGCAGGCCTGAAGCCGGCGCGCCATCCACGGCGTTGGCAAGCCCGGTCTTGAGCTCCTCGTCTGCCCCATCGGCCACGCAGGCGGGCGTTGCCACGCGTGTCGTTCTCGTCGGGGTGGATTTCGGCAAGGACCCGGGCTTCGACGCCACGCTGGATGAACTGGCCCTGCTGGCGCAGTCGGCCGGCGACGAGCCGGTGGGCCGCGTCATCGCCCGCAGGAAGGCGCCGGATGCGGCGCTGTTCGTCGGCTCGGGCAAGGCCGACGAGATCAAGTCGATGGTGCTGTCCACCGGTGCGCAAGGCGCGATCTTCGATCAGGCGCTGAGCCCGGCGCAACAGCGCAACCTGGAGCGCCATCTGGGTGTGTCCGTGGCCGACCGCACCGGCGTCATCCTCGACATCTTTGCTGCCCGCGCTCAAAGCCATGAAGGCAAGCTGCAGGTGGAACTGGCGCGGCTGCAGTACATGGCCACGCGCCTGGTGCGGCGCTGGTCGCACCTGGAGCGGCAGAGCGGCGGCATCGGCCTGCGCGGCGGCCCGGGCGAGGCGCAGATCGAACTGGACCGGCGCATGATCGGCGAACGTATCAAGTCGGTGAAGGAGCGGTTGGAGAAGGTCAAGCGCCAGCGTGGCACGCAGCGCAAGGCGCGCGAGCGCCGCGGCACCTTTCGCATCTCGCTGGTGGGTTACACCAACGCGGGCAAGTCGACGCTGTTCAACGCGCTGGTCAAGGCGCGTGCGCTGGCGGCCGATCAGTTGTTCGCCACGCTGGACACCACCACGCGGGCGCTGTGGCTGTCGGACGAGGCGGGCTCGGTGTCGCTGTCCGACACCGTGGGCTTCATCCGCGACCTGCCGCACAAGCTGGTCGAGGCCTTCCAGGCCACTTTGCAAGAGGCCGCCGATGCCGACCTGCTGCTGCACGTGGTGGACGCCTCCAGCCCGCTGTGGATCGAGCAGTGCGCCGAGGTCGAGCGGGTGCTCGACGAAATCGGCGCGTCGCAGGTGCCGCAGGTGCTGGTCTACAACAAGTGCGACCTGCTCGAGGAATCGCGCCGTCCGCGGCATGGCGTCGACTGGGTCGAGCGCGCCAATGGCCAGCGCGTGCGCCGCGTGTTTGTCAGCGCGCGTGACGGCACGGGCATCGACGCGCTGCGCCAGGTGCTGGCCGATGCCGTGAGCCAGCGCTTGAACGGCGCCGCCGAGCCCCCATCTCTTCCCGCTGATCCTCGCTCCCTTCCGCTGAACGCGGGCCCTTCACTCATCTCCCACCCCCCACACCATGTCTGAGAACCACCCCGAGCGGCGCAGGCCCGGCATTGGCGATGTCGCCAGCGCGGCGGCAGCACTGCTGCGAGCGCTGTTGCGCCTGCCGCAACGTCCAGCCCGCGGCCGCGACACGCTGGTGCTGAACAACGGGGGACGCAACGATGGCCCGCCCGATCTGGACGAGCTGTGGCGCGACTTCAACCGCAAGCTCAGCGGCATGTTCGGCGGCAAGGGCGGAGGCCAGCGGCCGAACCGCAACGTCGACAAACCGCCCGACAGTGGCCCGCCATTCCAGCCCAACATGAAGAGCGCCGGCATCGGCGCCGGCCTGATCGCCGGTGTCGTGGCCCTGGTCTGGCTGGGCAGCGGCGTGTTCATCGTGCAGGAAGGCCAGCAGGCGGTGGTCACTTCCTTTGGGCGCTATGCCTACACCGTGGACGCCGGCATCCAGTGGCGCTTTCCGTACCCCTTCCAGGCGCACGAGACGGTGCCGGTGACGCAGTTGCGCTCGGTCGAGATGGGCCGGAATACGCCGGTGCCGGCCACCGGCTTGCGCGATTCGTCGATGCTGACTCAAGACGAGAACATCATCGACATCCGCTTCACCGTGCAATACAGGCTGAAAGACGCGCGCGCCTTCCTGTTCGAGAACCGCAATCCGGACGACGCGGTGGTACAGGCCAGCGAGTCGGCGGTGCGCGAGGTCGTCGGGCGCAGCAACGTCGACTCGGTGCTGTACCAGGCCCGCGACCTGCTGGCCAGCGATCTGTTGAATTCGGTGCAGGCGCAGCTCGACCGGCTGAACACCGGCATCCAGGTGGTGAACGTCAACGTGCAGTCGGTGGCGGTGCCCGATCAAGTGGTGGCGGCCTTCAACGATGCGGTCAAGGCCACAGCCGATCGTGACCGCTTCAAGAACGAAGGCGACGCCTATGCCAGCGACGTGATCCCCCGGGCTCAGGGCACGGCAGCACGCCTGCGGGAGGAGGCCGAGGGCTATCGCGCGCGGGTGACCTCGGTGGCCGAAGGTGATGCGGAACGCTTCCGCTCGGTGCTGGACGAGTACAAGAAGGCGCCAGGCGTGACGCGCGACCGCCTGTACGTGGACGCCATGCAGCAGGTGTTCTCGAATGTCAGCAAGGTCATGGTCGACAGCCGCAGCGGCTCCAACTTGTTGTACCTGCCGCTGGACAAGCTGATGCAGCAGGCCGGCGGCGCCGCCGCGGCGGCGCCGGCACCGCAGCCTGTCGAGGTGCCGGCTGCGGCGCCAGCGACGGACGCGCGTTCGCGTGACGGCGGGCGCAGCCGTGACCGCGAGATCCGCTGACGCCCGCAGGAGACAGAGCATGAATCGAATCGGAATGTTCGCTGCCGCCGCGCTGATCGCGCTGATGATCGCCGCCTCGACGATGTTCATCGTCGACCAGCGGCAGGTGGGTGTGGTCTTCGCCCTGGGCGAGATCAAGGAGGTCATCACCGAGCCGGGCCTGAAGTTCAAGCTGCCGCCGCCGTTCCAGAACGTCGTTTTCCTGGACCGGCGCATTCAGACGCTGGACAACTCGGAGAACCGGCCCATCTTCACCGCCGAGAAGAAGAGCCTGGTGATCGACTGGCTGGTCAAGTGGCGTATCAGCGAGCCGCGCCAGTTCATCCGCAACAACGGCACCGACTTCCGCAACCTGGAGAACCGCCTGGGCCCGGTGGTGCAGGCGGCCTTCAACGAGGAGGTGACTCGGCGCAACGTGTCCGGCGTGTTGTCGGTCGAGCGCGAGAAGGTCATGCGCGACGTGCTGGCACGCCTTTCGAACGAGGCCAAGGCCTTCGGCATCGAGGTGGTCGACGTGCGCATCAAGCGGGTCGACTTCGTCGCTGACATCACCGACTCGGTGTTCAAGCGCATGGAGTCCGAGCGCAAGCGCGTGGCCAACGAACTGCGCTCGCAGGGCATGGCCGATGGCGAGAAGATCCGCGCCGACGCCGACCGCCAGCGCGAGGTGATCGTCGCCGAGGCCTATCGCGATTCGCAGAAGATCAAGGGCGAGGGCGATGCCAAGGCCTCGGCGCTGTATGCCGAGTCCTTCGGCCGCGACCCGCAGTTCGCCAAGTTCTACCGCAGCCTGGATGCCTATCGCGCGAGCTTCCGCTCTCGATCGGACGTGATGGTGATCGACCCGAACAGCGAGTTCTTCCGCGCCATGCGCGGCAGTTCGGCTGCGGATTCCAAGTAAACCACGCCGCCTCGACCTGCCGGCCCATGTCGGACCTGCTGCTTGGCGCCGTGGCCCTGATGCTGGTGCTGGAAGGGCTGCTGCCTTTCCTCAGCCCGGGCAGTTGGCGCTCGATGTTCGAACGTGCCACCCGCCTCAGCGACGGCCAGATCCGCTTCTTCGGACTGAGCAGCATGCTGATCGGCGTGGTGCTGCTGCTGATCTACTGGAACTGAACCAGCGCGCCGGCTCGGGCGCGGCAGAGCGCTCGATACAATGGGCGTTTCCATTCGCGGGTTCATTCATGTCGTCTGCGTGGCTGCTGCCGGAGCACATCGCCGATGTCTTGCCGGCGCAGGCGCGCCGCATCGAGGAGCTCCGGCGCAGCCTTCTCGACCGCTCTCGCGGCTACGGCTTCGAGCTGATCATGCCGCCGCTGCTGGAGCACCTGGACTCCTTGCTCACCGGTACCGGTCATGAGCTGGACCTGCGGACCTTCAAGCTGGTCGACCAGCTCAGCGGGCGCACGCTGGGGCTGCGCGCGGACACCACGCCACAGGCCGCGCGCATCGACGCCCATCTGCTCAACCGCCAGGGCGTGACGCGGCTGTGCTACTGCGGTCCGGTGTTGCACACCCGGCCCAGCGGCCTGGGCTCTCGCGAGCCGCTGCAGTTCGGCGCCGAGATCTTCGGCCATGCCGGGCTGGAGGCCGACCTCGAGGTTCAGGAACTGGCGCTCGACGCATTGCAGGCCACCGGCATCGACGGCCTGCTGATCGACTTGGCCGACGCCCGCCTGGTGCGCGGGGTGCTGGCCGGGTTGCCGATTGAGGCCACCCAACTGCAGGACGTCGTGGCGGCACTGTCGAAGAAGGATGCGGCGGTGGTCGAGTCGTTGTCGCAGGGCTTCCCGGTCGAGACGCGGCGCGCGCTGCGCGAGCTGCTGGCGCTGTATGGCGGCGACGAGGTGCTGGGCGCCGCTCGCCGCCTGCTGCCGCAGCGCGCATTGATTGGCGCCGCGCTGGACGACCTGCAATGGCTGGCCACGCACCTGCGGCGCGACCACCCGCAGGTGCGCTTGGGTTTCGATCTGTCCGACATGAGCGGCTATGCCTACTACAGCGGCACGCGCTTCGCGGTCTACGGCGGCGCGTCCAGCGATGCACTGGTGCGCGGCGGCCGCTACGACGAGGTGGGTGCGGTGTTCGGCCGGCGCCGCCCGGCAGTGGGTTTCAGTCTGGACCTGAAGTTGCTGGCCGAGCATGCGCCGAACCCGCCTCGGGCCAGCGCCGTGCGCGCCCCCTGGGGCGAGGACCTGAAACTGCGCGCGGCGGTGCGCCGCCTGCGCGAGCTGGGCGAGACGGTGGTGTGCGTGCTGCCCGGCCACGAGAACGAGGGTCAGGAGTTCGACTGCGACCGCGAACTGATTTCCATCGACGATCAATGGATGCTGCGCTCGCTGTGAGGCGGGAGCAGCTTCCCCTTAGCAGCCGGAAGGATTGCGCTTGAACATGAAGCAAGGTCGGGACGCTATACGCGGCCGCAATGTCGTCGTCGTCGGCACGCAATGGGGCGACGAAGGCAAGGGCAAGATGGTCGACTGGCTGACCGAGCATGCCCAAGGCGTGGTGCGTTTCCAGGGCGGCCACAACGCCGGCCACACGCTGGTCATCCGTGGCCACAAGACGGCGCTGCAGCTCATCCCCTCGGGCGTGATGCGTGACGGCGTGCCGTGCTACATCGGCAATGGCGTGGTCGTCGATCCGGCGCACCTGCTGCAGGAGATCCAGCGTCTGGAAGCGGCCGGGCTGGAGGTGCGCTCGCGGCTGTTCGTCAGCGAGTCCTGCCCGCTGATCCTGCCCTTCCACGTGGCCGTCGATCTGGCGCGCGAAGGGCTGCGCGAGAGCAGCGGCGCGGGCAAGATCGGCACCACCGGCAAGGGCATCGGCCCGGCCTACGAGGACAAGGTGGCGCGCCGCGCGCTGCGGGCACAGGATCTGAAGCATCCCGAGCGCTTCGCCCGCAAGCTGCGCGAGCTGGTGGAATTGCACAACTTCGCGCTCGGCGGCTACCTGAAGTCGAAGCCGCTGGACTTCCAGACCATCCTCGACGATTCGATGCGCGTGGCCGAGCAGATCCGTCCGTTGCTGGCCGACGTGGGTTACGCACTGCACCAGGCCCACCTTCGCGGCGCCA
Organism: Pseudomonadota bacterium; assembly: GCA_018261815.1. Taxonomy (GTDB): domain Bacteria; phylum Pseudomonadota; class Gammaproteobacteria; order Burkholderiales; family Burkholderiaceae_C; genus Rubrivivax. Next base: position 27,497 of record JAGTRL010000006.1, read on the forward strand.
ACCTGCTGTTCGAGGGCGCGCAGGGCACCTTGCTCGACATCGACCACGGCACCTATCCCTTCGTCACCTCCAGCAACTGCGTGGCCGGCAACGCCGCGGCCGGCTCGGGCGTCGGCCCGGATATGCTGCACTATGTGCTGGGCATCACCAAGGCCTACACCACGCGCGTGGGCAGCGGCCCGTTCCCGACCGAACTGCCGATGGACGTCCCGGGCAGCGTCGGCCACCATCTTTCCACGGTGGGCCAGGAACGCGGCACCGTCACCGGCCGGGCGCGGCGTTGCGGCTGGCTCGACGCCGCGGCGCTGAAGCGCTCGACCATCATCAACGGCCTGTCGGGCCTGTGCATCACCAAGCTGGACGTGCTGGACGGCTTAAGCGAGATCAAGGCCTGCATTGGCTACAAGCTGGGCGGCCGCAGCATCGATGTGCTGCCGCTGGATGCCGACGAGGTCGCAGCCTGCGAGCCCATCTACGAAAGTTTCCCTGGCTGGACCGAGAAGACCGCCGGCCTGACCGAATGGGACCAGTTGCCGCTGAACGCGCGGCGCTACCTCGATCGCGTGCAGGCTCTGATCGGCACGCCGATCGACATGGTTTCCACCGGGCCGGACCGCGAGCATACGATCCTGCTTCGCCATCCCTACCAGGCCTGAAGGTCCCCCCGTCCAACACCACCCATCGGAAGACCCACATGCTCACCGACGACGGCAAACACCTCTATGTATCCTGGGACGAGTACCACATGCTCACCGAGCGGCTGGCGCTGAAGGTGCACAACTCGGGCTGGCAGTTCGACCAGATCCTGTGCCTGGCGCGCGGCGGCATGCGCCCGGGCGACGTGCTGTCCCGGGTGTTCGACAAGCCGCTGGCGATCATGTCCACCAGTTCCTACCGCGCCGAGGCCGGCACCATCCAAGGCCGGCTGGACATCGCCAAGTACATCACCCTGCCCAAAGGCGAACTCGCCGGTCGGGTTCTCCTGGTCGATGACCTGTCGGATTCGGGCGTCACGCTGCAGGCGGTGGTGGAACGGCTGCGCGGCATGCCGTCGATCAGCGAACTGCGCTCGGCGGTGATCTGGGTCAAGGCCGCGTCGACCTACACGCCCGACTATTTCGTCGAGCACCTGCCCACCAGCCCGTGGATCCACCAGCCCTTCGAGGAGTACGACAACCTACCCCCCGACAAGCTGGCGAAGAAGTTTGTCGTCTGACAGCAGAAAAAAGAAAGGGGTCGGCATCGCCGACCCCGCTCTTCACATCAACATCTGGTGCCCAGGAAGGGACTCGAACCCCCACGGAGTTACCCGCTAGTACCTGAAACTAGTGCGTCTACCAATTCCGCCACCTGGGCACATCAAAGAAAGATTTTATCATCAAAGAAACCATCAATCCGGCGCCTGGCGTTCCCGGTGCTGCCTTGCTCAGCGAAGTGGAAGGCCAGGTCGAAGGCCACCAGGACGGACACGGCTTCGTTCGCCGCGACGACGGACAGCCGATGATCTACCTGTCCCCCCAGGAAATGCGCGCGGTGCTGCACCGTGACCGGGTGCGCGTTCGCATCGTGCGCTACGACCGCAAGGGCCGCCCCGAGGGGCGCGTACTCGACATCATCGAGCGGCGCAAGGCGCCGATCATCGGCCGCCTGTTGCACGAGGCCGGCATCTGGCTGGTGGCGCCGGAGGACCGGCGCTACGGCCAGGACATCATGGTGCCAAAGAACGCCACCGCCAATGCGGCCGTGGGGCAGGTGGTGTCGATCGAACTGACCGAGCCGCCATCGATGTACTCGCAGCCGATGGGCCGCGTCATCGAGGTGCTGGGCGAGATCGACGACCCCGGCATGGAGATCGAGATCGCGGTGCGCAAGTACGAGGTGCCGCACCGCTTCTCGCCCGAGACGCTGGCCCAGGCGGCGGCGCTGCCCGACAAGCTGCGCCCGGCCGACCGGCGCCACCGCATCGACCTGAGCGACGTGCCGCTGGTCACCATCGACGGCGAGGATGCGCGCGACTTCGACGATGCGGTGTACTGCGAGCCCTTCACGCGCGGGCGCGGCAAGAGCCTGTTCAAGGGCTGGCGGCTGATCGTCGCCATCGCCGACGTCAGCCATTACGTGAAGCCTGGCGAGGCCATCGACAACGATGCCTACGAGCGCGCCACCTCGGTGTACTTCCCGCGCCGCGTGATCCCGATGCTGCCGGAAAAGCTGTCCAACGGCCTGTGCTCGCTGAACCCTGAAGCCGACCGGCTGGCGATGGTCTGCGACATGGTCATCGCCACCGAGGGCGCGATCGACGCCTACCAGTTCTATCCCGCGGTGATCTGCTCGCATGCGCGGCTGACCTATACCGAAGTGGCCGCGGTGCTGGCCAATACCCGCGGGCCCGAGGCCCAACGTCGCGCGGACCTGGTGCCGCACCTGCTGCACCTGCACGAGGTCTATCGTGCGTTGCTGAAGCAGCGCGCGAAGCGCGGCGCGGTGGATTTCGAGACCACCGAGACGCAGATCGTCTGCGACGAAAACGGCCGCATCGAGAAGATCGTGCCGCGCACGCGCAACGAGGCGCACAAGCTCATCGAGGAGGCCATGCTCGCCGCCAACGAATGCGCGGCCGGCTTCATCGAGGCGGCGGACCACCCGGCGCTGTTCCGTGTGCACGAGGGGCCCACGCCGGAGCGCCGCGTGACGCTGCAGAACTACCTGCGCGCGCTGGGCATCGGCCTGCACCTGAGCGACGACCCGAGCCCTGGCGAGATCCAGACCATCGCACTGGCCACCAAGGACCGGCCCGACGTGACGCAGATCCACACGATGCTGCTGCGCTCGATGCAGCAGGCGGTGTACACCAGCGCCAATGCCGGCCACTTCGGCCTGGCCTATGGCGCCTATGCGCACTTCACCAGCCCGATCCGGCGCTACCCGGACCTGCTGGTGCACCGCGTGATCAAGGCCATCCTGGGTGAAAAGCGCTACCAGCTCGATGCCGCACTGGTGGCCAGCATGCCGCCGGCGCCGACACGCCGGCCCGGCAAGGGCCCGGCCAAGCCGCCCAAGGCCCTGAGCAAGGAGCTGGAGACCTGGGAAGTCGCGGGCGCGCATTGCAGTGCCAACGAGCGCCGCGCCGACGAAGCCTCGCGCGATGTCGAGGCCTGGCTGAAATGCCGCTTCATGCGCGAGCACCTCGGCGAGGAGTACTCCGGCACGGTCAGCGCCATCACCAGCTTCGGGCTGTTCGTCACGCTCGACGCGTTGTATGTCGAAGGGCTGGTGCACATCACCGAACTCGGCGGCGAGTACTACCGCTACGACGAGGTGCACCAGGAACTGCGCGGCGAGCGCTCCGGCGCACGCTATGCCGTAGGCACGCGGGTGCGCGTGCAGGTCAGCCGGGTCGACCTGGACAGCCGGCGCATCGATTTCCGCCTGGTGCGCGACAGCGAGCCGGGCCTGCCGGCCACCCGCGCGCGAGGCGAGCGCGCCCGTGCGCACAGTGCGGTGGAAGAGCTGCAATCGGTGCAGGAGGCCGACCGTGCCGGCAAGACCGAGGCACGGCGCAAGACGGGCAAGAAGACGGCCGCCTCGGGCGCGGCGGCCGCCAAGCCGACACGCACCACACGCGATCGCAAGACGCCCACGCGCACGCGCCGCTGAGGCCGCGCCTACGGACGCGGCCTGCGTGCGGCCGCCGCCTCGCGCATCAGCTCTGTCAACTCGCCGGCGCGCAGGGCCAGACTGCGGGGCGAGTGGGCCGCTTGCAGGTCTGCCGCATGGCCGTGCAGCCATGCGGCGGCTACCAGCGCCTGGCGTGCCGACAGGGCATCGCCGTGCGTCGCCGCCAGTTGCGCCCAAAAGCCGCCGGTCCAGCCGGCCAGCACGTCGCCGGTGCCGCCCGTGGCCAGCAGGCCATTGCCGGTGGGGTTGATGACCAGGTCGCCGTCGGGCAAGGCGATGACGCTGCCCGAGCCCTTCAGAAGCACCATGCTGCGATGGCGCTGCGCCAGCGTGCGTGCCGCAAGCAGGCGGTCGGCCTGCACTGCGGCCACGTCGCTGCCCAGCAGGCGCGCTGCTTCCAGCGGGTGTGGGGTCAGCACAGTCACCTGGCCACGTGCGGCGCGGGACTGCAGCGCCTGCTTCAAGCCGTCGTCGGCAGCCAGGGTGTTGAGGGCGTCGGCATCCAGCAGCAGCCGAGGGCAGCGTGACAGCAGCACCGGCAGGGCGTCGCGCACCAGCGAACCGCCGCCGCAGCCGCAGACCACCGTGCTGCGCATCAGCGTGGCCGGATCCCCGCGCCACCATTGAGGCCTGAACATCAGCTCCGGTTGTTGCAGGTCGCAGGCCATGCCGGCTGCATCGAGCAGGCTGACGAACACGCGGCCGGCGCCGCTGGCCAAGGCCGCGCGCGCGGCCAGCAGGGCGGCACCGGTCATTCCCGGCGCGCCGCCGACCACCGCCAGGTCGCCATGGCTGCCTTTGTGGCTGGCATGGGCGCGTGGCCCCAGTGCGTGCAGCGCCTCGGCTCCGGCAAGGCGCGCGGTGGCGGCAAATTCGTGGACTGGCACGCCCAGTGTGTCGAGCCAGATCTGCCCCGCGTGGTCTCGCCCCAGCACGGTGAACAGCCCTGGCTTGAGCGTCAGCAAAGACAGCGTGTGCGAGGCCACCACCGCCGTCGTGCCGAGGCGCTGGCCGGTGTCGGCCTGCAGGCCCGAGGGCAGGTCCACCGCCAGCACCGTGGCCGCCATGCCGTTGATGGCGGCGATGGCCTCGGCAATCGCTCCGTGCGGTGGCCGAGACGCTCCCAGGCCGAGCAGCGCGTCGATCACCAGATCGGCGCCTTGCGTGGGTGCAGCCGAGGACAGCGGCACGCCGGCCTGCAGTGCCGCCGCCAGCGCTTGGCGGGCGTCGTCGGGCAGGCGTTGCGCATCCCCGTAGAGCGTGGCTTGGACCTCGATGCCGGCGCTGTGCAGGTGGGTGGCCGCCACCAGCCCGTCGCCGCCGTTGTTGCCGGGCCCGCAGGCCACCCAGACGCGCCGCGCATGGGGTGCCACGGCCAGGGCCAGGCGGGCGACGGCCAGGCCGGCACGCTGCATCAGCTCGTGCGCAGCGTGCCGCGCCAGCGCAGCGGCCTCGATCGCACGCGAGGCCCGCACATCGTGCAAGGGCGCTGGCGCATCGCCGGGAAGGATGCACTGCGGGCGTGCGAAGGAGGGCGCGGACATGGCAAGTTGCTGCGACACATTGTGCGACAGCGCGAAGGCGGCGGATCAGGCCTTCAGCCGCTGCGGCTCGAGCCCGCTGACGTCGATGGATGGATCGCGTCCGGCCATCAGATCGGCCACCACCCGCGCCGAGCCGCAGGACAGAGCCCAGCCGCTGGAGCCGTGGCCCAGGTTCAGCCAGATGCCGGGGCTGCGGCTTTGGCCCAGCACCGGCGGTCCGTCGGGCAGCATCGGCCGCGCGCCCTTCCAGGCGCTGGCCTGCGACAACCGGGCTGCGCCGGGGAACCAGTCGTCCAACACCTTGTACAGCGTGCGCAATGCGGCGGCGTTCATGTGGCCCGGTGCACCACCCAGTTCGGCGCTGCCGGCCACCCGGATGCGCTGGCCGAGCCGCGAGATGGCAACCTTGAACTTCTCGTCCATGACGGCAGCGCGCGGGCCCAGCGACGTGGGGATGTCGCTCATGCTCAGCGGTGCGGTCACCGAGTAGCCATACACCGGCGCAATTGGCAGCGACAGCCCCAGCGGCTTGAGCAGGCGCTGGGCTTGGTGACCGGTGCACAGCAGCACCGCGTCGAAGGCGGCTTCGGCCGTGGCGTTGCCAGCCAGGTCGCGGCTTAGCAGCTTTGGGCTGGCGCCGGGGCTCAGCGACAGCACCTCCTGCTGGAACAGGAAGTGCGCGCCGTGGCGCTGCGCCTGCGCCTTGAGCAGGTGGGCGAACTGGCGGCAATTGCCCACCTCGTCCTGCGGCAACGAGATGCCGGCTTGCAGCGGCATCGCCACGTTCAGACCGGGTTCGAGCCGATGGCACTGGGCCGGATCGAGCAGTTCGAAGCCGACCTGCAACTCGCCCAGCATGCGCAGCGAGGCCTGGGCCTGGACCACGTCGCGCGCGCTGCGCAGCAGCACCAGCACGCCGCGGGCCTGCTCGTACTCCAGGTTCAGCGCCTGCGTCAGCGCGTGCAGCCGCTGGCTGCTGAAGCGCGCCAGCTGGTACAGGTGGCCGCGGTTGGCCTGGTACACCGCGGGGCGGCAGGCGCGCCACCAGCGCCAGATCCATGGCAGCTGAGCGAGCACGTTGGCGCCGCCGAAGCGTACCGGCGCGTGTTGGCCGAACATGTGGCGCAGCACCTTCAGCGGCATGCCCGGGGCTGCCCACGGCGTGACGTAGCCGGGCGCGATCACGCCGGCGTTGGCGAAGCTGGTCTCGCTGGCCACGCCGGCATGGCGCTCGTAGACCGTGACCTCGTGGCCGTCGGCCGCGAGCTCATGCGCGCTCGTGACGCCGACGATGCCGGCGCCGATGACGGCGATGCGCACGCCGCTAGCGTCCCGACCCGGCGAGCTCGCACTCGATGGCCAGTGACACGTCGAGCACGGTGTCGTCCTGCAGCGCCGGCGCCCAGACCATCAGGCCCACCGGCAATTCGTCCTCGGCCTGGCAAGGCAGCGACAGCGCGCAGCCGTCCAGGTAGTTGACGACCGAGGGGTTGCGCAACAGCAGCGCATTGGTGGCGAAGAAGGCCTCGTCGTCGTCGATCAGCGGTTGCAGAGGCGGCGCGACGATCGGCACCGTCGGGCAGATGAAGGCGTCGATGCCCCGGGCCGAGGCTTCCACCTGGGCGATCCAGCGGCGCCGCGCCTGCAGGCGGTCGATGTAGTCGGCCGCCGCGATGCCGCTGCCGCTGCGGATGCGGGCCAGCACCCGCGGGTCGTAGTCGGCGTGGCGCGCGTCGATTCGGCTGCGGTGCCATGCCCAGGCCTCGGCCGCACCGATCTGGCCGCTGCTGACGGCCGGCGCATCGTCGGCCGGCAGCGCCAGTTCGACGATCTCGGCCCCGGCGGCGCGCAGTCGCGCAAGGCAGCGTTCGAAGACCCGTTCGACCGTGGCATCCAGGCCCTCGAGCAGGCCGCCCAGCGGCAGCGCCAGTCGCAGCGCGCGCAGCGGCCGGCCGCGCAGCGCCACGCGGCGTGCCGCCAGCACCTCGTGCAGCAGCACGGCGTCGCGTACGCTGCGGGTGATGGCGCAGGCGGTGTCCAGCGTGAAGGACAGCGGCAGGCAGCCTGCGACGGACGTCAGCGCCTGGGTGTTCTTGAAGCCCACCAGCCCGTGCAGGGCGGCCGGCACGCGGATCGAGCCGCGGGTGTCCGAGCCCAGGGCCGCCCAGGCGGCGCCGGCGGCCACCGTCACCGCGCCGCCGGAGGTGGACCCGCCAGGAATGCGCGGCATGGCGTCCAGTGCCAGCGTGCCGGCATTGGCGGGCGTGCCGTGGTGCGGATTGATGCCGACGCCGGAGAAGGCGAACTCGGTCAGGTTGGTGTGGCCGATCAGCGCCGCGCCGGCGGCGCGCAGGCGTGCCACCACCGGGCTGTCGGCCGCGGCCGGCAATGCGTCGGACAGTGACTTCGATGCCGCCGTGGTGGGTACGCCGGCCACGTCGAACAGGTCTTTCACCGACACCGCCAGTCCGGCCAGCGCCGGCACCGGCGCGCCCGCGGCACGCGCCGAGTCCACCGCCATGGCCGTGGTCCGCGCCATGGCGTCGAAGCGGCGCACGAAGGCATGGCGGCAAGCTGGCGCGTCGGCGGCAACGATGGCACGTTCGATGTCTTCGGCGGCGAGCAACCGCCCGCCGGCCACCTCGGCCACTGCCGCCACCAGGTCGCTGGCAGGCCCGCGTGCTAGAATTCGACGGTTTGTTGATGCGTTCATCGCGACGATTGTCGCAGCAGCTGATACGCCTTCATCAGACGACGCCGCGAACCTGGCCGCCGAATGGTGCCGCCCTCGAAGAGGGTGGTTCTGGCTGGAGTTCAAGACCCAACCTTCGGAGTAAACATGACCGTATCCATGCGTGAGATGCTGGAAGCCGGTGTCCATTTCGGACACCAGACGCGCTTCTGGAACCCCAAGATGGCCCCGTACATCTACGGCCATCGCAACAAGATCCACATCATCAACCTCGAGAAGACGCAGCCGCTCTTCCTCGATGCGATGAAGTTCGTCCGCCAGTTGGCCGCCAAGCGCGGCACCATCCTGATGATCGGCACCAAGCGCCAGGCGCGCGAGGTCATTGCCGCCGAGGCGCAGCGCTGCGGCATGCCCTATGTGGACCAGCGCTGGCTGGGCGGCATGCTCACCAACTTCAAGACGGTGAAGGCCTCGCTGAAGAAGCTGAAGGAGATGCAGGCGCAAAAGGAAGTCGGCATCGAGCAGATGATCAAGAAGGAAGGCCTGATGTTCGAGCGCGAGCTGGCCAAGCTCGAGAAGGACATCGGCGGCATTCAGGACATGAACGCGTTGCCGGACGCGATGTTCGTCATCGACGTCGGCTACCACAAGATCGCGATCGCCGAAGCCAAGAAACTGGGCATTCCGCTGATCGGCGTGGTCGACACCAACCATTCGCCGATCGGCATCGACTACGTCATCCCCGGCAATGACGACTCGGCCAAGGCGGTTGCGCTTTACGCGCGCGCCGTGTCCGACGCGGTGCTCGAAGGCAAGTCCAGCGCCAGCAGCGATGTGGTGCAGGCTGTCAGCGCCAACGGCGACGAGTTCGTCGAGGTGCGCGAAGGCGCCTGAACGCCGGCGCCGGTGCGTCCGATGCAGGCCTGAAGCGCCGCATCGGCCGCCGGCAACCACCCACCGGCTTGCCGCGGCGAGCGCGCCGGCCTGGTTCGTCATGGAGAAAGAGATGCCCGCAATTACCGCAAGCATGGTCGGCGCGCTGCGCGCCAAGACCGATGCCCCGATGATGGAATGCAAGAAGGCCCTGACCGAGGCCGACGGCGACATGGAGCGCGCCGAGGAGATCCTTCGCGTCAAGCTCGGCAGCAAGGCCGGCAAGGCCTCGTCGCGCGTCACGGCCGAAGGCGTGGTGGCTGTCTCCACCGCGGGTCAGAACGCCGCGCTGGTGGAAGTCAACTGCGAAACCGACTTCGTCTCGAAGAACGACGACTTCCTGGCTTTCAGCCAGGCGGTGGCCGACCTGGTGGCCAGCCGCAATCCGGCGGACCTCGCGGCGCTGGCCGCGCTACCGCTGTCGCAGGCCGGTTTCGGCCCGACAGTCGAAGACGTGCGCAAGGGCCTGATCGGCAAGATCGGCGAGAACATCAGCGTGCGCCGCTTCAAGCGCTATGCCGATGGCGCCAAGCTGGCGCGCTACCTGCATGGCACGCGCATCGGCGTGCTGGTCGAGTTCGAGGGTGACGACGTGGCCGCCAAGGACGTGGCCATGCACGTGGCGGCCATGAAGCCAGCGGCGCTGTCCTCGGCCGACGTGCCGGCGGACTTGGTCGACAAGGAGCGCAAGATCGCCGCCGAGAAGGCTGCCGAATCCGGCAAGCCGGCCGAGATCGTCGCCAAGATGGTCGACGGCGCGGTGCAGAAGTTCCTGAAGGAGGTCTCGCTCTTCGACCAGGCCTTCGTCAAGGCGGCCGACGGCAAGCAGACCGTGGGCGCGATGCTCAAAGACAAGAAGACCACCATCAAGGGCTTCACGCTCTACGTGGTGGGCGAGGGCATCGAGAAGCGGGCCGACGACTTCGCCGCCGAGGTGGCGGCCCAGGTGGCGGCGGCCAAGGCCCAGTGAGCTTTGCCTGGCGCCTGG
>JAGTRL010000266.1 GCA_018261815.1 Pseudomonadota bacterium
GCCCGAGATCAACCAGGCGGCGCACGCCTGGGGCGGCGTGGTGCTGCACGACATCATCAACAACACCCATGCGCACAAGGCCATCGAGAAGGGCGCCGACGGGTTGATTCCGGTGGCGGCCGGGGCGGGCGGCCATGCCGGCGTGAAGAGCCCCTTCGCGCTGGTGGCGGAGATCCGCGAATGGTTCGACGGCCCCATCGCGCTGTCGGGTGCCATCGGCACCGGCGCCGGCGTGCTGGCCGCGCAGGCCTGCGGCGCCGACTTCGCCTACATCGGCTCGGCCTTCGTCGCCACCGAGGAGGCGCGCGCGGTCGAGGCCTACAAGCAGATGATCGTCGACAGCGACAGCGACGACATCGTCTACTCCAACCTGTTCACCGGCGTGCACGGCAACTACCTGAAGCCGTCGATCCGCAACGCCGGCCTCGACCCCGAGCACTTGCCCGAAGGCGACATCAGCACCATGCAGTTCGGCAGCGCCGGTGGGCCGAAGAAGGCCTGGAAGGACATCTGGGGCTGCGGCCAGGGCATCGGCGCGGTCAAGGCCGTGGTGCCCGTGGCCGAGATGGTGGCGCGGCTGAAGCGCGAATACGACGCGGCGCGCCAGCGCATCTGCCAGGGCTGAGCATGAGCGTGCCGGGCCGCTCGCAAGCGCTCATCCCGCAGCGCACAGCGCGGAGGGCAGTCCAGTGAGCGCACGGCAGCTGGTCCGCAACGCCACCGTCTTCGACAGCGCGTCGGGCCGGCTGCGCCCCGGCTGCCAGATCGTCATCGAGGGCGAACGCATCGCTGCCGTCAGCGAGGAGCCGCTGCAGGTGGACGACGCGGCCCGGGTTATCGACGCCGGGGGTTGCGTCGTCCTGCCGGGACTGATCGACGCGCACGTGCACGTGGTCGCGTCCTCGCACGACCTGAGCGGCCTGGCGCTGCGGCCGCCGTCGTTGGTGACCGCGGAAAGCAGCCAGATCCTGCGCGGCATGTTGCGGCGCGGCTTCACCACCGTGCGCGATGCCGCCGGCGCCGACTATGGCCTGCAGGAGGCGGTGGAACGTGGACTGTTCGAAGGTCCGCGGCTGTTCATCGCTGGTTTCCCGATCAGCCAGACCGGCGGCCATGCCGACATGCGGCCCAAGGGCGTGCGCCAGCGCGAGTTCTTCTGCACCTGTGCCGGCCTGGGGCTGATCGGCGCCATCGCCGACGGCGTGGGCGAGGTGCGGCGCGCAGTGCGCGAGCAGGTGCGCAACGGCGCCAACCACATCAAGATCATGGCCGGCGGCGGCATCGCCAGCCCCAGCGACCCGCTGGAAGGCACGCAGTTCTCGGCGGAGGAACTGCGCGCGGCCTGCGAGGAAGCCGAAGCCGCCAACCTGTATGCGCTGGCCCATGCGTATTCGCCGCGCGCCGTGACGCGCGCGGTGATGGCTGGCGTGCGTTCCATCGAGCACGGCAACCTCATCGACGAGGCCACCGCGCGGGTCATGAAGTCGCATGGCGCCTACCTGGTGCCGACGCTGGCCACCTACGTGGCGCTGGCCGACGAAGGCGAAAAGCTGGGCTGGTCGGCCGCCATGCTGGACAAGCTGGCCATGGTGCATGCACGCGGCATCGAGTCGCTGAAGATCGCGCGCGCCGAAGGCGTGCCGGTGGTCTTCGGCACCGACCTGCTGGGCCACATGCATGTGCGCCAGGGCATCGAGTTCGAGCTGCGCCTGGGCGCCATGTCGCCGGTGGAGGTGCTGCAAAGCGCCACCATCGAGGCTGCCCGCCTGATGCGCCAGCAAGGCGCGATCGGTGAGCTGGTGCCTGGCGCCTGGGCCGACCTGCTGATCGTCGACGGCGACCCGACGCAGGAGCTGTCGATGCTGGCCGATCCGGCGCGCGGCCCGCAGTTGGTCATGAAGGCCGGCCGCGTCTACCGCGACACACTGCAGCCCTCGTAGACCACGCCGCCGACGCTGAGGGCCGCGCTGCGGCCCTGCGTCCGCACGAACGTGGAGGCATCGCCCACGGCTTCCAAGTGTTCGTCGGGCGTAGCGGCCACCGGATCGAGTGCGTAGGACTTCTCGCCATCGCGCAGCGTCAGCACGTCGCCGGCCATGCCGACGATGAAGCTGCGCCCGGCACAGTCGATGCGCGTCTGGAAGGCCAACGGCCGCTGCGCGCGTGCCAGCGCCAGCGTGCCGAGATCGACGCTGCTGCGGGACGGGTCCACTGCGACAGGCTCGCTGAGCCACCGGGCCCAGCCCCCGGCCAGCACCGCCGCACGCACGCTGAGGGCATGGCCTGGCGTCAGCCGGTCGCGAGACAGCTGCAAGCGAAAGGGCAGCTTGGCATGGTTGCCGCGCAACGGCTGGCGCTGCTCGGTCAGCACGCGGTCGTCTGCGGTGTCACGCAGTTCCACCACGATCTCGCCGGCGGTCGCTTCACCGTGGGGCAGTTGCAGTTGGCCCAGGATCGTCAGCTCCTGCGGCTGGCTGGGCGGCACGCTGCAGCCGGCCAAGCCGAGCAGGACCAGGGCGGCAAGTCGGCGCATGCAGGTTTGCATCGGCAGCATTCCACCAAAAAAAGAGGGCCCGCTGAGCGGGCCCTGGTGGGCAGGCGGCGACGATGTTCGCCGCGTGCCAGGCTCGATCAGGATCCGCCGGGGTTCACCGAGGTGAATCTCGCTTCAGGCCGGTCGTCGGCGCGGTGTGTGGTGGTCACGCCCTTCTTCATGGCCCAGGGCCGCAGCTGGTGGTGCAGCGGAATGTTCAGCACCTCGTCGCGCGTCAACACCAGCGCGTCGCGAATGATCGCATTGCGCTTCGCCACGTCGGTCTCGGTCTTCATCGCATCGACCAGCGCGTCGAGCTTGGGCTCGCTGATGCGGTTGAAGTTGAAGTTGCCGTCGGCGCCGGTGGTGCGGGTGCGGATCAGCGACTGCAGCGTGTACTGCGCGTCGAAGGTCGCCACGCCCCAGCCCAGCAGGTAGGCCGAGGTGTCGAAGTTCTGCACCTTCTGGATGAAGGTGGCCATCGACTCGGCGACCAGCTTGGTCTTCACGCCGACGCGCGCCCACATGCCCACCAGGTTCTGGCAGATCTCTTCATCGTTGACATAGCGGTTGTTCGGGCAGTTCAGCTGGAACTCGAAGCCGTTCGGGTAGCCGGCCTCGGCCAGCAGCTTCTTGGCGCGCTCGGCGTCGACCTTGGCGGGCACGTCGATGTCCGGCGTGTTGCCGTTGACGCCCGGCGCCACCATGATGCCGGCCGGGATCGACAGGCCGCGCATGGTGTTGCGCTTGATGGCCTCGCGGTCGATGGCGATCGACAACGCCTCGCGCACGCGCTTGTCCTTGAACGGGTTCTTGCCCTTCACGTCGCTGTACTTCAGCTCGGGGCTGAACTGGTCCAGCGCGATGTAGATCGTGCGCACCTCGTGGCCGTCGACGATCTTCAGCTTCTGGTCACTGCGCAGCCGCGCCACGTCCTGCGTCGGCAGGTCGGTGAGCATGTCCACGTCACCCGACAGCAGGGCCGCCACGCGCGTGGGGTCGGACTTGATCGGCGTGTAGAGCACCTCGGTGACGTTGTTCGTCGCCTTGTCCCACCAGTCCTTGTTGACCACCATGGTCAGGCGCTGGTCGGGCGTCCAGCCAGTGATCTTGTAGGAGCCGGTGCCGTTGACATTGCGCGAGGCGTAGTTGTCTTCCTTGGCCTTGTAGTCCTGCGTGTTGGTGGTGCGGTTCTTCTCGGACCATGACTTGCTCATGATGCGGAAGTCGATGATGTTGCGCAGCAGCAGCGGCGTCGGGCCGCTGAGCATGAAGTCCACCGTGTGGTCGTCGATCTTCTTGATTTCGGCGATGCCGGCCACGTAGATGCCCATCGTGCCCTGTGGCTGCTTGATGCGGCCGAAGGAGAAGATCACGTCGTCGGCCGTGAAGGGGCTGCCGTCGGCGAACTTCACGCCCTTGCGCAGTTCGAAACGCACCTGCGTCGGGCTGATCATCGTCCACTTGGTGGCCAGTGCCGGCTCGACCTCGAACTTGGCGTTGTAGCGCGTCAGGCCCTCGTACGAATGCATCAGGATCGCGTTCGTGGTGGCATGGTTCTGCGAATGCGGGTCCAGCGTCAGGATGTCGTTCTGCGCGGCCCAGCGCAGCACTTCGGCCTGCGCCGTGCCGGCGACGGCCGCGCTGGCAAGCACCGCAGCGGTCAATAGGGAACTGAGCTTCATGGGCTACTCCAGAGGATTCAAAACCCGCGATGCTAGGGTAAACGGCAGGTCGGCCAAGGCCGGGAAAGCCCGAGCCCCCTGGATCACAGCGCCGCCGGCCCGTCCGCAGCCATGGTCGCTGTCAGTTTGTGGAAGGGCGGGCGGAGTCCAATGCCGTTCGACGGGGTGCGTCCAGCCCGGTGCTACAGTGCCGGGCGGAATACGAAGTGAGGTGCGTTCGTTCCCGTGCGGGCCGTGCAGAGACAGGCCAGACCCGCGTCGCAATCCGCCAACCGGTGCAGCCGGTGGACGCGGAAGGTTTTTCAACCCATCAAAGCCGGCGGAAACCGCGGGCGAAAGGTGAGCGCAAGATGATGCAGCAATACAGGTCCAACTCGTACCTGTTCGGTGGCAATGCCCCGTACGTCGAGGAACTCTACGAGGCCTACCTCGACAACCCCGGCAGCGTGCCGGACAACTGGCGCGCCTACTTCGACCGCCTGCAGAACGTGGCCGCGGTCGACGGCTCCGAGGCCCGCGATGTGGCCCATGCCCCGGTGGTGGAATCCTTCGCTCAGCGCGCCAAGGCCAATGCCTTCGCGCTCAAGGCCAGCGACGCCGACCTGGCAGTGGCACGCAAGCAGGTGCACGTGCAGTCGTTGGTGGCGGCCTACCGCTTCCTGGGCAGCCGCTGGGCCGACCTGGACCCGCTGAAGCGCACCGAACGCCCGAAGATCCCGGAGCTGGAGCCGGCGTTCTACGACCTGAGTGAGTCCGACATGGACATCACCTTCTCGGCGGTGAACACCTATTTCTCCAAAGCCGAGAACATGACGCTGCGCGAGATCATGCAGGCGCTGCGCGAAACCTACTGCGGCACCATCGGCGCGGAGTTCATGCACTGCGTCGACCCGGCCGAGAAGCGCTGGTGGCAGGAGCGGCTGGAGAGCATCCGCAGCAAGCCCAACTTCACGTCCGCCGAGAAGGTGCACATCCTCGACCGCCTCACCGCCGCCGAAGGCCTGGAGCGCTACCTGCACACCAAGTACGTGGGCCAGAAGCGCTTCAGCCTGGAAGGCGGCGAGAGCTTCATCGCCAGCATGGACGAGGTGGTGCAGCGCGCCGGCGAGCGCGGCGTGCAGGAGATCGTCATCGGCATGGCCCACCGCGGCCGGTTGAACGTGCTGGTCAACATCCTGGGCAAGCAGCCCAAGGACATGTTTGCCGAGTTCGACCACACCGCGCCCGAAGACCTGCCCTCGGGCGACGTCAAGTACCACCAGGGCTTTTCCAGCGATGTCAGCACGGCCGGCGGCCCGGTGCACCTGAGCCTGGCCTTCAACCCCAGCCACCTGGAGATCGTCAACCCGGTGGTCGAGGGTTCGGTCAAGGCGCGCATGGACCGTCGCGGCGACAAGGAGGGCGACCAGGTGCTGCCGGTGCTGGTGCACGGCGACGCCGCCTTCGCCGGCCAGGGCGTGGTGATGGAGACGCTGGCGCTGGC
>JAGTRL010000267.1 GCA_018261815.1 Pseudomonadota bacterium
GACGGCATGCTGTTCGGCGCCGCCGTCGGCTGGGCGATGCAACCGGCCGGAGTGGCCGCGATCCTGGGCGAGCAGCCGCCCGAGGTGCTGAAGGCCTTCGCCGCCGACCGCGCCGCCATGCGCGCGAACGCACCGCGGCCCACGCTGGCCGATGCCACAGCCCAGCTGAAGCAGCATCTGTCGGTCATCGCCGCGCAGTTGCAGCAAGGTGGGCCGTGGCTCTTCGGTGCGGTACCGAGCATCGCCGACTTTTCGGTCGGGCACTGCCTGTGGTTCATCCGCCTGGCGCGACCGGTGGCGCACCTGCTCGATGACTACCCGCCCATCGGCCCCTGGCTGGACCGGCTGTTGGCCATCGGGCACGCAGT
Organism: Pseudomonadota bacterium; assembly: GCA_018261815.1. Classification (GTDB taxonomy): domain Bacteria; phylum Pseudomonadota; class Gammaproteobacteria; order Burkholderiales; family Burkholderiaceae_C; genus Rubrivivax. The sequence goes on from JAGTRL010000267.1 coordinate 369, forward strand.
CGCCACGCCGATGGACAGTGGCGAAGCCCTCGCCGTGGCGGCTGGCGCGGCCGCCCATGCGCCGGCGACGGTCGAACCTGGCCTGGGCTTCGAGGCCGGCCAGGCCGTCACCGTGGCCGCCACCGACTATGGTGTCGACCCCGTGGCCGGCACGTTGGTCGGCCTGAGCCCGCAGGAGTCGGTGCTGCGTCGCAGCGATCCGCGCGCCGGCATGGTGCATGTGCATTTCCCGCGTTTCGGTTTCCAGATCAAGGCCGACAAGACATGAAGCAGTTCAAGGGCCGCACGGCCGTGATCACCGGCGCCGCCTCCGGATTGGGGCTCGAAACCTGCCGGATCGCCGCGCGCGAGGGCATGAACGTGGTCATGGCCGACGTGCAGCAGGATGCGCTGGACCGGGCTGCGGCCGAGATTGCCGCCGCTGGCGCAGTGGTGCTGCCCTACCGGCTGGACGTGTCGAAGGCGACCGAGGTCGAGGCACTGGGAGCGGCCACGCTGCAGCGTTTTGGCGCGCCGAGCTTCGTCTTCAACAACGCCGGCGTCGGTGTTGGCGGGCTGGTCTGGGAGAACACACTGCAGGACTGGGAATGGGTGCTCGGCGTCAACCTGATGGGCGTGGTGCATGGCCTGCGCGTGTTCACGCCGATGATGCTGGACGCCGCAAGACAGGACCCGGGCTTCGAGGGCCACATCGTCAACACCGCCTCGATGGCCGGGCTGCTGAACCCGCCGAACATGGGCGTTTACAACGTCAGCAAGCATGCGGTGGTGTCGCTCAGCGAGACGTTGTACCAGGACCTGCGGCTGGTGACGGACCAGGTCACTGCCTCGGTGCTGTGCCCCTTCTTCGTCACCACCGGCATCACCCGCAGCGAGCGCAACCGCCCGGGCGAACTGGCGGCCGCGACGCCGACGAAGAGCCAGCTGATCGGCCAAGCGATGAGCGACAAGGCGGTGGGCAGCGGCAAGGTGACGGCGGCCATGGTGGCGCAATACGTGTTCGACGCGCTGCGCGAACAGCGCTTCTACATCTACAGCCACCCGCAGGCGCTGGCCTCGGTGAAGACGCGCCTGGAAGATGTGATGCAGGTCCGCAACCCCACTGACCCGTTTGCCCACAAGCCGGAGATCGGCGCCGGCCTGCGCGCGGCGCTGCGTGCCGCCACCTGAAGCTGCCAACGTCGTGGCCATGGCCGGCGGCCGATGAACGCCGCCTGCGCCAGCATCGTGGCGGGCTGGGCGGAACCGCGCCGCTCAACAGCCCAACGCCAGCGCCTGCAATACGCGGCCGCTGGCGGCGTCGACCAGCACCAGGTTCACGCGCCGCGGATGGGCCGCATCGGCCGGCCGCGACGGGCTGAAGCGCAGGCGCAAGGCCGCGGCGTCGTTCGCGTCCCAGGCGGCGATGGGCTCGTACTCGCGCACCACGAAATCGTGCGTCAAGTGGGCGCCGCGGTTCTCGCCTGATTTCACGGCGCTGGCATGGCCGTCTTCGGTCAGGGCCCAGAAGCCGGCGATGCGTGCCGGTGCGCCGGGCAGCGGGCGCAGTGCGGCATGGTAGGCCGCACCGTCGCGATGCATCGTGGCCTGCACGCTGGCGGGCGCGCGCGAGGCGGTCAACGCCAGGCCGGGCCAGCGCGGCTGGTCGCGGCCGTCGACCACCACTTGCGGGGTGTAGACGTAGCGCGCGCCACTGGTGCGAAGCAGCTGCGACTGGCGCTGCGAATGGGCGGGGCTGGAGAAGCGGTCCTTCCAGCCCAGCCGGTCCCAGTAGTCGACATGGAAGGACAGCGCCACCAGGTCGGTGCGGCCCTTCAAGGCGGACAGCCATCGGTCGGCCGGCGGGCAGGAGCTGCAGCCTTCGGAGGTGTAGAGCTCAACCACGACGGGCGCCTGCTCGGACGACCGTGCGCTGCACTGCGACGCGGCGTCGCTGGCTCGTGCCGTCGGCGCCAAGGCCATGACGACGACCATGCACGGGGGCAGGGCGATGCGCGCGATCGTGCTCATGCGGTACCTCCGCTGTGGGCTCTGGCGTGGGTCGGGCGGCGAGCGGGCTGCCTTACAGTCGGCCGCATGTCTGTGCGGGCGCATCTTCAGTGAGCACGGCCTTGCCAGCCGTGGTGGTGGGCGGCGGGCCTGCCGGGCTGATGGCGGCCGAGCGGCTGGCCGCTGCCGGCGCCGAGGTGCACCTGTACGACGCGATGCGCTCGGTGGGCCGCAAGTTCCTGCTCGCCGGCAAGGGCGGGTTGAACCTCACACACTCGGAGAGCTTCGAAGCCTTCGTCACACGCTACGGCCTTCGCCGCGACGAGGTCGAGGTGCTGTTGCGCCGCTTCGACCCGCAGGCCCTGCGCGACTGGGTTGCCGGCCTGGGCATCGATACTTTCGTCGGCAGCTCCGGCCGCGTGTTCCCCAAGGACATGAAGGCCGCGCCGCTGCTGCGCGCCTGGCTGCACAGGCTGCGCGAGCAGGGCCTGCAGTTCCACATGCGCCACCGTTGCCTCGGCTTTGTCGAGGCCGCGCCGGACGCGCTGGCGCTGCGCTTCGACACGCCGCTGGGCGAGTCGGTGGTGAACGCGAGCGTGGTGGTGCTGGCCCTCGGCGGCGCCAGCTGGTCGCGGCTGGGTTCCGACGGCGCCTGGGTGCCGTGGCTGCAAGCGCGCGGCGTGCCGGTGGCGCCGCTGCGGCCGTCGAACTGCGGCTTCGAAGTCGCGGGTGCCGCACATCGTGGCGGGGCGGGCTGGAGCGAACACTTCCGCTCGCGCTGCGCCGGCCAGGCGCTCAAGTCGGTGGCCGTCGAGTGGCGCGATGCCTCGGGCACCCCATGGCGCCAGGCCGGCGAGTTCGTCATCACCGAGTACGGTGTGGAGGGCAGCCTGGTCTACGCCGCGTCGTCGCAGCTGCGCGATGCCATCGACGCGGACGGTCAGGCCACGCTGTGCCTGGACCTGTTGCCGGCACGCAGCCTGGAATGGGTGCAGGCGGAGCTGGCCCATCCGCGCGGCAGCCGGTCGCTGTCTACGCACCTCAAAACGCGTCTGGGGCTTGCCGGGGTCAAGGCCGCCGTGCTGCACGAAATGCTGGACAAAGTGACGTTGGCCGACACCACGCAGCTGGCCAGGAAGATCAAGGCCCTGCCGCTGGTGCTGCGCCGGCCCAGGCCCATCGACGAGGCCATCAGCAGCGCCGGCGGCGTACGCTTCGACGCCATGGACGGCAGCTTGATGCTGCGGTCCGTACCGGGTGTGTTCTGTGCCGGAGAGATGCTCGACTGGGAGGCGCCGACCGGCGGCTACCTGCTCAGTGCCTGCTTTGCCAGCGGCCTGGTCGCCGGCGAGGGCGCGCGCGACTGGCTGGCCCGACCTTGAACGGAGGCGGACTTGCTGCTGGTGTTCGGATCGATCAACCTGGATCTGTCCTTCCGCTGCCAGCGGCTGCCCCAGCCCGGTGAGACGCTGCTGTGCGAGCAGCTGCTGGTTTCACCCGGCGGCAAGGGTGCGAACCAGGCCCACGCCGCGCAACGCTACGGTGTGGACACGCAGCTGGTTGGCGCCGTCGGCGACGATGCCTTCGCCGAGCCGTCGTTGCAATCCCTGCGCGACAGCGGCGTCGGGCTGGGAGCGCTGCAGCGTCTGCCCGGTGCCACCGGTCTGGCCAGCATCGGCGTGGATGCGCGGGGAGAGAACCAGATCCTGGTCGCGCCCGGCGTCAACCTGGCGCTGCGCCACGACGCTGTGTCCGATGCGCTGTTGTGCCGCTGCGACGCGCTGCTGCTGCAGGGCGAGACCGACGCGCGGCAGAACCTGCTGTTGCTTGAACGTGCCCACCGACTCGGTGTGAAGACCCTGTTGAACAATGCGCCAGCTCAGGACCTGTCGCCACGCCTGCTGCAAGCGCTGGACGTGCTGGTCGTCAACGCCCACGAACTGCAGCGCAGTGCAGCCTCATGCGGCATCACGGGTGGCGGTCCGATGGACTGGCTGGCCGAGCTGGCCGACCGGCATGCGCTGACCGTCCTGCTCACCTTGGGCGAAGAGGGCGTGGCCGCGCGCTGTGCCGGCCGCATGCTGCGACTGCCGGCCCATGCAGTGCCGGTGCTCGATACCACCGGTGCGGGCGACACGTTCGCGGGTGTGTTCGCGGCGGCGAGTTGCGAAGGGCGTGATCTGCGCGAGGCGCTGTCACGCGCCGTGGTGGCAGCCGCGCTGGCCTGCACCCGGCCGGGTGCGCAGCGCGCGCAACCCACGCGAGAAGAGGTCGACCGAGAGCTTGCGCTGTATGCGCCGCGCTGAGCGGCCCTACAACGCCATCGCCCGGGTGCCCTGGAACAGCGACTCGCTGAACTGGATCGAGCGAGGGCCGTCGTCGGAGATGGCCCACTGGCCCAGCGCCTTGGCCGACATGGGCTTGGCAAAAAGGAAGCCTTGCAGTTCGTCGCAGCCCAATTGGCGCAGGATCTGGTACTGCTCTTCGGTTTCCACGCCTTCCGCGACCACCTTCAGCTTCAGCGCTTGTGCCAGCTGCACCACGGCGCCGGCGATCTTTCGCGCCTCTTCGCTGCTCGCCAGGTCGAGCACGAAGCTGCGGTCGATCTTCAGCTCACTGGCGGGCAGCTTGCGCAGGTAGGCCAGGCTGGAATAGCCCGATCCGAAATCGTCGATCGAGATGTGCACGCCCACGGCGTCGAGGTCGCTGAAGATTCGCGCGGTCGCCTCGGTGTCTTCCATCGCCACCGACTCGGTGATCTCGCAGGTCAGCAGATCGGGGTTGATGCGGTGCCTGGTCAGCGAGGCGGAAATGCGCTGCGGCAGGTCGCGCTGGCGCAGCTGGTGTGCCGACAGGTTGACGGCCACACGCATGCGCAGGCCCTGGTCGCGCCAGGCCCGCGCCTGGCGGCAGGCCTCGTCGATGACCCAGGCGCCCAGCGAGTCGATCAGGCCGCTGCGTTCAGCCATCGGGATGAAGATGTTCGGGCTGATCGTGCCGCGTTGCGGATGGTGCCAGCGCAACAACGCCTCGACGCCGGTGATCTGCGCGCTCGGCGCATGGATCTTCGGCTGGTAGTACAGCTCGAGTTGCGAGTGGCTCAGCGCAAGGCGCAGGTCGCGCAGCAGTTCGGCCTGCCCGCGCGCATCCACGACCATGCGCGCGTCGAAGATCGAATAGGTGGCGCCACCGGCACTCTTGGCGGCACGCATGGCCACGCCGGCATTGGCGATCAGCGCCGACATCGAGCCATGCTGCGGATAGAAGGCCAGTCCGATGGAGCAGCCGATGCTCATTTCGCGGCCGTCCAGCTTGAAAGGCTGCGACACCG
>JAGTRL010000268.1 GCA_018261815.1 Pseudomonadota bacterium
GGGAGTGAACAACACACCATGGGCATCGAAGGCGTACTCAAGGAAGGCTTCGTCACCACCTCGGTGGACAAGCTGATCAACTGGTCGAAGACCGGCTCGTTGTGGCCGATGACCTTCGGCCTGGCCTGCTGTGCCGTGGAGATGATGCACGCCGGCGCCGCGCGCTACGACATCGACCGCTTCGGCATGCTGTTCCGCCCGAGCCCCAGGCAGAGCGACCTGATGATCGTCGCCGGCACGCTGTGCAACAAGATGGCGCCTGCATTGCGCAAGGTCTACGACCAGATGGCCGAGCCGCGCTGGGTGCTGAGCATGGGCTCGTGCGCCAACGGCGGCGGCTACTACCACTACAGCTATTCGGTGGTGCGCGGCTGCGACCGCATCGTGCCGGTCGACGTGTACGTGCCGGGCTGTCCGCCGACCGCGGAGGCGCTGCTCTACGGCATCTTGCAACTGCAGAACAAGATCCGGCGTGAGAACACCATCGCGCGCTGACGCATCCGCTGCAGCGCCCCATTCGCCGATCCTTCCCCTGCGATGACCCAGAAGCTCGATATCCTGCAAGGCGCCCTCGAGTCCGAAATCGGCGATGCAGTCCGCTCGCTGCGGCGCGAACGCGGCGAACTGACCTTGACGGTGACGGCCGAGAGCTACCTGCAGGTGGCGAGCCGCTTGCACGAAAGCCCGACCCTCAAGTTCGAGCAGTTGGTGGATCTGTGCGGTGTGGACTACTCCGACTACAAGAACATGCCTTGGGACGGTGCGCGCTACGGCGTGGTCAGCCACCTGCTTTCACTGAGCCACAACTGGCGCGTACGGCTGAAGGTCTTCGCGCCCGACGACGACATGCCCGTGGTGCCCTCGTTGTGCGAGGTCTGGGCCTCGGCCAACTGGTTCGAGCGCGAGGCCTTCGACATGTTCGGCATCATCTTCGATGGCCACCTCGACCTGCGCCGCATCCTTACCGACTACGGTTTCATCGGCCACCCGATGCGCAAGGACTTCCCCGTCAGTGGACATGTCGAGATGCGCTATGACGCGCAGGCGCAGCGTGTGATCTACCAGCCGGTGACGATCGAGCCGCGCGAGATCACGCCGCGTGTCGTCCGTGAAGACAACTACGGCGGATTGCAATGACGACCCCCCCGAAGCGGCTTCGCCGCTCCCCCCAGGGGGCAACGCCAGCAGCCCGGCAAAGCCGGTTCTGCGGCGTTTGCTCGATCGGCGAGAGCGGGTTCTGAGATGGCGGAGATCAAGAACTACACGCTGAACTTCGGGCCGCAGCACCCGGCTGCGCACGGCGTGCTGCGCCTGGTGCTCGAGCTCGACGGCGAGGTCATCCAGCGCGCCGACCCGCACATCGGGTTGCTGCACCGGGCCACCGAGAAGCTGGCCGAGAGCAAGACCTTTATCCAGTCGCTGCCGTACATGGACCGTCTCGACTACGTGTCGATGATGTGCAACGAACATGCCTACTGCCTGGCCATCGAGAAGCTGCTCGGCATCGAGGTGCCCGAACGCGCACAGTACATCCGGGTGATGTTCTCGGAGCTGACGCGCTTGCTCAACCACCTGATGTGGCTGGGTACCCATGCGCTGGACTGCGGCGCGATGAACATGTTCATCTACTGCTTCCGCGAGCGCGAAGACATCTTCGACATGTATGAGGCGGTGTCCGGCGCACGCATGCACGCGGCCTATTTCCGGCCCGGCGGCGTATACCGCGATCTGCCCGACACGATGCGCCAGTACGAGACCAGCCGTGTGCGCAGCCGCAAGGTCATCGACCAGCTCAACGAGAACCGCAGCGCAACGTTGCTCGACTTCATCGATGATTTTTCGCGCCGCTTTCCTGCCAACGTCGACGAGTACGAGACGCTGCTCACCGACAACCGCATCTGGAAGCAGCGCACCGTGGGCATCGGCGTGGTGACGCCGGAGCGGGCTCTGAACCTCGGCTTCACCGGTCCGATGCTGCGCGGCTCGGGCATCGAGTGGGACCTGCGCAAGAAGCAGCCCTACGACGTCTACGACCGAATGGATTTCGACATCGCCGTCGGCACCCACGGCGACACCTACGACCGCTATCTGGTGCGCATCGAGGAGATGCGGCAGAGCAACCGCATCATCAAGCAGTGCGTGGACTGGTTGCGCGCCAACCCGGGTCCGGTGATCGTCGACAACCACAAGGTGGCGCCGCCGCCGCGTGAGGACATGAAGGCGCACATGGAGGAGTTGATCCACCACTTCAAGCTCTTCACCGAAGGCTTCCACGTCCCCGAGGGTGAGGCGTACGCGGCCGTGGAGCACCCGAAGGGCGAGTTCGGCATCTATCTCGTCAGCGATGGTGCGAACAAGCCCTACCGGCTGAAGATCCGCGCGCCCGGCTTCGCGCACTTGGCGGCCATGGACGAGATGGCCCGCGGCCACATGATTTCCGACGCCGTCGCCATCATCGGCACGATGGACATCGTTTTCGGCGAGATTGACCGATGAACTTCTCCGAGAGCACGCTGGCGCGATTTGCGCGCGAAGTGGCCAAGTACCCGGCCGACCAGAAGCAGTCGGCCGTGATGGCCTGCCTCGCAATCGTGCAGCACGAACAGGGTCACGTCTCGGCCGAGGCCGAGAACGCGGTGGCCGCGTACCTGGGCATGGCGCCGATCGCCGTACACGAGGTCACCACCTTCTACAACATGTACAACCAGCAGCCGGTGGGCAAGTTCAAGCTCAACGTCTGCACCAACCTGCCTTGCCAGTTGCGTGACGGGCAGACTGCGCTGGACCACGTCTGCCAGCGGCTCGGCGTCGAGCCCTACGGCAGCACCTCCGATGGCGTGTTCACGGTGCAGCCGAGCGAATGCCTGGGCGCCTGTGCCGATGCACCCGTGCTGCTGGTCAACGATCGGCAGATGCTCAGCTTCATGGGCAAGGAGCGTCTTGACGAACTTCTGGCCACGCTCAAGTCGCACGCCACCAAGGAAGGCCACTGACCATGCTGGACCTTTCCAAGTTCCAGGCCACCGGCCGCGAGACCTGCTTCCACGGCCGCCACATCGGCGCGCAGATCTACGACGGACTGGATGGCGGAAACTGGCGCCTGCGCGACTACGAGGCGCGCGGCGGCTACCAGGCGCTGCGCAAGATCCTCGGCCAGGACGGCGGCCCCGGCATGACGCCCGACCAGGTGGTGGCCGAGGTCAAGGCCTCGGGTCTGCGCGGCCGCGGCGGCGCGGGCTTCCCCACGGGCCTCAAGTGGAGCTTCATGCCGAAGAACTACGCCGGCCCGAAGTACCTGGTGTGCAACTCCGACGAAGGCGAGCCCGGCACCTGCAAGGACCGCGACATCCTCGCCTACAACCCGCACATCGTCATCGAAGGCATGGCCATTGCCGCCTACGCGATGGGTGTGGGCACGGCCTACAACTACATCCACGGCGAGATCTTCGAGGTTTACCAGCGCTTCGAGGAGGCGCTGGACGAAGCGCGGGCCGCCGGCTACCTGGGCGACCACATTCTGGGCAGCGGTTTCAGCTTCCAGTTGCATGCTTTCCATGGCTTCGGCGCCTACATCTGCGGTGAGGAGACTGCGCTGCTCGAGTCGCTGGAAGGCAAGAAGGGCCAGCCGCGCTTCAAGCCGCCCTTCCCGGCCAGTTACGGCGTCTACGGCAGGCCGACGACGATCAACAACACCGAGACCTTCGCCGCGGTGCCGTGGATCATTCGCAATGGCGGCCCCGCCTACCTCGCCGTGGGCAGGCCCAACAACGGCGGCACCAAGATCTTCTCGGTGGTCGGTGACGTGCAGCGCCCCGGCAACTATGAAGTGCCGCTGTGCACGCCCTTCCCGAAGCTGCTCGAACTCGCCGGCGGCGTGCGGCCGGGGCGCACACTCAAGGCGGTGATTCCCGGTGGCTCGTCGGCGCCGGTGCTGCCGGCGGACATCATGCTCGACTGCACGATGGACTACGACGCCATCGCCAAGGCCGGCTCGATGCTCGGCTCGGGGGCCGTTATCGTCATGGACGACACGCGCTGCATGGTCAAGAGCCTGCTGCGTCTGAGCTACTTCTACCAGCACGAAAGCTGCGGCCAGTGCACGCCCTGCCGCGAAGGCACGGGCTGGCTGTGGCGCATGGTCGACCGCATCGAACACGGCAAGGGCCGCATGGAGGACATCGAACTGCTCGGCTCGGTGGCCGACAACATCATGGGCCGCACCATCTGTGCGCTGGGCGATGCCGCGGCGATGCCGGTGCGCGGCATGATCAAACACTTCCGCGACGAGTTCGTGTACCACGTCGAGCACAAACGCTGCGTGGTCGGCACGGCGGTGACCTCCTCATGATCGAAATCCAGCTCGACGGCAGGCCGGTCAGCGTCGCGCCCGGCAGCATGGTGATGCATGCGGCCGACGCCGCCGGCGTCTATGTGCCGCATTTCTGCTACCACAAGAAGCTCAGCATCGCGGCCAATTGCCGCATGTGCCTGGTCGACATCGAGAAGGCGCCGAAGCCGATGCCGGCCTGCGCCACGCCGGTGGCGCAGGGCATGGTGGTACACACCAAGAGCGAGAAGGCCCTCGCCGCGCAGAAGTCGGTGATGGAGTTCCTGCTGATCAACCACCCGCTGGATTGCCCGATCTGCGACCAGGGCGGCGAATGCCAGCTGCAGGATCTGGCGGTGGGCTACGGCAAGTCGGCCTCGCGCTACAAGGAAGAGAAGCGCGTCGTCTTCCACAAGGACGTGGGTCCTCTCATCTCCATGGAGGAGATGAGCCGCTGCATCCACTGCACGCGCTGCGTGCGGTTCGGCCAGGAGATCGCCGGCGTGATGGAGCTCGGCATGATCCACCGCGGCGAGCATTCCGAGATCACCACCGTGGCCGGCCGCACCGTCGATTCCGAGCTGTCCGGCAACATGATCGACATCTGCCCGGTCGGTGCGCTGACCAGCAAGCCCTTCCGCTACAGCGCGCGCACTTGGGAGCTGGCGCGCCGCCGCAGCATCAGCCCGCACGACTCCACCGGCGCGAACGTGATCGTCCAAACCAAGGGCAGCCGTGTCATGCGCGTGGTGCCGCTGGAGAACGAAGAGGTCAACGAGTGCTGGATCGCTGACCGCGACCGCTTTTCGTACGAGGCGCTGAACAGCGCCTCGCGCTTGACCGCGCCGATGATCAAGCAGGCCGGTCAATGGCAGACAGTGGACTGGAACACCGCGCTGGGCTATGTGGCCGACGGGCTGAAGCGCATCCAGGCCGAGTTCGGCGCCGAAGCCGTTGGCGCACTGGCCACGCCGCACAGCACGGTCGAGGAACTTCACCTGCTGGCCAAGCTGGTGCGGGCTTTCGGCAGCGAGAACATCGACTTTCGCACCCGCCATGCCGACTTCGGCAACACCGCGCCGTCGGGCTCGGCGCGCTGGCTGGGCACCTCGATCGCCTCGCTGTCCGCGCTGCAGTCGGCCTTCGTGATCGGCTCCTTCCTGCGCAAGGACCATCCGCTGTTCGCGCAGCGGCTGCGCCAGGCGGCGCGCAAGGGTGCGGTGATTCACCGCCTGCATGCGCTGGAGGAGGACTGGGCGATGCCGCTGGGCACGAGCCTCAACGCCGCGCCGTCGGGCTGGCTGCAGGCGCTGGCTGACGTGGCCGCTGCGGTCGCCGC
>JAGTRL010000269.1 GCA_018261815.1 Pseudomonadota bacterium
TGGCCCAGCGCAGCATCAAAGGTCTTTTGGTTGTAGCTTTCGAGGAAGAAGCCGCGCTCGTCGCCGAAGACGCTCGGTTCGAGGATCAGCAAACCTTCGATATCGGTGCCTGTCACCTTCATCAGAACACCAGACTGCCCGCTACCCGAAGCAGATACTGACCATAGCCACTCTTCAACATGGGCCGTGCCAGGGCCTCGAGCTGCTCGCGCGTGATCCAGCCGGACCGGAAGGCGATCTCTTCCGGACAGGCGACCTTCAAGCCCTGGCGCTTCTCCAGCGTGGCGATGAACTGCGAGGCCTCGAGCAGGCTGTCGTGCGTGCCTGTGTCGAGCCAGGCATAGCCGCGGCCCATGATTTCGACTTCGAGTTGGTCCCGTCCAAGGTAGCGCGCATTCACCTCGGTGATCTCCAATTCGCCGCGCGCCGATGGACGGATGTCGGCAGCGATATCGCAGACCTGGTTGTCGTAGAAGTACAGACCGGTCACGGCATAGTTGCTCCTCGGCGCGACGGGCTTCTCTTCGATGCTGAGCGCTCGCTTGCGCTCGTCGAAGGCCACCACGCCGTAGCGCTCGGGATCGTGGACGTGATAGGCGAACACAGTGGCGCCGCGCGCGCGGCCTGTCGCGCTGTGCAGCAGGGCCTGGAAGTCGTGCCCGTAGAAGATGTTGTCGCCCAGCACCAGGGCGCTCGGCTGACCGTTGACGAACGCGCGGCCCAATATGAAGGCCTGCGCGAGGCCGTCTGGGCTGGGCTGCACGCAGTAACTGATGTTGACGCCCCACTGGTGCCCATCACCGAGCAACGCCTCAAAACGGGGAGTGTCCTGAGGAGTGCTGATCAGCAGTATGTCGCGGATACCGGCCAGCATCAGCGTGGCCAGCGGGTAATAGACCATCGGCTTGTCATACACGGGCAACAACTGCTTGCTCAGGGCCAATGTCGCCGGATGCAGCCGGGTGCCCGAACCGCCGGCCAGGACGATGCCTCGGCGCTGGAGAAAGGTCACGCTCATCGTGGTCTGGTCCAGTCAATACGAATTGGGCGCGGGTTCAGGCCAGCACCTCGCGCAACATGCGCTCGACGCCAGTCTGCCAGTCGGGAAGAGTCAGCCCGAAGGCCTGTTTCAGCTTGCGTGTGTCCAGGCGGGAATTGAGCGGTCGCTGTGCCGGCGTCGGAAACGCGCTGCTGGCGACCGGCGCAATGTCTTGCGCTTGCACCCGTATCGGCCGCCCGGCCAGACGCGCGAATTCGATGACATGCCGTGCGTAGCCATGCCAACTGGTTGCGCCGCCGGCCACGGCATGGTAGGTGCCGGCAAGTTCGGGATTGGCGAACACGCCACGCAGCGCGTGGGCTGTGACATCGGCCAGCAAGTCGGCGCCCGTAGGCGCGCCGACTTGGTCGTCGATGACCTCGAGTTTGTCGCGTTCGGTGGCAAGGCGAAGCATCGTGCGCGCGAAGTTTCCCCCGCGCGCCGAATAAAGCCAGCTCGTCCTCAGGATCAAGTGGCGGCAGCCGCTGTTGCGAATGGCCTGCTCTCCTTCCACCTTGGTCTGCCCGTACGCATTCAATGGCTTGGTCGGTGCATCCTCGCGCCATGGCTGGTTGCCGCTGCCGTCGAAAACATAGTCGGTGCTGTAGTGCACCAGCATCGCCCCTGCCGCAACGGCCTCGCGCGCTAGGACTGCCGGTGCGGCAGCGTTGATGGCGCGAGCGATGTCAGGTTCGCCTTCTGCCTGGTCGACGGCCGTGTGTGCGGCAGCATTGACGATGACCTGTGGCGCCACGGCACGCACGGTTGCCGCAAGCGATTCGGGTCGCGTGAAGTCGGCGCCTAGCGGACCTGGACTGTCGAAGTCGAGCGCCACCAGTTCGCCCAGTGGCGCCAACGAGCGCTGCAACTCCCAGCCGACTTGGCCATTCATTCCAAAAAGTAGGATCTTCATTGAAGCGAGGGCAATGTTGTCTACGCCTGAGTATTACGCCAACGAACGCGCAGCGTCGCAGCCCATCAGGCAATTCCCGGTTGTTTGGAACGAGCTTATGAAGGTGAAGCTGCGGAGGGCGCCAATGACGCTCTGCACTGCGATCGTCAATCCGTCAACGTAACGAAGGCAGCCACACCCAGCGCAAACTGAGCAAGAATCTGTGTCCAGTCTTTCGCGTACTGCACGAACGTGGTCTTGTCGAGCTCTTCGGGTACGAATAAGGTGTCGCCGGGAAGTGCCGGAAGTTGCTCGAAATTGCCGCTCAGCCCACTGCCCCAAGTCTTTTCCTGCAAGTTGCTGATCACGGTGCCGTTGGCGCGCAGCACGAAGCTGCTGCCGGCGTCAGCGCCACGCTTCGGTCCGCCGGCCTGGCGCAAATAGTCGGCCAGCGTGCGGCCATCTTCGCGAAGATAGTTGCCTGCATTGAACACGCTGCCAAAGACGCCGACACTGGTTGGCACCGGAGGTACGAACAGGCGGTCACCATCTTCAAGCACCAAGTTCGGCAGATCCCGCGAATCAGGTGGTATCTGCAGTACGACGCGGCCGGTAGGTTTTATGTTGCGTAGTCGTTCGATCAGTTGCGTCGCGGCCGAGCTGCGGCCGGCCTGCGCGGCTGCCTCGTCGCGGTTCGTGATGCGCTGCGTCGAATTCGACAAAGAGAGTTCCGTTTCGAGATTCCTGAGAACACGCTCGTAGTTCTCTTGCTGAGTCTGGCGAACACTTTCGCGTGTGAATTCAGTCCCGAAGACGAAGGCGCCAAGGGTCAAGCCGCCTGCAGCGCGGATAGCATCATCGATCGAGCTTTGGGCAGGAAGAACATAGTCTCCGGGTTTCAGGACCTCTCCCTCGATCCGAACGCGCTTGTTCTGGCGCTGCAGCGACGCAGCCAGTGTCACCACGCTGAATGCGCGCAACACGTCCCCATTGCGCAGTTCGACGCTAGTGGCTTGCGAGGTGTCGATCTGGACGACACGCACCGTGGTGCGTTCGTCGACGCGTTCCACGGAAAGGCGAGTGGTGTCGGCAACAGCCGCAAAACCGCCCGCCATGCGCAGGGCGTCGGCCATGGTTTCGCCGGCCTTGAGTTCGAAAACGGCGGGTCGATTCACACTTCCGATGACGCCCACCTGCAGGCCGATGGGGCCGATATGGATCACGTCGTCTGCCTGCACCAGCTTGTCGGAACTGCGATCACCGTTCAACAGCAGGTCATAGAAATCGAGGGTGGACACAAGCGCATTGCCTCGGCGCAGCTGGATGTTTCGAAAGCTGCCTGAAGCCGAAGGGCCGCCGGCACGCACCACAGCACTGGCAATGCTGGACAACGCGCTGACGGTGTAGGCGCCCGGTCGCACCGCGAAACCCGTGACGAACACGCGCGCACCACGCAGCTGACCCAGCGACACGCTGAGCTGAAAGTTCTTGAAGGTCTGTGCGACGCGCTGGCTGATGGCTGCAGGAAGGTCCGCATAGCGCACGCCGGACACCATGATGGTTCCAACTCGCGGCACCGAGATGCGCCCGGAACGATCGACCACCAAGCGCAGTTCCGCGTCGACTGAACCCCATATTGACAGGACAATCTCGTCCCCGGACGCGATGAGGTAATCCGGCGGCACCAGGGGGCTGTAGTCGATGGCCTCAGCACCCTTGCTCTGCCCGGTGATCAGCCCCGCGCCCAGACGCCTGATCGACAAGGGAGAGTTGGGTCGCTGGACTTCGTTCGGAAACGCTAGCCTGTTCACGTACTCTTCGAACTCGCTGGGCTCGGGGAGCACCGATTCGAGAGCGCGCAGATCGATCGGATCGACGTCGCGCACGCGTACCGCTGCTCCTTGATCTCGGGTCGTCGGCAGTGCACCGGGGCCGGGCTGGCGCAACTGCACGGCATTGCCAGCTGCTTCCTCTCTGCCGGGGACAGATTCAGAGGCGATCGGGGTGCCGAGGCGGGTGCCATCGATTTGACCAACCGCATGGCCCGCGGCTAGCAGGGTCAGCACGGCCAGCGATACAAGAAAACAGTCTTTCAGGGTGGCCCCAACGCCACCGATGACTGACTGGTGAGTACGGAATGAATGCATTTGTTTCAGCCTGCGCTGTAGCCAACTTGTTCTGCGTCGGCTGCGCAAAAAGACGATGGGACTGTATCGTCTAGCATGGTCGGCCCCGCATTTTAGCGACTCAGCCCGGGGCGGCATTTTCCGACCTGGCCACGACAGCCCGCCCCGATAAAATCCTTCAAATGCTGATCTTGGTCGTGGCATTCGCAGTGTCGCTGGTTGCAACACTGGTCGCTATTCGCTCAGCCAGGACATTCGCCTACCTTAAAAACGACAAGGACCAGAGCGGTCCGCAGACGTTTCACGCCCAACCAGCGGCGCGGATCGGAGGACTGGGCATTGTTGCCGGAATGCTGGCCGGTGTGACTGTGATCTGGCACACCGACAGGTCGATAGGTGCCGCGGGCTTCGTTCTTCTGGGCTGCGGCTTGCCAGCATGGGTTGCCGGTCTTGCCGAAGACCTGACCAACGATGTCAGTCCGAGACGGCGGCTATTGTCGAGTGCGCTGTCGGCGCTCCTGGGTGTATGGCTGCTCGATGCCGTGATCGTGCGCACCGCCATTCCCGGACTTGACTGGGTCGTGTCCTTCCCGTTGGGTGCAGCTGCCCTGTCGGTCTTTGTGGTGACGGGAGTGGCCAATGCCGTGAACATCATCGACGGTTTCAACGGGTTGGCATCGATGTGCGGCGTGCTGATCCTGCTCAGTCTCAGCTACGTCGGCTTCCAGGTCGACGATCTGATGATCGCTTGGCTGGCGCTGGCTGGTGTGGGGGCGCTACTTGGATTCTTCGTATGGAATTTCCCTGCTGGGCTCATCTTCCTCGGCGATGGAGGCGCCTATTTCCTTGGCTTCTACATCGCTGAGCTCAGTATCCTCTTGCTGCACCGCAACCCGACGGTGTCGCCGATGTTCCCGCTGCTGCTGTGCATCTACCCGGTGTTCGAGACGGTGTTCTCCATCTACCGGCGGCGCTTCTTGCGCGCCATGCCGCCCAGCATGCCGGATGGCATCCACCTGCATTCACTGATCTACCGCCGGGTCATGCGCTGGGCGGTCGGCAACCGCAGTGCCAAGGCCTTGACGCGGCGCAACTCGATGACCTCGCCTTATCTTTGGCTACTGTGCATGTTCGCGGCCATTCCTTCAGTGCTGTTCTGGGACAACACGGCCGTGCTGTCCGTGCTGATCGTGTTGTTCGGTGTGAGCTATGTGGTGCTGTACTGGCGCATCGTGCGCTTCAAATCGCCCCGCTGGCTGGTGTTCAGGCGCTGAGTGGGCAATCGATGGTGCATGAGGGATAATCCCTACTGCATGAATCAAACCACCCCTGTCGACACCGCCGCCAGTCAAGAGGTTCCCGCCTCCCCGCTGTTTTTTAATACCCTGCCCCTCGATGCCAAGCTGCTGCGCGCCGTCGCGGACCAGGGCTATGCATCGATGACGCCGATCCAGGCCAAGGCCATACCCATCGTGCTCGCCGGCCGCGACGTGATGGGCGCGGCACAGACCGGCACTGGCAAGACCGCCGCGTTCTCGATCCCGTTGCTGCAAAAAATGCTGCGCCACGAGAACGC
>JAGTRL010000007.1 GCA_018261815.1 Pseudomonadota bacterium
GGCGGACCTGGCGCGTGAGTGGCTGGGCCGGGGCGTGAGCTGCGTCATCGTCACCCACGGCGGCGAGGGTGCCAGCGCCTGGCGCACTGGCGAGCAGCTGCGTATCGGCCCAGTGGCAGTGACCGTGGTCGACACGGTGGGCGCGGGCGACACCTTCCAGGCCGCGCTGCTGACGGGCCTGGCGGAGCGCGGCGTCTGGACGCGCGAGGCGCTACACGACATGGCGGCAGCACCGATGCGGCAGGTGCTGGAGTTCGCCGCGCGGTCGGCGGCCATCACCTGTTCGCGCCGCGGTGCAGACATGCCGCGGCGCTCGGAGCTTGGGTAGATCGCTTCAGCAGCGTTGCAGCGCCGCGCCTGACAATGACTTTAAGCGGCGATGGCCGTGGCCAGGCACTTGTTGCACTTGCCGAGGCCCGGCAGGCGCGGGTCGGGCTTACCGTCGCCGGTCTTGAAGTTCGCCTGGCAGCGCCGGCAGACGTACATCTTCGAGCTCGACATCATCGGCTTGGCGCCGGGCCCGGTGGACGGCCGCGCGGCGGTGTACTCGGCCTGAGTTTGGCGCAGCCGCTGTCCAGTTTCAGAAACGACAGGTGCAGATGAACGTTTTGTGGCCATGAGCTTGATCCCCAATTATCCCCGATTTTAACGGAACATCGTCGAGCCCGCCCATCGGGGATAACCGGGGCCGGCTACAGGCGCCGATGCTGCAGCGCCGGCAGCTGTGTGCGTACCACGGCCAGCCGCTGCGCATCCACCGACGCCAGCACCACGCCTTCGCCTTCGGCCTGCAGCGCCAGCACCTCGCCCCAGGGGTCGACGATCATGCTGTGGCCCCAGGTGCGACGGCCGTTTTCGTGCGTGCCGCCCTGCGCCGGCGCCAGCACCACGCACTGGTTCTCGACCGCGCGGGCGCGCAGCAGCAGTTCCCAGTGCGCCTGTCCTGTCGTGTAGGTGAAGGCCGAGGGCACGCACAGCAACTCGCAGGGCGGCTGCATCAGCGCGCGGTACAGCTCGGGAAAGCGCAGGTCATAGCACACGCTCAGGCCGACGCGCAGCGGCCCGGCCTGCAGCGCCACCGGCTCGCTGCCGGCTTCGAGCACCCGGCCTTCGTCGTATTGCTCGCGGCCGTTGTCGAAGGCGAACAGGTGCATCTTGTCGTAGCGCGCGGCCAGCGTGCCGTCGGGTGAAAACACCAGGCAGCTGTTGGTCACCCGCGCGGCGCGGCCGGTGCGCAGCGGCAGCGTGCCGCCAATCAGCCACAGCCCGTGCCGGCGCGCCTGTGTCGCCAGGAAGCGCTGGATCGGGCCGTCACCCGGCGCCTCGGCAATGGCCAGCTTGTCGTCGTCGCGCCGGCCCATCAGGCAGAAGTACTCGGGCAGCGCCACCAGTTGCGCGCCGGCGGCCGCGGCGCGCTCGATCAGGCCGCCGGCGGCGTCGAGGTTGCGCCCCACGTCGGGCGTGGACACCATCTGCAAGGCGGCGATCTTCATCCTGGGGGCCTCTTCTCGGGGAGGTCGACGGCGCCACGCGCCGGGGCCGACGGCGGCACCGAAGCCGGTGTCTCGGCGTTGCGGTCGACCCGCTTCACGTTCGGGTCGACCCAGGAGCCGGTGATGTGCAACTCGCTGGTGCCGGCGGCGATCAACGGCTCGCGCAGCATCCATTGTGCAAACAAAGTGCCCAGGCCGATGGCCGGGTTGATGACCATCGTCGCCAGCGCCGCGCCGGTGGCGTCGAAGTTGGGCACGATCAGCACGCGCAGGTCCTGCGTCTCGTTCAGCAGGTCGGCGCTGCCTTGCATCAGCACCGTGGCCTGCGCGCCGAGCATGCGCAGGTCGGATGTCTCGGCCACGCCGCGCGTGACCTTGACATCGCCTTCGATGCTGTCGAAGGCAAAGCCTGCCTGGAACAGGTCGCGAAAGTCCAGCGACAGCCGGCGCGGCAGCGACTGCAGGCTGAGCACGCCGAGCAGCCGCGCACTGCCTGGGTCGGCATGCAGGAACTGGCCGGCATCGATATCCAGCCGCAGCGTGCCTTCCATGCTGGGGTAGTCCAGCGTCAGCGGTGAGCCGGCCCAGGACAGCTGGCCCTGCATCTCGCCCTTGCCGCCGCGCAGCGCATCGCCGACGCCCAGTCGTTCGAGGAAGGCGCCGCTGTCGGAAAGTGCGAGCTTGAAGTCCAGCGCCATGCGCCGTGTGCCGCCGGCGGCCCAGCGGCCGCTGGCATGGAACTGGGCCTCGGGCGCGCTCAGGTCCAGCTGGTCGAGCTGCCATTCGCGTTGGCCGGCGCGGCCAGGCAGCAGCCGGTTCACCGCCTCCACTCGCAGTCGGCCGAGCTTGCGCCCGCGCAGCTCGAAATCGTCGACGCTGATGTCCAGCGCCGGCACGCTGGCCGGCGGCTGGCTGAGCAGGCCCTCGACCGCGGACACCTGGGACTGCGGCACCGACAGCCGCTGCAGCCGCGCCGTGACGCGCCCTGCCTGCTCGCTGCCGCTCGGCGGCCGGTACTCGATGTCGCCGGCCAGTTGGTCGGCCTTCAGGTTGGCCTTCCACCAAGGTTCGGCGGCCGCGCCCTGGCTGGACAGCGTGGCCTGCAGGTTCGACAGGAAGCGTGTGCCGGAGCGCAGCTCGTCGGCGCGCAGCTGGATGGCCTGAGGCAGATAGCCGCCAACGGCCGGGCCCGCGGCCATGCCGCTGCGCTCGGCCAACGCCTGCCAGGCGTCGACATCCACCCGGCCGAGGTTGAGCACCGCTTGCACGCCAGCGGCCGGCAACGGCGGCAGCGTGTCCAGCACAGCAACACTGCCCCGGTGCACCCGCGGCTCGAGCCCGGACAGGTCGCGCTGGAACTGCGCCTTCAGCAGGTCGCCCAGCTCGAACTGCAGGCTGTCGCGGGCGTTTGTGTTCGGGTCGGCCAGCGGCGACAGCTGCAGGCGAAGCGGCAGCGGCGTCGCCGCCACCGGCTTGGCCAGCGGCGCCGGCAGGTCGATCTGCAAGCCCACCAGATTGCTCTGCAGCAGCAAATCGGGCCGGCCGTCGGCCACGGCCAGCGTGCCGCGCCAGGCGGTCTGACCGCGCAGCAGGCTGCCAAGGCGCGCCAGCGCCACCGGCTGCGCCGTACTGCGCAGCGCCTCGGCCGTGACCGTGCCCTGGGCGCTGAGGCGCAGCGTGCCGTCGGCGCCGACGCTGCCATCGAGCGTGGTGTCGCCGCCCAGCAGCCGGGCGTTCAGCGAGCGCAACACCAGGCCCTGCGGCGAGAAGTCGACCATGCCGCGCGCGTCCAGCAATGGGGGCCCCTCCGGGTGTACGCGCAAGTCGTTGCCAGCCAGCTGCAGGCTGCCGCGCAGCGTGGCCGCCGGGCTGCCGGCCAGCGGGATGCTGGCCTCCAGCTTCAGCTCGCTGGGGCCTGTGATGCTCACCGACTCGAGCGCCGCGCCGGCACGCTGGCCCAGCGGCGCCAGACGCACGAAGCGCAGCAGGTCGGACGCCGGACCGCGCCCCAGCCCCTGCAGCGTCAGCAGTTTCTGCGGCGCGGCGAGGTCGGCGATGCCGCCTTGCACGTCACGCAGTTCGTAGCCCCACATCCGCCCGCTCAGGCGGCGCAGGTGCATGGCCAGGCGGTCGAATTCGATCTCGCCGCTGGCCTGATCGACCGTCGGCCAGGGCGAGACGAAGGCCGGTTGGCCGCCTTCGGCCACGCGGCTGGGAAGGTAGGCATAGACCAAGTCGCGAACTTGCAGCGCGATGCGCAGTTCGCCCTCGCGCACGCTGTGGAATGGAAAGTCGGCGAGGTCGCCCTTGACCCTGAAGGTCGCGGCGCTGATGCTGCCCCCCTGCACCGCGTCGCGCACATGGTGGCGCGCTTCCGCGGCGATGCCCAGCGGAAGGTAGCGCGCGACGCTTTCGGCACGGGCACGCTGCAGCCTGGCGCTCAGGTCGAGCGTGCCGGGAAAGCGTGCGCCGCGGCCGCGGCCTTCTTCCGCGCCGCTGCGCCAGGTGGCCTCCACTTCGCCCTGCAGGTCGGCATTGGCGATGCGCGTGTCGGCCAGCTTGACTTCGATCGTGCTCGGCTTGCCGGGCGCGGCGACGATGCGCCAGGACAGCGCCGCCTCCAGCGCGTCGACCCGCAGTTCGGGCTGCTCCCACAAGCCCGGGAAGACCAGTGCACCATCCTTGATGGCCAGCTTGGCTTGGCCACCGCGCTCGTTGGCCGACAGCTGCAAAGTGGCGCGGCGCAGACCTGGCCGGCCCGGGCTGCTGCCGGCTGCGAGCTCTGCCGCCTGCAGCGCCAGATCGCTGAGCCGGACATCGACCTGGTAGCTGGCCGGCTGGTCCACGGGTCCAACCCAGCGGGCCTTCAGGCTGTCGAGCGTACCGCGCGGCGCCAGCCCGGCCACCAACGCACGCAGCGGCTCGCCCAGCGGCGCGCGTTCGGCCATGCGGGCCAGCGTATCCAGGTTCAGCCGCTCGCCGGCGACCTCGCCGCCGGTGACTGGCGTCGAGGCGGTCCACGGCTCGCGCAGGTCCTGCGCCTGGCGCCAGGCCACGCTCAAGTCGCCAGCCGGCCAGGCCAGGCCGTCGCCGGTGAGGAAGGCCAGGTCTTGGGCGCGCAGGCGGATGCCGGAGGCGTCGCGCTCGGCGTCGAGACGGCCCTGCAGCTGTTGCAGGGCCAGCGGCTGCAGCGACGCGCCCAGCTGCACCGACACCTCGCGCAGCGCGAAATCCAGCGTCGCCTTGCGCGGCATGCCCTCGCTGAAGTCGACCCAGGCGCGCAGCGCGCCGGCGCCCTCGCCCAGCTCGACCGGCAGCGCCAGATGGCGGCGCAATTGGGCCGCATCGACCTGCGGGAACTCGGCGAACAGCGTGCCGCTCCAGCGCTGCAGTTCGCCGGCCGGCGCCAACAGCGGCTGCCTGAAGCGACCACGCAACGTGAAGCGTTGTCCCCAGGCCGGCGGCGGCGTCGCATCCAGGCGCAGCGCGTGCTGGCGCAGGCCGTTGCGCAGCACCAGGTCGAGCTGGGTCAGCACCAGCGGCGCCGTGCCGCTGCGTTCGTCGGTAAAGTGCAGCTCGGCATTGCGCACCACGAACTCGTGCTGCTGCAGGAACCAGTCGCGGGCCCGTGTGTCGCCGCTGCCGACGCTGCCGCCGTCCCAGTCGAGCCCGGCAATATGCCAGCGGCCGAAGCTGTCGCGGCGCACCTCGAGCCGCGCGCCGTCGATCAGCACCTGCTCGAAGCGCAACGTCAACGCCAGCAGAGACCGCACCGCCAGCGCCGTGTGCACCCGCTCCAGGACCAGCGCCTCTCGGCCCTCGCGGTCGAAAAGGCGCAGGTCGCGCAGCTCGAAGGCCGGCACCCACCCGCTGGACTGCACGTGGATCGAGCCGATCGTCAGCTTCAGGCCGATGGCCTCGCCGGCAAGCTGTTCGACGCGCCCACGCCAATCGTCGATGTGCGGCAGAATCGCCCAGTGCAGCGTCAGCCACAGGGCGAGGAACACGCCCCACAGCAGCAGCACCCCGGCCGTGGCCATGCTGGATGCTGTGCGCAACCACTGCCAGCGGCGCGGCAAGGCGGCATCAGACCCAGGAGACAAGGGTGAGACCATTCGGCGTTAGAGCATTTGCGCATCGCACAGGGTGTCGCGAGGCCCGGGTCTGTGGGTTGCGCACAGAGCGTGTCGGCAAGCGCCGCAAGCTGCGCGATCCAATCTAGCACACCGCCTCGCCGCTGCAGCATGGGTTCGCCCTTGTTCCATGACGCTGGGCCACTGGGCGCTCCGGCGCTGGCTGCGCACAGCCGCTTCGTACAGCGCATCCGCCGCCGCTATGCCGACGAACTGCCGCTGCTGCCGCCAGGGGCGATCGATGGCGCCACGGTAACTGCCCTGGTGCAGACCTTGCGCGACGGCGGCCGGGCGCTGCCCTCGGCGCTGCGCGTGGCGCGGCAGTTGTGCCTGGAGCGGCTGGCCTGCCTGGACGTGGAACAGGCTGCGCCGCTGGCCACCGTCACGGCCGGCATGACGGCGCTGGCCGAGGCCACGCTGGAGCTGGCGCTGGCCCAGGCGCTGGCCGAAGCCGAGCAGCGGCATGGCGTGCCGCGCGACGCGCAGGGCCGTCGCATCGAGTTCTGGATCGTCGGCATGGGCAAGCTCGGCGCGCGCGAGCTGAACGTGTCCTCCGACATCGACTTGATCTATGTCTACGAGGACGAGGGCGAGACTGACGGGCCGCTGCAGGTGAGTGCGCACGAGTACTTCTCGCTGGTGGCGAAGAAGCTGTACACGCTGATCGGCGAGACCACCGAGGACGGCTTCGTCTTCCGCGTCGACCTGGCGTTGCGGCCGAACGGCAATTCTGGCCCGCCGGTGTGCAGCCTGCCGATGCTGGAGGACTACCTGCAGGTGCAGGGCCGCGAATGGGAGCGCTTCGCCTGGCTGAAGAGCCGCGTGGTTGCGCCGCAGGCCAGTGTCGCCAGCGGACGTGCGCTGGCGCTGCGCTCGCTGGTCACGCCTTTCGTCTACCGCCGCTACCTCGACTACGGCGTGTTCGAGGGCCTGCGCCAGCTGCACCGCAAGATCCGCGACGAGGCGCAGCGCCGCGCCGCCGGCCGGCCCGAGCGCGCCAACGACGTCAAGCTGTCGCGCGGTGGCATCCGCGAGATCGAGTTCATCGTGCAGCTGATGCTGGTGGCCCGCGGTGGGCAGTACCCGGAGATCCGCACCCGCTCCACGCTGCGCAGCCTGCAGCGGCTGGCGGCACGCGGGCTGATGAAGCCGGCCACCGCAGGGCGGCTGGCCGAGTGCTACGACTTCCTGCGCCGCGTCGAGCACCGCATCCAGTATCTGGACGACCAGCAGACCCACCTGCTGCCCACCGCCGACGCTGACCTCGGCTGGATCGCGCGCAGCCTGGACCTGGCGTGCCATGCCGATGCCTGCGAGCTGCTCGACCGCCTGGGCGAGGTGCGCGAGTTCGTGGCCAACGAGTTCGACGCGCTGCTGCACGACGGCCAGACGCCGTCAGCGGCGGCCAACGGACGCAATGGCTGCACTGCCTGTGGTGCCGGACCCTTGCCGGTGGACAGCGAACAACTTCTCGAGCGGCTGCCGCAGGAACTGGCCGAGCGCGTGCGCCAGTGGGCCAAGCACCCGCGCGTGGTGGCACTGCGCGACGAAAGCAAGCTGCGCCTGGGCCGGCTGGTGCAGCGTGCCGCCGAATGCGTGGGCGACGGGCGCTGCAGCGTCAACGCGGTGCTGCGCTTCGTCGACTGGCTCGAGCCGCTGCTGCGCCGCGAGAGCTACCTGGCACTGCTGGTCGAGCGCCCGGCCGTGCAGTCGCGGCTGCTGCGGCTGCTGGGCATGGCGCGCTGGCCGATGCAGTACCTGATGCGCCACCCCGGCGTGATCGACGAGCTGGCCGACGAGCGGCTGCAGCACGGCCGCTTCGAGCCCGCAGTGTTCAGCGCCGACCTGCAGTCGCGCCACGACGCGTGGCAACGCTCGGGCCAGGCCAACGAGGAATGGCTGCTCGACACGCTGCGCCATGCGCACCATGCCGAATTGTTCCGCACGCTGGTGCGCGACGTGGAGCGCGAGCTGACGGTGGAGCAAGTGGCCGACGACCTGTCGGCGCTGGCCGACGCGGTGCTCGACATCACGCTGCGCTGGGCCTGGGCGATGCTCAAGCAGCGCCATCGCGAGGCGCCGCGCTTCGCCGTCATCGCCTACGGCAAGCTCGGCGGCAAGGAGCTGGGCTACGGCAGCGACCTGGACGTGGTCTTCCTCTACGACGACAGCGACGAGGACGACAAGGACCGCGCGCAGGAGGTCTATGGCCACTTCGTGCGCAAGCTGATCACCTGGCTGACGCTGCGCACCTCGGCCGGAGAGCTGTTCGACATTGACACCGCACTGCGGCCGAACGGCGGCTCGGGGCTGCTGGTGACCTCGATCGAGGCCTTCGAGCGCTACCAGCTCGGCCGCGGCAGCAACACCGCCTGGACCTGGGAACACCAGGCCATCACGCGGGCTCGCTTCTGTGCCGGCGCGCCCGATCTGGCCGGCCGCTTCGAAAGCGTGCGCCGCGGTGTGATCACCGCGTCGCGCGACGCCGCGGCGCTGCGAGAGGAGATCCGTGCCATGCGCGAGAAGGTCCGTGCCGCGCACCCTGTGAAGGCCGGCCGCTACGACGTCAAGCACAGCCCGGGCGGCATGATGGACGTGGAGTTCGCGGTGCAGTACCTGGTGCTGGCGCAGGGCGCGGCGCAGCCGGGGCTGCTCGACAACGTCGGCAACATCGCGCTGCTGCAGCGCGCCGAGAACGCCGGCCTGCTGCCCGTCGGCATCGGCCACGCCGCGGCCGACGCCTACCGCGAGCTGCGCCGTGCGCAGCACCTGGCGCGTCTGGACGAGCAGCCGACGCACTTCGAGCCGCAGCTGCTGGCGGCGCACAGCGCCGCGGTGCTGGCGCTGTGGCACGCCGTCTTTGACTGAGACTTCCGGCCTGAGCGACCGCCCCGGCGCGCTGTGGTTGCTGAACAGTGCCGGCCTGGCGCTGGCCGCGGTGCTGGCCTGGTGGGCGGACAGCGCCACCCTCGACTGGCAGCCGCAGCGCGCCTGGCCCGAGGCCTGGCGCTGGTGGAGCGCGGCGCTGGTGCATTTCACGCCGATGCACCTGGGCGCCAACCTGCTGGCCACCGCGCTGGTGGCCGCCTATGGCTGGGCTGCGCGGGTGCCCTCGCCGGTGGCATGGGCCTGGATCGCGTCCTGGCCCTTCACCCATCTGGCGCTGTGGGCCAAACCGGAGCTGCTGCACTACGGCGGCCTGTCCGGCGTGCTGCACGGCGGCGTGGCCGCGACCACGGTCTGGCTGGTGCTGCGCGGCCAGGGGGCGCAGCGCACGGTCGGCTGGATGATGCTGATCGGCCAGAGCGTGAAGCTGCTGGTCGAGGAGCCCTGGGGCGCCGCGATCCATCCGCCCAGCGAACTGGACGTGGCCGTGGCACCGCTGGCCCATGCCAGCGGCTCGATCGCCGGCGCGCTGCTGACGTTGCTGGCGCTGCGGCTGGCGCGGCGCGGCTAGACTGCTCGCTCCCCACCACCAGGAGACGACCTTGATCACACTGTGCGGCTTTTCGGTATCGAACTACTACAACAAGGTGAAGATGGTGCTGCTCGAAAAGGGCATCCCTTTCAACGAAGAACGGGTCATGACCAAGTCGAAGGACGAGGTGGTACTGGCGGCTTCGCCATTGGGCAAGGTCCCGTTCATCCGTACCGACAAGGGCACGCTGTGCGAGAGCCAGGTGATCGTCGACTTCCTGGACGCAATGTCGCCGCAGACGCCGCTGACACCGACCGACCCTTGGGAGGCCGCCAAGGTGCGCGAATTGGTGACCTTCATCGACCTGCACCTGGAGCTGGTGGCGCGCGAGCTGTACGCGCAGGCCTTCTTCGGCGGCACGGTCAGCGAGGAAACACGCGAGCGAGTGCGCAAGCAGCTCGCCAAGCACATCGCCGGCTTCAAGCGGCTGGCGAAGTTCTCGCCCTACGTCGCCGGCACCACCTTTACCCAGGCCGACTGCGCCGCGTATGTCAACCTGCCGCTGGTGGCGATGGCCAGCAAGGCCGTGCTCGGCGAGGACCTGCTGGCCACCGCCGGCATCGACTGGAAGGCCTACGTCAAGCTGATCGGCGAGCGGCCCAGCGCACAGCGCGTGGCCGCCGACCGCAAGGCCGATACCGAGCGCATGGCCGCCGAAGCGAAGGCGGCCTGAGGCCGAACGCGCCGCCGGCCCTCAGCTCGGCTGCGGCTGAACCGCCGGCGTGGCCAGCGCCAGGCGGGCGCTGACTTCCTTGCGGTAGCGGTTCAATTCCTGCACGCTGGAGAAGCTGCGGTCGAGCAGCAGACTCATGTTGTGCAGGATGCGCTCGACCACCTTGGTCTCCCACACCGCGTCGAACTGGATCTGCTTGTCCAGCCAGTGTTCCAGCCAGGCCGGGTCGGGCAGGCGGCTCTGGATGGTGTCGCGCGGAAAGAGCTTGACGTTGACGTGCAAGTTGGTCGGGTGCAGCGCCTGCGCGGTGCGCCGCGCGCTGGCCATCAGCACGCCCACCTTGGCAAAGGCGGCACGCGCCTCGTCGCCAAAGCGCTGCATCGCCCGCTTCATGTAGCGCAGGTAGGCGCCGCCATGGCGCGCTTCGTCCTTGGCCAGGGTTTCGTAGATGTGGCGGATGACCGGCTCGGTGTGCCATTCGGCGGCGCGCCGGTACCAGTGGTTCAGCCGGATCTCCCCACAGAAATGCAGCATCAGCGTCTCCAGCGCAGGCGCCGGGTCGAACTCGAAGCGCACCGCGTGCAACTCTTCCTCAGTGGGCACCAGTTCGGGGCGGAAGCGGCGAAGGTATTCCATCAGCACCAGCGAGTGCTTCTGCTCCTCGAAGAACCACACGCTCATGAACGCGGAGAAGTCGCTGTCGCCCCGGTTGTCGCGCAGGAACATCTCGGTGGCCGGCAGCGCTGCCCACTCGGTGATGGCGTTCATCTTGATGGTCTGCGCCTGCTCGTCGCTCAAGCGCGACGCGTCGAAGCGATCCCAGGGGATGTCGGTATCCATGCTCCAGCGCACGGCCTCGAGCTGCTTGAAGAGTTCGGGATAGAGCATCGTCGGTCCTGCGCAACAGTTGTCGCATTCTATGGACCATTGCCCACCCCGCGACAAGGAGTGACAAGCCCCGCACCGCCAGCAGTTCCAGGCAATAGCCTCAGACCGCACTGGGATAAAGGATTACCATGAGAGACAAATAGCGTCCAATGCGTTCACAATTAATACTCATCAGTTCAATTTCGACTTGTCGTCTCTGCTCAACATGATCCGGAACCCCACCTTTGCCCACGCGCCCGACGTGGTCGGCAGGGCCTGAAGCCCATGCGCCGCATTGCGGTCATCGGCTCGGGCATCAGCGGCCTGTCTGTCGCGCACGCGTTGGCGCCGCAGGCCCAGGTGTCGCTGTTCGAGGCCGACGCGCGCTTCGGCGGCCACAGCCACACGGTGGACGTGCGCCTTAACGGTGTGCGCCACGGCGTGGACACTGGCTTCTTGGTCTTCAATCACCGCACCTACCCTCGGCTGGTGGAGCTGTTCGCGGCGCTGCAGGTGCCCACTGCACCTTCGGAAATGAGCTTTTCGGTGCAAGTGCCTCAGCAGGGCATCGAATGGAGCGGCTGCGATCTGAACACCGTGTTCGCGCAACGCAGCAACCTGCTGCGCCCGCGCTTCCTGGGCATGCTGGCTCAGATCCTGCGCTTCAACCGGCTGGCAACCGGCATGGCCGAGTCCGGCGACGAGGCCTCGATGGCCGAGCCGATCGGCGATTTCCTGTCCCGCCAAGGCTTCGGCGAGGCCTTCCGCGATTGGTACCTGCTGCCGATGCTGGGCTGCATCTGGTCCTGCCCCACCGACGAGATGCTGCGCTTCCCGGTGGCCACGATGATCCGCTTCTGCCACAACCACGGCCTGATCCAGGTGAGCGACCGACCGCAGTGGCACACCGTGGTCGGCGGCTCGCGGGTGTACGTGCAGAAGATGTTGGCGAGCATTCCCGACGCGCGTCTGCGCACCCCCGTGCGCACGGTGCGGCGCGTGGCCGGCGGCGCAATCGTCGCCACCGACCACGGCAGTGAACACTTCGACGAGGTGGTGCTTGCCTGCCACAGCGACCAAGCCCTGGCCCTGCTGGCCGACGCCAGCCACGACGAACGCGCGCTGCTCGGCGCCATCCGCTACCAACCCAACCAGGCTGTGCTGCACACCGACGCGACGGTGCTGCCGCGGCGCAAGCTGGCCTGGGCCGCCTGGAACTACGAGCGCGCGGCTGATTCCGCCCGCGAACAGTCCGCGGTATGCCTGCACTACCTGATCAACCGGCTTCAGCCGCTGCCCTGGACCACCCCGGTGGTGGTGTCGCTGAACCCCAGCCGCCACATCGCGACGGACAAGATCATCGGCGGCTACGACTACAGCCATCCGGTGTTCGATGCTGCGGCCATCGATGCACAGCGCCGCCTGCCGCAGATCCAGGGCCGCGCGAGCACTTGGTTCTGCGGCGCCTGGACGCGCTACGGCTTCCACGAGGACGGCCTGATGTCGGGCCTGGCCGTCAGTGCCGCGCTGCGCGAGCGGCTCCAGGCCGGCGAACTCGCACAACGGGAAGCGGCATGACGTCGCGCGCGGTCGCGCAGATCGCCACCGGCGTGGTGCGCCACCGCCGGCTGCGGCCGGTGGACAACGCCTTCGAGTACCGCACCTACTTCCTGATGCTGCCGATGCGCCGGCTGCGCGACGAGCCCTGCCCCGCGTTGACGCGCAACCGCTTCGGGCTTCTCGCCTTTCACGACCGCGACCACGGCGACGGCCGCAGCGACGCGCTGGCCTGGCTGGATGAGTTGCTGGGCGCCGAAGGCATCCACGATGCCGACGGCGAGGTCTGGCTGCAGACCTATCCGCGCGTGCTGGGCTATGTGTTCAAGCCGGTCAGCTTCTGGCATTGCGAGCGTGCCGACGGCTCGCTGGCGGCGATCGTGGCGGAGGTCAACAACACCTTCGGCGAACGGCACTGCTACCTGCTCGCGGGCGAGCATCTGGCCTATGGGCACGACCTGCAGGCCCGCAAGGTGTTCCATGTTTCGCCCTTCAGCCAGATCGTCGGTGGCTACCGCTTCCGCTTCATGCGCAGCGCCTCGCCCGATGGCGAGCGCTGCGTGGCCCGCATCGACCATGAAGACGCTGATGGCGCACTGCTGCAGACCAGCCTGTCCGGCCGCCTGGCGCCGCTGACGCCGGCCAGTGCCCGCGCCGCGTTCTTCGGCATGCCGATGATGAGCTTTGGCGTCATCGCCCGTATTCACTGGCAGGCCTTGCGCGTATGGGCCAAGCGCGTGCCCTACGTGAAGAAACCGGCACCACCCGACAGCTTCGTCACGCGTTGATCCCCTTCGAGCCCCGAGCCCCTCGCCATGAGCCGCAGCACGACCGCCCCATCCTTGTCCCTTCCCGAATCCGCGCCGGCCGCCGCGCGTGCCGCCTTCGGGTTGCTGCGCCAGCTGCGCATCGGCACGCTCGATCTGCAGTTGCCCGACGGTACGCAGATGCGTTTCGGCAGCGGCGCCGAGCATGAACCGCGTGGCGCGATGCGGCTGCGCAACTGGAAGGTCTGCGCCGCATCGCTGCGCAGCGGCGACATCGGTTTTGCCGAGTGTTTTATCGCCGAGGACTGGAGCTCGCCCGATCTGGTGGAGTTGCTGAAGGTCTTCATTGCCAATCGCGAGGCGGTGGAATCGGCCATCTACGGCAGCTGGTGGGGCTCGCTGCTGTACCGCGTCAAGCACCTGCTGAACCGCAACTCGAGGCGCGGCAGCCGCAAGAACATCCATGCCCACTACGACCTGGGCAACCCGTTCTACAAGCTGTGGCTGGACGAAACGATGAGCTACTCGGCCGCCTGGTTCGAGGGCGACTTGAGCCGCGACCTGCCACAGGCGCAATGGGCCAAGGTGCGGCGCGCGCTGGACGAATGCCGCGTGCAGCCGGGCCAGCGCGTGTTGGAAATCGGCTGCGGCTGGGGTGGCCTGGCCGAATACGCCGCACGCCACTGTGACGCGCGCGTCACCGGGGTGACGCTGTCCACCGAGCAGCTGGCCTTTGCACGGGAGCGGCTGCGCGCGCAGGGCCTGGACGACAAGGCGGACCTGCGGCTGCAGGACTACCGCGACCTGGCCGACGGCCCCTACGACGCGGTGGCCTCGATCGAGATGTTCGAGGCGGTGGGCCGCCAGTACTGGCCCGGCTTCTTCGCCAAGCTGCACCAGCTGCTCAAGCCGGGCGGGCGGGCCTGCATCCAGAGCATCACCATCCGCGACGACCTGTTCGACCGCTACGTCGATTCCACCGACTTCATCCAGCAGTACATCTTCCCCGGTGGGCTGCTGCCCAGCCCGAGCGCGTTTCGCGACCAGGCTGAAGCAGCAGGGCTGCGCATCGTCAACGAGCTGCGCTTCGGCGAGGACTACGCCGAGACGCTGCGCCGCTGGCGCGTGCGCTTCCTGGCCCAGGAAGCCGCCGTGCGCCAGCTGCGCTTCGACGGCCGCTTCATGCGCATCTGGGAGTTCTACCTGGCGTACTGCGAAGCGGCCTTCGCCACCGGCAACACCGACGTCATGCAATTCACTCTGGAAAGAAAATGACGCCCCCGCAGCGCCTTCGGCGCCTCCCCCCAGGGGGCGCCGCCAGCAGACCGGCGAAGCCGCATCCGCGGCGGCCGCTTGTAGATGGTGAGTCATGCACAACGGGTGCATGCCTTGGTACACCCTGGCCCGCCCGCCGCAGTGTTCTGCTGCTGCTCGCCACGTTGCCGTGCACAGCGCTGGCCAGCCGCGCGCCGCAGGCGCTGCCGCCGGAGCTGAAGACCGAGCTGCGCGATGCGCGCTTGCTCGGCGAAGGCACGTTGCGCTACCTGGGCCTGCACGTCTACGACATCCGCCTGTGGGGCGAGGTCGACTTCAGCCTGAGTGACCTGCCGGGCTCTCCGTTGGCACTGGAGTTGCAATACGCCCGCTCGCTGGACGGCAAGGCCATCGCCGAACGCTCGCTGAAGGAGATGCAGGGTCTGGACAGCATCGATGCGGCGCTGGCCGAGCGCTGGCTGCAGCAGATGCGGCAGATCTTCCCCGACGTGAAGAAGGGCGACCGCATCACCGGCGTGCAGCGCCCAGGCGAAGCGGCCCGCTTCTTCGTCAACGGCCAGGCGCGCGGCGAGGTGCGCGACGCCGAGTTCACCCGGCTGTTCTTCGGCATCTGGCTGTCACCGCGCACCTCGCAGCCGCGCCTGCGCGAAGCGCTGCTCGGCACGCAGGGCCGCAGCTCGTGAACGGCAGCCTGGCCGCCATGCCCGCGGCCCCACCGCCAGCGGCCCCTACCGGTTGGCGCGATGGCTGGCGCGACGGGCTGAGCTACGGTGCGCTCGGCCTGCCGCTGGCCTTCGTGGCACTGCCGTTGTACGTGGTGCTGCCGAACCACTATGCCGAAGCCTTTGGCGTGCCGCTGGCCTGGCTGGGCGCCTTGCTGCTGGCGGCCAGGCTGCTCGACGCCGTCGTCGATCCGTGGATCGGCCGCCTCTGCGACCGCTGGTTCGCGCATTCGGCCGCGCGCGTGCTGGCCATTTCGGGTGCTGCGGCGCTGGCGCTGGCCGTTGGCTTCTTCGCGCTGTTCTTTCCGCCGATGCGCGATCTGCCCGGCCTGCTCGCCTGGTGCGGCGCGACGCTGGCCTTGAGCTACCTGAGCTACAGCGTGCTCAGCATCGTGCACCAGTCCTGGGGTGCCCGGTTGGGCGGCGACGCGGCGCAGCGCGCGCGCATCGTCTCCTGGCGCGAGGGGCTGTCGCTGGTGGGCGTGCTGCTGGCCAGCGTGCTGAGCTCGACACTCGGCCCGGCCGTCACCAGCGCGGTGCTGGCGCTGTCGCTATCACTGGGCCTGGCGGCGTTGCGTCGCGCGCCGCGCGCACCAGCCGGCATGTTGCCATCGCAGGCGGCGCCGATGCGGCTGGCGCTGGCCAATCCGTCGTTCCGGCGGCTGCTGACGGTCTATCTGGTCAACGGCATCGCCAGCGCGATCCCAGCCACGCTGGTGCTGTTCTTCATCCGCGACCGGCTGCAGGCCCCCGCCTTCGAGCCACTGTTCCTGGGCGGCTACTTTCTGGCCGCCGCCTTGTCGATGCCGCTGTGGCTGCGCGCGGTGTCGCGCTTCGGCCTGGCACGCAGCTGGCTGGCCGGCATGCTGCTGGCCATCGCCAGCTTCGCCTGGGCCGCCGGCCTGGGCGCCGGCGACGTGCTCGGCTTCGCGGCGGTGTGCGTGGCCAGCGGCGTGGCGCTGGGTGCGGACCTGAGCCTACCCGGCGCGCTGCTGGCCGGCGTGATCCGACGAGCCGGCCACCAGGGCCGTGCCGAAGGCATGTACTTCGGCTGGTGGAACTTCGCCACCAAGCTCAACTTGGCGCTGGCCGCAGGCATCGCGCTGCCGCTGCTGGGCCTGTTCGGCTACGCCCCGGGCAGCCGCGACGCTGCGGCGCTGGACGCGCTGACGTTGGCCTACTGCGCACTGCCCTGCGTGCTGAAACTGATTGCCGCCGCGCTGCTGTACGCACGCTGGATGCGCAGCCCTGAAGGATCGACCGAATGAGACGCTGGTTCCTGGCCGCTGCCGCGGCAATGCTGTTGAGCGCCTGTGCGGCGCCGACCGTCGACGACTACGCGGCCGAAAAGCCGCTGCTGGACCTGAAGACCTACTTCAACGGCGAGTTGGTCGCGCACGGCCTGTTTACGGACCGCGACGGCAAGGTGGCGCGGCGCTTCGTGGTGCAGATGTCCGGCACTTGGGCGGGCAACCAGGGCACGCTGGACGAACGCTTCACCTACAGCGACGGCAAGACCGAACGCCGCGTCTGGCGTCTCACCGACGAAGGCAACGGGCGCTGGACCGGCCGCGCCGACGATGTGGTGGACGTGGCCGAAGGCCGTGCCGCCGGCAATGCGCTGAACTGGCGCTACACGCTCAAGCTGCCGGTGGGCGGCAGCGTCTACGAAGTGCAGTTCGACGACTGGATGTACCTGATGGACGAGCGCGTGATGCTCAACAAAGCGGTGATGAGCAAGTTCGGCATCCGGCTCGGCGAGGTCACGCTGGCCTTCTACAAGAAATGATCGGCTCCCCATGTCCCTGAATCCGCGCATCACCGACTGGACCGGTCGGGTCGTCTGGCTGGTCGGCGCGTCCACCGGCATCGGCCGGGCCACGGCCTCGCTGCTGCATTCGCGCGGCGCTCGCGTCATCGTCTCGGCGCGCACCGCCACCGCGCTGGAAGGCTTCGTGCGCGCCCACCCGGGCAGCGAGGCGGTGGCGCTGGATGTCACCGACCGGCAGTCGCTGGCGCAGGCGGCGACTCAAGTGGTGGCGCGCCACGGCCGCATCGACCTGGTGGTGTACAGCGCGGGCGTGTTCAAGCCGATGCGCGCCACCGCCTTTGACCTGGACGAGGCGCTGCGCCAGCTGAACATCAACTACGTCGGCGCGCTGAACCTGCTGGCCGCCGTGCTGCCGCAGCTGCTGCATCAGGCCGGCGCCGGCCAGCCGGCCCACCTGAGCCTGGTGTCCAGCGTCACTGGCTACCGCGGCCTGCCTACCGCGCTGGGCTACGGGCCGACCAAGGCGGCGCTGATCAACCTGGCCGAGACGCTGTACCTGGACCTGAACCCGAAGGGCGTGGGCGTGTCGCTGGTCAACCCGGGCTACGTGGACACGCCGGCCACTGCGCAGAACGACTACCAGATGCCGGCGCTGATCGGCGCCGACGAGGCCGCCAAGCAGATGGTCGGCGGCTGGGAGCGCGGCGAGTTCGAGATCCACTTCCCGAAGCGCTTCACCCGCGCGCTGAAGCTGGCCAGCCTGATCGGCGACCGCATGTACTTCGCCGGCGTGCACCGCCTCACCGGCCTGTGAACGCGTCCGCTGCGAAGGCGCGCGACCCGCGCGTGCAGCGCATCATCCAGGCCTTCGAGCAGCTGCGCGCCAGCAACGTCGAGCGTCTGGGCGAGATTTACCGCGCCGACGCGCGCTTCAAGGACCCCTTCAACGAGGTGCAGGGCGTGCCGGCGATCCAGCAGGTGTTCCGCCACATGTTCGTCGCGCTGGACGGACCGCGCTTCGTCATCCGCGACGCGGTCTGCGATGGCGACCAGTGCTTCCTGAGCTGGGACTTCCTGTTCCGCATGCGGCGCTTTCGCCGCGACGAACAATGCATCCGCGGCGGCACGCATCTGCGCCTGGCCGCCGACGGCCGCATCTGCGACCACCGCGACTACTGGGACGCGGCCGAGGAGCTGTACGAGAAATTGCCGGCGCTGGGCGCGCTGATGCGCTGGCTGAGGCGCCGAGCCAACGGCTGAGACCCTAGATTTGCCCCTCGGTCAGCGAGTGCACCTGGAACTGTCCGGACTTGTCCACCAGCCAGACTTCCACGAACTTGACGCGGCCGATGCGCGCAGGCGGCGGTAGCGGCGAAGCACGGTGGATCATCGATACCACCCAGGGCGTGACCTCGCGCGCCGCGGCCGGCTGGCGCAGCACGCGTACCTTGAGCACCTTGCCGCGGGCGTCGATCTCGGTCTCGGTGACCAGGATCGCGTAGACCAGCGGCGGCACCTTGCCCTTGAGGATGTGAGCCGGATAGGCGCCGTAGATGTGTCGTGCCGCATCGATGCGGTAGGCCTTCGCTGTTGGCGCGTCGGACGGCTGCAGCGCCGCCACCTTCTGCGGTTGGGGCACGGCCGCGAACTGCGCTTGCGCCGAAGCGCCGGCCAGCGCGACGGTCGCCAGCATCACCAGCCCGAACGAACGCGGAATGGGCCCGGTCAAGGTCATGCCGAAGCGTAGCGCGGCAAGGTGTGTCAACAGGTGCTCGAGTGCTGCCGGGTTTAACGACGCTAGCGCAGCCAGCCCTTGCGACGGAAGTAGATGAACGGCGCGGCCACCGACGTGACCATCAAGGCCAGCGCGAAAGGGTAGCCGTAGGCCCAGTCCACCTCGGGCATGAAGCGGAAATTCATGCCGTAGATGCTGGCGATAAGCGTCGGTGGCAGCAGCGCCACGCTGGCCACCGAGAAGATCTTGATGATCTTGTTCTGGTTGATGTTGATGAAGCCGACAGTGGCGTTCATCAGGAAGTTGATCTTGTCGAACAGGAAGGTGGTGTGGCTGTCCAGCGAGTCGATGTCGCGCAGGATCTGCCGCGCCTCCTCGAACTGCTCGGCATTGAGCATGCGGCTGCGCATCATGAAGCTGACCGCGCGACGCGTGTCCATCACGTTGCGGCGAATGCGGCCGTTCAGGTCTTCTTCTTTGGCGATGGCCGACAGCGCCTCGCCGGCCGCCTGGTCGTTGACGCCCTGCTTCAGCACGCTGGCGCTGACCAGTTCCAGGCTGTCGTAGATGCCTTCCAGCGCATCGGCGGAATACTCGGCGTCGGCGTCATACAGCTTCAGCAGCACATCCTTGGCGTCTTCGATGAGCGACGGGATGCGCCGCGCGCGAAGTCGCAGCAGCCTGAATACCGGCAGGTCCTCGGCATGCACCGAGAACAGCATGCTGCGCCACAGGATGAAGGCCACGCGCACGTTGCGCGGCGTGACGTCGTCGTCGATCAGGAAGTCCGAGCGGATGTGCAGCTCGCCGTTGTCCTCTTCGTAGAAGCGCGCCGATTCCTCCAGGTCGTCGTCGACGATGTTGTCGGGGATGGTCAGGCCGAACTGGCGCGCGACCCAGGCCTTCTCTTCGGGGGTGGGCGCCTCCATGTCGACCCACACCGGCGGCTGTTGGCCGGGCAGATCCAGGCGATCGACTTCTTCCTGGAAGATGCGTCCGGCAAGGCGGCCGTTCTCCAGCGTGAACACGTTCAGCATCAGCGGCTCCGGCGGGCTTCAGGCGGCTGCCTTGCCTGCGCCATGGGGACTGCGGGAAAGCTCGGGATGACCCGCCTCACCCCGCGGGCCCCGCGCCACGGTCGGTGCGGGGTCACTGGCTGTCGGAGTGGACGGTCACCAAGGGTGACTCTGGTCCAAGTAGGCCTCTTAGAAAACTGCGAGCCGGGATTATCACACTCCGGCAACGGCCTCCGGCCCGCGTGGCGAGATGCACATCGGGTCACTTGTCAGCGCCGCATTTCGGTAGCACACTGGCCTTAAACATCGGGCGCATCGGCGCCCCACCCCTCAAAGTCCCCCTTCTCGCCTTTCCCACCACCCCTGCAAAGGAGGCCTTGATGAACCTGACGATCAGCGGACATCACCTTGAAGTGACATCAGCGTTGCGAGAGTACGTGCTCACCAAGCTGGAACGTGTCACGCGCCATTTCGACCAGGTGGTGGATGTGAACGTCTTGCTCACCGTGGAAAAGCAGAAGGAGAAGGAACGACGGCAGCGATGCGAGGTCACGTTGCACGTCAAGGGCCGCGACATCTTTGTCGAGCAGTCGCACGAGGATCTGTACGCCGCCATCGACCAGTTGATGGACAAGCTGGATCGCCAGGTGGTGCGCCACAAGGACCGCACCCAGCAGCACCACCACACGGCCGCCAAGCGGCTGGACATTGGCACCGCCTAGTCTCGGAAGCAGCGGCCGTCGACAAGTCAACGCGGCCGCCGCGCGCGCCGTGGGTTAGCACAACCGTTGCTGCGGCGCAGCACACTGGAGCTTATCCCTCATCCATGGGGCCTCGCGGGCGCCGTCACTACAAGCCGCTTTCTATAATTCACAGCTCTGTAACATGTCCGAGATACGCGCCGTCCCAGCAGGCGCATCGGATCCATCCATCGACATGAACCGCCTCGCTGCCATCTTGCCGCCCAGCAACGTGTTGGTCGATGTCGACGCCACCAGCAAGAAGCGCGTCTTCGAGCACGCCGGGTTGCTGTTCGAGAACCAGCATGCCATTGCCCGCGGCACGGTCACCGACAACCTGTTCGCCCGCGAGCGCCTCGGCTCCACCGGCCTGGGCCATGGCGTGGCGATACCGCATGGCCGCATCAAAGGCCTGAAGAACCCGCTGGCGGCGGTACTGCGCACGCAGTCGCCGATCGGCTTCGATTCGCCGGACGACGAGCCCGTCAGCCTGCTGATCTTCCTGCTCGTACCCGAGGCGGCCACGCAGCGGCACCTGGAGATCCTGTCGGAAATCGCCGAGATGCTGTCCGACCGCGAACTGCGCGAGCGCCTGATGGCCGAGCCCGACGTGGCCGCGGTGCACAAGCTCATCGCCGACTGGCAGGCCCAGAAATCGACCGCCTGAGCCTGTACCGGGCGCAGCAGGCGCTCTGCCGATGAAACCCACCACCATCAGCGCCGAAGCATTGTTTGAGGCGCACCGCGCGGCGATGCGCTGGGACTGGATCGCCGGCCATGCCCATCCCGAGCGGCACTTCGACGACAACGCGGTACGCGACGCGCGCTCGCCGGCCGACCTGGTGGGCTACCTGAACTACGTCCATCCCTACCGGGTACAGATCGTCGGCCGCCGCGAGGTGGCCTACCTCAAGGCCTCGGCGCCCGAGGACCAGGAGCGCCGCATCTCGCGCATCGTCACGCTCGAACCCCCGGTGCTGATCGTGGCCGACGGCGAGACGGCGCCGCCACGGCTGGTGGCAATGTGCGACCGCGCCGAGATCCCGCTGTTCCAGACCGCCGAATCAGCCGGCCACGTGATCGACGTGGTGCGCGGCTATCTGGCCCAGCTGTTCGCCGAGCGCACCACGCGCCACGGCGTGTTCATGGACATCCTGGGCCTGGGCGTGCTGATCACTGGCGAATCCGGCCTGGGCAAGAGCGAGCTCGGTCTGGAACTGATCAGCCGCGGCCACGGCCTGGTGGCCGACGATGCCGTGGACCTGTACCGCGTGTCGCAGACCGCGCTCGACGGCCGCTGCCCCGACCTGCTGCTCAACCTGCTGGAAGTGCGCGGCATCGGCTTGCTCGACATCAAGGCCATCTTCGGTGAGACCGCGGTGCGCCGCAAGATGCGGCTGCGGCTGATCGTGCACCTGGTGCGCAAGGAGACGATGGAACGCGAGTTCGAGCGCCTGCCCTACGAGCCGCTGTACGAGAACATCCTCGACATCCCCGTGCGCAAGGTGGTGATCGCGGTCGATGCCGGCCGCAACCTGGCGGTGCTGGTCGAGGCCGCGGTGCGCAACACCGTGCTGCAGCTGCGCGGCATCGACACCTACCAGGAGTTCATCAAGCGTCACCAGAGCGCGATGGACGACCCTACGTAGTCAGGCGTTCAAGCGCTCGTCGAAGATCGCCACCGCCCGCGTCCAGCCCGCCGAAGCGCCGCGGATCTTGTGCGGGAAGCAGCTGATGTAAAAGCCGCTGGCCGGCAGCGACTCCAGGTTGTGCAGCTTTTCCAGGTGGCAGTAGCCGATGTCGCGGCCGGCCTTGTGGCCCTCCCAGATCAGCGAGGCGTCGTGCGTCTCGCCGTATTTCTTGGCGGTGTGCACGAAGGGCGCGTCCCAGCTCCAGGCGTCGGTGCCGGTCAGGCGCACGCCGCGCTCCAGCAGGTACATCGTCGCCTCGTAGCCCATGCCGCAGCCGGAGCTTACGTAGTCCGGGTTGCCGTAGCGCGAGCCGGCGCGGGTGTTCACCACCACGATCTCCAGCGGCTGCAGCGTGTGGCCGATGCGCGTCAGCTCGGCCTCGACGTCGGCCGCGGTGACCACGTAGCCATCGCCGAAGTGGCGGAAGTCCAGCTTCACGCCGGGCTGGAAACACCACTCCAGCGGCACTTCGTGGATGGCGATGGCGCGCTCCTTGTGGCCCAGCGCCTTGTTCATCGTG
Source organism: Pseudomonadota bacterium (assembly GCA_018261815.1). GTDB lineage: Bacteria > Pseudomonadota > Gammaproteobacteria > Burkholderiales > Burkholderiaceae_C > Rubrivivax. The sequence continues at coordinate 22,439 of JAGTRL010000007.1, forward strand.
CTGTGGAAGTGGTACGGCGCGTCCAGGTGCGTGCCGTTGTGCGTGGACAGGTTGACCAGCTCCACCGCCCAGCCTTCGCGGTCGGGCAGGTCTTCCTTCTTCAAGCCGGGAAAGAAAGGCTCGATCTGCTCGAAGGTGTGGTCGTGGGTGAAGTACTGGATCTTCGGCGCGAAGGCCGGCGGGTCACTCAGCACGTCGTTTTCCAGGTAGATCGACAGGTCGACGAACTTGCGTGTCATGGCGGGCTCCTTGTGGGCAATGGGGGGTTGGGTTCAGCGTGTCCCGTTCCAGTGCACCATCGGCAGCCCGGCCACCGGCGAGCGGAAGCTCGGGATGGTCGTGCCCATCAGGCTGCCCAGGTACACGGTCTTGAGGTCGGGGCCGCCGAAGGTCACGCTGGCCAGCCAGGGCGCCAGCGTGCCACGGGCGCGCAGCATGTCCTCGGGCGTGGTGCTGCCGTCGGCCATCTTGCGCATCAGCGTGCGCGAGGCCTCGGGGTCGCCGTCGTCCAGCAGCTGCAGCACATCGCCCTGCGGCGTCAGTGCGATCAGCCGGTCGACCATGACCAGCGTGCACCACAGGTTGCCGAAGGCATCGAAGGCGATGCCGTCCGGCGGGCCACCCAGGTCGGCGGGGCCGAAGACCTCACGATCGGCGAGGCCCACGCCGCGCGCGCCTTCGACCAGCCGCATGCGGCTGATCTGCGGGCCCGTGGTCTCGACGATGTACAGCCACTGCTCGCTGGCATCGAGCCGCAGCTCGTTGGTGAAGTGGAAGCCCTCGGCCACCACGCGCAAGCCGTGCTCGTCGAGCACCGCGATGTAGCCGTCGCGCACCCGGCGCGCGGCGGCCTGCGTCCAGGGGTTGACGCGGGTGGACACGGTGATCCACAAGCGCCGTTTCGAGTCGCGCAGCACGAAGTTGACCTTGCCGATGGGCTGGCCGTCGATACGGTCGTGCAGCGTGCGCGTGCTGCCGTCGCGCGACATCACTTCCAGCAGGTCGGTGCCGAAGTTGGCGATGAGGATGTCGCCGTTGACGGCGAAGGCCAGGCCATTGGGCAGCGTGCCCTGGGTGTACTTGGCTTCCATCGCGGCGCCGCCATCGGCGCTGAGCCCGGCAAAGCGTGCGCTGGCACGCTGGCCGATGAAGCGCTGGCTGCCGTCGGCAGAAATGCGCACCACGCCGCCGCGCGCATCGGCCGACCACAGCGTGCCGTCGCGCTCGGCGAGGATGCACTCCGGGCGCTGCAGATCGTGCCCCACGTGCACGATCCGGGAACGGTCGACGACAAAGCCGGCGAGAGGGTTCGATGGCATGCGCGGCTCCTACTTCAGCAGCATCAGGCTCAACTGGGGAAAGGCCAGCAGCAACAGCAGCACGGCCAGCATCATCAGCGTGAACGGCGCCGTGCCGCGGAAGATGTCGCCCAGCGAGACGGACGGATCATCGAGCGTGCTCTTGATGACGAACACCGACAGCCCGAAGGGCGGTGTCAGCAGGCCGATCTCCACCGCCACCACGGTGACCACGCCGAACCACACCAGGTTCATGCCGAAGGCTTCGGCGATCGGCAGCGTCAGCGGCAGCACGATCAGCATGATCGACGACGAATCGATGATCGTGCCCAGCGCGATGACCACGGCCACGTACAGCGCCATGAACGCGGTTTTGCCCAACCCCGCCGCGGCCATGCTTTCCACCAGGAACTGCGGCATGCCCGACATCGCCAGCATGCGCGTGTAGATGCTGGCGCAGATGATCAGGAAGCTCACCGCCACTGTCACGTGGCCAGTCTCGGTGAGCACGCTCCACAGGCTTTTCGCGTCGAGCTTGCGCTTGGCCAGCGCGATCAGCAACGCCAGCGCCGCGCCGACGGCGCCGGCCTCGGTGGCGGTGAACAGCCCGCCGTACAGTCCGCCGAGCACGGCGACGATCATCACCACGCTGGGCAGCAGCTTCATCAGCATGCTGCCCCAGGACATCAGCGCCAGCGCGTCCACGGGCCGGGGCCGCGCGTCGGTGAACACCATGGCCGGGCGGAAGTGCGCCAACGCGACGATGCCCGCCGCATAGGCCAGCGCCAGCAGCAGCCCGGGCACGATGCCGGCGGTGAACATGTCGCCCACCGACTGGTTGGCCAGGAAGCCGTACAGGATCATCAGCAGGCTGGGCGGGATCAGCATGCCCAGCACCGACGAGCCGGCCACCACGCCGGTGGCGAAGCTGCTGCGATAACCGAAGCGCTGCATCTGCGGCACGGCCACGCGCGTGAACACCGCAGCCGAGGCGATGGAGATGCCGGTGATCGCGGCGAACACCGCGTTGGCCGCCACGGTGGCCACGCCCAGCCCGCCGCGCAGGCGCCGGAACAGCTGGTTGGCGACCTCGAAGGCGTCCTTGCCGACATCGGCGCGGGCCACCAGGAAGCCGGTCAACACGAACAACGGCACCACACCGAAGATGTGGCTGGCCACCGCGTCCGACGCGCCTTGGGCCAGCAGGTTGGCGGCCACCTCGACATGGCCCTTGATCAGCCACACGCCGACGAAGGACACCAGCGCCAGCACCACGGCCACGTGCATGCCGCACCAGATGAGCAGCAGCATCGCCCCCAGCGACAGCGAGGCGATCAGCGCGGAGGACATTCAGAGCGCCCGGCGCAAGGCGCGCGCGCGCCGCAGGTCGGCCAGGGCCAGCAGCGCGAAGGTCAGCAGCGTGACGCCCAGTCCCACCAGCATGATCAGCCGCACCGGCCACACCGGCGCGGTGAAGTCGCCGATGGCGCCGACGTACTCGCGGATGCGCACCGATTCGACCAACGGCGCCCAGGCGGCCCACAGGATGACCGCCATGAGCAGCGCGCCCACGCCGTGGAAGGCGGCCTGCAGCAGCGCCGCGCCCGCCGGGCGGCTGCGCTCGAGGCGATCGAGCAGCACCTCGGCGCGGGTGAAGCGGCCGCTGTGCAGCGTGTCGGCCAGCTGCAGGAAGACGATGCCGACGATCGACAGCGACACCAGCTCGGTGACACCGCGCACCGGCGCACCGAGCAGGTTGCGGCCGAGCACGTCGCTGTTGATCAGCAGCATCAGCGCCACGATCCACAGCGTGCCCAGCGCATTGAGCCCGCGGATCAGCCGGTGCAGGCCGAAGGGCAGCGGCAAGCCGTAGGAATCGGCCGGCGGCGGCATCAGGCCACCAATCCGGCGAAGCGGCGCCCAGCGCCATCGACCGGACGCCGCGGAACCGGCTCCGCCGGGCCGCTGGCGGCGCCCCCCTGGGGGGAAGCGCCGAAGGCGCTGCGGGGGGGTGCCACGTCAGTTGGACCAGTCGCGCGGCAACGTTGTGCCGGCCTTCTTCAGCGCCTCGATGTACGCCTTCAGCACCTGGTCGCCAGGGCCGCCCTTGCCATTGACGTCGGCGGCCCAGGTCTTGGCCACCGGGCCCAGCGCATCGGCCCAGCGTTTGCGTTCGGCCGGGCTCAACTCGCTGATTTTGGCGCCGGCCGCCGTCATGTTCTGCAGCACCGTGGCCACCGCCGCGCCCTGGCGCTTGACGTACTCCTGTGCCCACACGTCGGCGGCTTCGCGCAGGGCCTTCTGCACCTCGGGCGGCAGCTTGTCGAAGACGCTCTTGTTGATCACCAGGCCGCCGGCGAACATCGCACCGAAGTTGACCTTGGTGATGTACGGCGCCACCTCATGCAGCTTGGCGCCCGCGGCGCCGGTGGCGAAGACCAGGGCGCCGTCGGACACGCCGGACTTGATGTCCTCGTAGTAGGTGTTCAGGCTGCCGGCCACCGCCACCGCGCCGGTGCCCTTGACCCAGTTGGCCGACGGCCCCGGCGCGCTGAGCTTCTTGCCCTGCAGGTCCTCCAGCTTCGCCACTGGGAACTTGGTCCAGATGTGGTACGAATCGAGCGCCATGCCGTTGAGGAAGACCAGCCCGTTCTTGGCCCACGCATCGTTCATCGCCGGAATGGTCCTCTGCAGCTCGAGCACGGTCTGGTTGATGACGCCGACGTCGTCGGAGCCGAAGGGCGTGTAGTAGGTGACGTTCTGCAGCGGGAACTTGGCAGCTTCGAAGATGGTGCTGACGATGGCGATGTCGGCCACGCCATCGGCCACGCCCTTGGATTCGGTGCCCAGCTTCAGCAGCGTGCCGCCCCAGGCCTTGGTCCAGTCGATCTTGTACTTGCCGCCGGCCGCGGCCAGGCGCTTGTCCACCTCGGATATGAAGACCTCCTCGGTGAGCTTGACCCACAGGAACACCGGCGGGTGGCCCGCAGCGACGGTCAACTTGATGACCTGCTGCGCCGTAGCAGCGGACGAGATCGCCAGGCCCAGCGTGGCCAGGCCCAGGGTTCGAAGGAAGCTTCGCTTGCTCATGCACGTCTCCGTTGGAGGGTGGGTTCGGGTAGCAGCACGGCGCCGACGCCAGCGCCAATGAAGTCGACCAGCAGCGCGCCGGCCTGGGGGTCGTTGGGCGGATTGCGGCCGCGCGACAGGCGTTGCACACGGTGGTCGCTGATGTGGTGGATCAGCGCCCCCAGCGCGAACTGGTAGGCCCAGGCGGCCTGCGGCCGCGTGCTGCCGGGGCAGGCACCGTGCAGCGCGTCGATGAAGGCATGGGCCATGGGGTCGAAGAAGTCGCCCAGCACGCGCTCGGCCTCGGGTGTGCGGTAGGCCAGTTCGCGCGCCACCAGCAGCGCATAGGCCTCGCCTTCGGCGCTGGCGCGCAACTGCAGCACCGGCTCGACGAAGGCAGCGACGATGGCGCGCAGCCGGTGGCCGCCGGCTGCGCCGGAGCATGCCTGCGCCAGCAGCGCCAAGCGCTCGTCGACAGTATGGCGCCACTGCTCGAAGATGGCATGGAAGAGCTCGTGCTTCGGGCCGAAGTAGTAGCCCACCAGCGCCAGCGGCACGCCGGCCTGCTCGGCAATCTGGCGGATGGTCACGCCGTGGTAGCCGCGCTGCGCGAACAGCCGCTCGGCCGCCAGCAGGATGGCCTGGCGCCGTTCGCCCCGCGGGGCGGCAGCCGGGACTTGCTGCATTTCCATGCACGCATTGAAAGCGCGCCGCCCAGTCTTGTACATGCGTACAAGCCCTGAAGCTCGCCGCCCGCGGCGGCGGCGCTCAGTGGCGCGTGTAGATGCGCTGCGCGTACTCGCGCAGCATGCGCGTGGCCGAGAAGCGCGGGCCGTGCGTCATCAGGCTGCGGCGCATCATCTCCACCCAGCGCAGCGGCACGCCGTCGGCATCGCGCTCGTGGAACATCGGCACCACCTGCCGCTCCAGCAGGTCGAACAGGGTGTTGGCGTCGCGCCAGTCCTGCGCGGCGTGGTCGCTATCCTCGCGGCCGTCGATGGCCCAACCGTTGTGGCCGTCATAGGCCTCGGCCCACCAACCGTCCAGCACCGACAGTTGCAGCCCGCCACCGAGCACCGATTTCATGCCACTCGTGCCGCTGGCTTCGAGCGGCGGGCGCGGCAGGTTGACCCAGACGTCGCAGCCCGCCACCAGGCGGCCGGCCAGAGGGATGTCGTAGTCCTCCAGGAATGCGGCACGGCCGGCGACACCGGGTGCGCGCTTCAGCGTGAACAGGCGTTGCACCACCTCCTTGGCCTCGTGATCGTCGGGGTGGGCCTTGCCCGCGAAGACGAACTGCACCGGCCGCTCACCACCCACCAGCGCGATCGCGCGTTCGGGCATCAAGCCCACCAGGTGCAGCCGCTTGTAGGTGGCCAGGCGGCGCGCGAAGCCGATGGTCAGGCGTGCCGGGTCGAAGCCGTCGCGTGCGGCCGAGGCGTAGTCCAGCGGCTCGCCGCGGCGCAGCCGGTGGCCGATGGCGTGGCGCGTGATCATGCCGACCAGCTGCGCACGCGCCGCGCAGCGCGCGGCCCACAGTTCGGCGGCCGGCACGGCGGCCAGCGGCGCCCAGGTCTCCGGGTCGTCGGCGTGCACCATCCAGCCCGCTGCGAGATGCCGGTCGAGCAGGTCGCGCATCGGACCGTGCAGCCAGGTGGGCACGTGCACGCCGTTGGTGACGTGGGTGATCGGCACGCCTTCGCGCGCCCGCCCCGGGAACAGCGGCTGCCACATGCCGCGCGCCACGTCGCCGTGGCGTTGGCTCACAGCATTGGCCTGGCGGCTGGTGCGCAGCGCCAGCGCCGTCATGCCCGAGGGTTGTCCAGGCTGCGCCGGATTCATCCGACCCCGTGCCAGGAAGCCTTCGCGGTCCCCGCTCGCGTCGGCCAGCCGGCCGAGCATGCCCAGCACCTCGTCGCGCGCATAGGTCTCGTTGCCTGCCGCCACCGGCGTGTGGGTGGTGAACACCACCTGCTCGCGCACGCGCTGCCAGGCCTCGTCGTCGCTCAGCCCGGGCTGGCGCGCGCGCACCTGGCCGAGCAGTTCGTAGACGGCCAGCGCGGGATGGCCCTCGTTCAGGTGGTAGACCGCAGGCTCGATGCCCATGGCCTGCAGCGCGCGCGCACCGCCGACGCCGAGCACGGCGTACTGCGCCAACCGAATGGCGCGGTTGCTTTCGTACAGGCGCGAGGTGACCCAGCGGCCGACCTGGCTGTTCTCGGGCCGGTCGGTATCCAGAAGGTACAGCGGTACGCGGCCCACGTCGACACGCCAGACCTGCGCGACCACGTCCTCGCTGTCGACCGGCACGGTCACCGTCAGCGGCTGCCCATCGCTGCCGCTGACCTGGACGCAGGGCAGGCGGTCCGGGTCGGCATCGAGCCAGTATTCATGCTGCAGGCCGGTGACATCGATGCGCTGGTGGAAGTAGCCGGTGCGGTACATCAGGCCGATGCCGACCATCGGCAGCGCCAGGTCGGAGGCTTCCTTCAGGATGTCACCGGCCAGGATGCCCAGGCCGCCGGAATAGATCGGCAGCGAGCCATGCACGCCGAACTCGGCGCAGCAAAAGGCCACCGGATGCTGCGGGCTGGCTGTGCCGGTCCGCCAAGGCCGCTCGCGGTCGGCCTGAAGTTCCTGCGCCAGGCGCTCGATCCGGGCCACCAGCGCCGTGTCGGCCGCGGCGCGGCGCAACAGCGATGGCGGCGTTTCGGTGAGCAGCCGGCGCGGGTTGGCGCCACAGCGGGCCCAATGCCCGGGGTCGATGGCCGCGAAGGTGGCCGCGCCGTCGGCGGCCCAGCACCAGCGGTAGTCGAAGGCCACACGCGCCAGCGGCTGCAGCGGGGTGGGCAGCGTGGCGGCCAGTTCGGCCACGGCCACGTCGATGTCACGATCTCCGGCAAACATGCTTGTCTCCTGCGCCGCAGGGCGCTGGGTGACTATCGCGTGGCGTTGCCGGCCGCGAATTGATGCCGCTCAAGCGTTGGCGGCGCAGTGCCGCTAGCGCTTGCGCGCCAGCTTCGGGTCGAGCAGGTCGCGCAGGCCGTCGCCCATCAGGTTCAGGCCGAGCACCGCCAGCGCGATGGCCGCGCCGGGGTAGATGGCCAGTTGCGGCGCCTGGAACATCTGCGTCTGCGCCTCGTTCAGCATGCGGCCCCAGCTGGGCATCGGCGGCTGCGTGCCCAGGCCCAGATAGCTGAGTGCGGCCTCGGCAATGATGGCGGTGGCGAACTGCACCGTGGCCTGCACGATCAACACGCTGGCGATGTTGGGCAGCACATGGTCGACGCTGATGCGCCACGGCCCCAGGCCCGCGGCACGCGCCGCCAGCACGTACTCGCGCGCCCACACCGCATTGGCCGCGGCGCGCGTGGTGCGCGCGAACACCGGGATATTGAACACGCCGATGGCGACGATGCCGGTCATCAGCCCCGGCCCGTAGATCGCGCCGAGCATGATGGCCGACAGCAGCGCCGGGAAGGCGAAGGTGAAGTCGGACAGGCGCATCACCCCCTCCTCGACCCAGCCGCGCCGCGCCGAGGCCAGCGCGCCGGCGGCCACGCCGAGGACCAGGCCGATCAGCACCGCCACCACGCCGACCAGGATCGAGGTGCGCGCGCCCACCAGCAGCTGCGAGACGATGTCGCGGCCCAGGCTGTCCGTGCCCAGCCAGTGCGCGGCGCTGGGCGGCGCCAGTTTGTTGGGGATGTCGATCTCGGTGGCCGGCCACGGCGTCCAGACCAGCGACAGCAGCGCGCTGGCCACGAACAGCGCGGTCAGCACGCTGCCGAGCATGAAGCTCGGATTGCGCCGCGCGCGCGACCAGAAGCTTGCCTTGGCGCTCATGCGTCGCTGGTTTTCAGGCGCGGGTCGACCACCGCATAGAGCACGTCGACGACGAAGTTGACGGCCACCACCATGGCCACCAGCAGCAGGACCACGTCGCGCACCACCACCAGGTCGCGGTTGGCGATGGCCTGGAACACCAGCCGGCCCACGCCGGGCAGCACGAACACCTGCTCCACCACCACCGTGCCGCTGATCAGGAAGGCGAACTGCAGCCCCATGATGGTCAGCACCGGGATCATGGCGTTGCGCAGCACATGGCCCCACAGCGCCTGACGCCGCGTCAGGCCCTTGGCGCGTGCGGTGCGCACGAAGTCCTCGCGCATCACCTCCAACACCGCCGAGCGTGTCCAACGCGCCAGCACCGAGGCCTGCACCACGGCCAGCGCCACCGCCGGCAGCAACAGCGACTTCAGGCCTTCCCACAGGCCGCCACCGTCGTCCTCGCTCCAACCGGGGAAGCCGCCGGCGCTGACCCATTGCAGCTTCACCGCAAACAGCAGGATCAGCAGGATCGCGAACCAGAAGCTCGGAATGGCGATGCCCAGCTGGCTGGCGGCCATGACGCTGACGTCGCCCAGCCGGTTGTGGCGCGAGGCCGCATACACGCCCAGCACCAGCGCCACCCCCACCGTCAGCACCATCGAAATCGCCGCCAGCGGCAGCGTCACGCGCAGCCGCTCGGCGATCAGCTCGCCGGTGGGCGTGTCGTAGGAAATGCTCATCGCCGTGCGTCCTTGCAGCAGGCCGCCGATCCATTCGCCATAGCGCTGGTGGTGCGGCCGGTCCAGGCCCAGTTTGGCCTGCAGCGTGGCCAGCGACTCCGGCGTGGCGCTCTCGCCCAGGATGATCTGTGCCGCATCGCCGGGCAGCAGCTCCAGCACGGCGAACACCACCATCGACGCCACGGCCAGCGTGACCATGAAGGTGGCAAAGCGCTTCAGCAGAAACAGAGACATTCGATGACCTGCGGGCAACGCCCTGCGCTGGCGCCGTTGGGGGACGGCACGGTGGGCGCACGGCAATCTATGATGCCCTACGGCCTTGCCGGCAAGGAGTTGCAGCCATGTCCCACATCCCCTTCGACACCAGCGGCGTGTTCATCGCCGGCCTGTGGCGGCCCTGCGCCAGCGGCGAGACGCTGCCGCTGTTCAACCCCTCCGACGGCAGCCTGCTGGCGCAGATCGCGCGCGGCACGGCAGCCGACATCGACGCCGCCGTGGCCGCGGCCCAGGCCGCGCTCGACGGCCCCTGGGGGCAGCTCACGGCCGCCGAGCGCGGGCGCGTGCTGCACCGCATGTCGGCCAAGGTGCTGGAGCAGGCCGACGAGCTGGCGCGGTTGGAGGCGCTGGACGTGGGCAAGCCGCTGAAGCAGGGCCGCGCCGACGCGCTGGCGCTGGCCCGCTACCTGGAGTTCTACGGCGGCGCGGCCGACAAGGTGATGGGCGAGACCATCCCCTTTGCCAACGGCTACACCGCGCTGACACTGCGCGAGCCGCACGGCGTCACCGGCCACATCGTGCCCTGGAACTACCCGATGCAGATCATCGGCCGCTCGGTCGGTGCGGCGCTTGCCATGGGCAATGCCTGCGTGCTCAAGCCCGCCGAGGAAGCCTGCCTCAGCGCGCTGGCCTTCGCGCGCATCGCCGACGAAGCCGGCCTGCCGGCCGGCGCGCTGAACGTCGTGCCCGGGCTGGGGGAGGAGGCCGGCGCAGGGCTGTCCGGCCATGCCGGCGTGCAGCACCTGTCCTTCACCGGATCGGTCAGCGTCGGTTCGATGATCCAGGCCGCCGCGGCGAAGCACACCGTGCCGGTGACGCTGGAACTGGGTGGCAAGAGCCCGCAGCTCGTCTTTGCCGATGCCGACCTGGACGCCGCGCTGCCCTTCCTGGTGAACGCCGGCATCCAGAACGCCGGGCAGACCTGCTCGGCCGCGTCGCGCATCCTGGTCGAGCGCAGCATCTTCGACGACGTGGTGGCGCGCATGGCCACACGCTACCGTGCCCTGCGCGTCGGCGCGGCGTTGAGCGATCTGGACGTGGGCCCGGTGATCTCGGCACGGCAGCGCGACGTCATCGAAGGCTACCTGGCGCTGGCCCGCCAGGGCGGGCTGAACATCGTGGCCGAGGCCGCGCTGGCCGAAGGCCTTAGCACCGGCGGCTATTTCGTGCGCCCCACACTGGTGGCCGACGTGCCGGCCACGCACCGGCTGGCGCAGGAAGAGATCTTCGGCCCGGTGCAGGTGGTCATCCCCTTCGAAGGCGAGGCTGAAGGCCTGCGCATCGCCAACGGCACCGCGTTCGGCCTGGTGGCCGGCGTGTGGACGCGCGACGGCGGCCGAGCGCTGCGCATGGCGCGCAAGCTCAAGTGTGGGCAGGTCTTCGTCAACAACTACGGTGCCGGCGGCGGCATCGAGCTGCCCTTTGGCGGCGTCAAGGCCTCGGGCCATGGCCGCGAAAAGGGCTTCGAGGCGCTGTACGGCTTTTCGACGCTGAAGACCGTCGCCATCCATCACGGTTGAAGGAAACGACATGAGACTCAAGGACAAGGTGGCCCTGGTCACCGGTGGCGGCTCCGGTTTCGGCGAGGGCATCGTCAAGAAGTTCGTGGCCGAAGGTGCCAAGGTGCTGGTCGTGGACCGCAATCTCGAGGGCGCGCAGCGCGTGGCGAAGGCCCTGGGGCCGAGTGCCGCCGCCTTCCAGGCCGACGTCAGCCGCAAGGAAGACACGCTGGCCATGATCGATGCCGCCGAGGCGAGCTTCGGTCCGCTGGACATCCTGGTGAACAACGCCGGCGTGTCGCACGTCCCCACGCCGACCGAGGACGTGAGCGAGGACGACTTCGACCGCATCGTTGCGGTCAACATGAAGGCCATCTACCTGGCCGCCAAGGTGGTGGTGCCACGCTTCAAGGTACGTCAGCGCGGCGTCATCCTCAACATGGCCAGCACGGCCGGTGTGAGCCCGCGGCCGCGGCTGAGCTGGTACAACGCCAGCAAGGGCTGGGTCATCACCGCCACGCGCGCGCTGGCGGTGGAGCTGGCGCCCTTCGGCATCCGCGTCGTCGCGCTCAACCCGGTGGCCGGTGAGACGCCGCTGCTCAAGACGTTCATGGGCGAGGACACGCCGGAGATGCGCGCGAAGTTCCTGTCCACCATCCCGATCGGCCGCTTCTCGCAGCCCGAGGACCTGGGCAACGCGGCCTGCTTCCTGTGCAGCGACGAGGCCTCGATGATCACCGGTGTGGCCATGGAGGTCGACGGCGGCCGCTGCATTTGAGCGCCCCCAGGCCTGGGCCAGCCCGGCTCGCCCCCCGCGGGGGATCAAGCAACGTGGCAAAGCCACATTTGCTCGAGATCCGGCGCGCCGCGCTGGCGGCGCTGGCGCTGTGCCTGGCGGCGCCTGCGGCACTGCGTGCCCAGGACGAGGTGCCTTTCGTCGTCACCCCCGACAACGTCACGCTGGCGATGCTGGAGCTGGCCCAGGTGGGGCCGCAGGATTTCGTGCTCGACCTCGGCTCCGGTGACGGGCGCATCGTCATCCTGGCGGCGCGGCGCTTCGGCGCGCGCGGGCTGGGCGTGGAGATCGTGCCCGAACTGGTAGAACGCAGCCGCCGCCATGCCGCACAGGCCGGCGTGGCCGACCGCGCCACTTTTGCCGCGCAGGACCTGTTCAAGACCGACCTGTCGCAGGCCACGGTCATCACGATGTACCTGCTGCAGGAGGTGAACCTGCAGCTTCGCCCCGACCTGCTGGCACTGCGCCCGGGCACGCGCATCGTCTCGCACGACTGGGACATGGGCGACTGGCGGCCCGACCGCAGCCTCACCGTGGACGCACCCGACAAGCCGGTGGGCCGCGACAAGCGCAGCCGGCTGCACCTGTGGGTGGTGCCGGCCCAGGCCGAGGGCGTCTGGTGCGGCACTGGGCCGAACCGAGGCGCAAGGCTGCGACTGACACAGAAGTACCAGACCTTCGGCGCCACGCTGTCGGCAGGAAACATGACCCGGCTTGTGGTCGGGCGCATTGACGGCGTCCACCTGCGCGGCGTGGGAGGCTTCGCGGCCGCCATCGACGGCGCGCGCCTGCGCGTCACGGACAGCGGCGACGCGCCGCCAGCGCTGCCTGGCGCCGAGTTCGAGCGCTGCGCCGGCTAGCGTGCGCCGCGTTCAGGCCATGCCGTGCAACTGCTCGTGGCGGTCGGCCGCGGCGGCCAGGTCGGCGGCGAAACCCGGGTCGGTCTCGCGGTAGGACCAAGCCAGTTCGCGCACCTCCTGTGCCTCCTGTGCGGGGCTCTTGCCCCGCGGCTTGGCGCTGCGGCCGAGGTCGGCCAGGGCGCGCCACAGCACGATGAAGGCCAGGGCTGCGTAGCGTGAACCGCGGGGGATGGCCGGGCCGACGCGCGGCGCAACCTGCAGATGGATGGTGGTCATGACCGGCTCCTTTCAGCGTTGAGTGGGCGTGTACTTCGTGCCCTGGCGACATTCGGCGGCAGCGGCCCGCAACTGGCGGGCCAACACCGGATCACCCAGCGCGCGGCGGTCGGCCAAAACTTCCAGCTCCCTGGCGGCACGCAACTGGCCGTAGCGATACAGGGCATTCCAGACCGTCGTGGCAATCGGCGGCACCTTCCATTCGATCGGCTTGGCGTGGCGACGCGCCAGCGGCGCGTCCGGAAAATTTCTGATGGCAGTCATGTGGACTCACTCCTCGCCTTGCGGGCGTTGCTCCGGCGACTCCGCCGATGCATCAAATATCGGGTTAACCCTTATACTTATCCAATGAAATCTCAGCATGTAAGATATTTATAAGATTGATATCTTGAGGTCTTCGTGAACTTCCGCACACTCGACCTGAACCTGCTTCGTGTCTTCGATGCATTGATGTCCGAGGGCAGCCTGACACGTGCTGCCGAGGTGTTAGCGATCACTCAGCCAGCCGCGAGCCATGCCCTGAAGCGCCTGAACGAGGCCGTCGGCGAAGTGCTGTTCGTGCGCAACGCTTTCGGCATGACGCCCTCTCCGCGGGCCGAGGCCTTGTGGCCGCAGGTGCGCAGCGCGCTGGCCGCGCTGCAGCTGGCGCTGGCGCCCGGCGAGTTCGACCCGCAGACCCAGGCCGTCAACTTCCGGCTGGCCATGACCGACGCCACCGCCGCGCTGTTGGCGCCCGCGCTGGTGGCGGTGATCGAGCGCGAGCAGGCGCTGTGCAACCTGCGCGTGCTGCCGCTCACCACCCATGAGCCGCGCCGCATGATCCAGCAGGGCGAGGTGGACCTGGCGTTGGGCCACTTTCCCGAAACCGTCACCGCGCTACTGGCCGCCGGGCGCCACGCCACGCTGCGCCATGCCCGGCTGTACGACACCCGCTATGTCTGCGTCATGCGCCGCGGCCACCCGCTGGCCGAGCGGCCGCTGACGCTGGACGCCTACTGCGCCGCCCACCACCTGCTGGCCAGCGCCACCGGCCGCTCTCAGGGCTACGTGGACCAGGCGCTCACCGCGCTGGGCCGGCAGCGCCGGGTGGTGATGAGCGTCAACCAGTACTTCACCGCCGGCCAGGTGGTGACGCAGTCCGACCTGTTGAGCGTGCTACCGCTGGCCTTCCTGCCGGCCACCGGGCACGAGGGGCAGCTGCTGGTGCGCGAGCTGCCCTTCGACCTGGGCGCGATGCAGGTCAACATGCTGTGGCACATGCGACACGACACCGAGCCAGCGCATAGGTGGCTGCGCGAGCGCGTGCTGCGCTCGGCTGGGGTGCAGCCCTAGCTGCGGCGGCGCTGGCCGACGGCCACAATCACCGCATGGCTGACAAACACATCCCCACGGCAGCGCTGCGGCGCTGGGTCGAAGAACTCTGGCTGGCCGCAGGCTGCGATGCCGACGAGGCGCGGCTGACTGCC